>JBBSKR010000037.1:0-23050 GCA_038256135.1 Flavobacteriales bacterium | reverse complement strand
GGAACAACATCTTTTTATTTATTTAAAAGGAAGTTTCGAACTCATAAACACTCGCTTGGCCCAACGTGAAAATCATTATATGCCTAAAGGTCTCTTGCAATCGCAATTTGATACCTTAAAAGAACCAAAAGAAGCACTAACGGTATCCATAGACCAAACCCCTAAAGAAATGGTGAATGAAATCGTATCGAAACTACAAAAATAAAAGAGGCTGTCTAAAAAGTCTAACCCTGTTATTCCAAGCGCCCCGAAACCTCGGGGAGAACTTCAACTACTTGATATTTGAAGTGTTTCGACTGCTCAAAATGGAAACAGGACCAAAATACATCGTTTTAGACAACCTCTTTACATTAATTTAATTCTACTATACTTATTCGTCCTCAGCCTTTATGACCAATCGGAAACCTTCACCATGGATATTTAAAATTTCAACCGTATCATCGCGTCTTAAATACTTCCGTAGCTTAGCGATATATACATCCATGCTTCTAGAGGTGAAGTAATTATCGTCTCTCCAAATTTTGGTCAATGCCAATTCCCTTGGCATCAAATCATTTTCATGCAATGCCAATAAACGCAACAATTCATTCTCTTTGGGGGACAACTTGATAGCTTCCTCATCCTTATATTTAAGGAACCTTAATTTTGAATTTAAGTGGAAACCCCCAATACTGAATTCGAATTTTTTACTATCGGCCAATCCGTTTGATGCTTTGCGTTGAATAATCGCTTTCAACTTCATCAACAATACTTCAGAATCAAAAGGTTTGTTCAAATAATCATCGGCACCGGCCTTGTAGCCTTTTAGTACATCTTCTTTCATCGTCTTTGCCGTTAGAAAAACAATGGGGACATTCTCATTTTTCTCTCGAATCTCCTTGGCCAAGGTAAATCCGTCCTTATACGGCATCATTACATCCAAAATACAGATATCAAAATTATCTTTTTTGAATTTCTCAAAACCTTCCATCCCATTTTTCGCCAAGGTGACATCAAAGTCATTCATTGACAAATAGTCTTTCAAAACAATTCCGAAATTTGGATCGTCCTCAACTAAAAGTATCTTCTTATTTATTGTTTCCATAGTTTTTTATATTAACGGCAATTTGATGTAAAATGTACTTCCTTTTCCTTTCTCACTCTCGGCATAAACTTCCCCTTGATGGTCTTCAACTATTTTTTTAACGTATGAAAGTCCTAAACCATGTCCTTTCACGTTATGGATATCCCCCGTATGTTCCCTGTAAAATTTTTCAAAAACTTTCTTGACAACAGTCTTGTTCATACCGGCACCATGATCCTGAACCTTTATGATTATGTAATTCTTGGCCCGTTCCGTAAAGACATCAATTTTAGGTGCTTCGTTGGAATATTTTATTGCATTGTCCAATATATTGACGATTACGTTGGTAAAGTGCATTTCATTGGCCAATACTTCCGAACGCTCAGCTTCCAAATGTGTGTGTATATACCCACCTCTATCGCCTACGATCAATTCCACATGGGTAATGGCATCCTCAATTATATCATGCACATCTACCCTATCCTTACTGATATCCAATTGATTTTTCTCCAATTTGGAAATTCTCAAAACATTTTCTACCTGTGCGTGCATTCTTTTGTTCTCATCCCGTATCATCTGTAAATACCGGATCACCTTTTCTTGATCTCCGATAATTTTTGGATTCCTAATGGCCTCGACGGCCAAATTGATGGTTGCTATAGGTGTCTTAAACTCGTGCGTCATATTATTTATGAAATCGGTCTTTATTTCCGATATCTGCTTTTGGCGTATCAGTTGGTAAATAGCTCCTGAATATGCTACTACGATAATAATCGTAAAAAGTAACGAAAGCATTGCCAAGCCTAATATGGACTGAACCAAAAATCGTTTCTTTTTCGGGAAGGAGACCAATAAATCAAAATTGGATACCCCTTCGAAATCTTCGAACATCGGAGATTTATAGATATTGGTTTCAGCATACTTGAACCTGGGAGATTTCACTTTAGTCGGCAAACCGTTACTAAATACACCGTATTCAAATGCAATATCTATCCCCCTATTCTCCAGTTCACGCTGCAATAACAATTCAATTTCTTGTTTGGAAACCCTTTTATGAATCGGAACACGTTTTGCGTGTACCATGAACATTTCCTCCATGGCAGCCTTCTCCATTTTATTAAGGCCTCCAATTTTTTCGATTCGCTGTATAGGATTCAATCGAAATCGGTTCCCCTCCAAATCGAAATCTTCCTTAAAAATAGATGTGGTCCTTTTACTGGTATAATTTTTTATGATGGTGGTATCAGCACCATCACCGCTATCAAAGAACGTAGACGAAATACCGTAATCCTCTTCTAAAATACCGTGTTCATACAGTAATATTTCATTGGAGTTGATATCCCTATCAATGAAAAAAAAATTAGTCAGTTGAGATCCTTTCAATTCACCTATACTATCCACTGCATTTAAGTACCTGTCAAAATAGTTTTTGGTTTCTCTTTCGGAAATCTTGTTGGTAATACTGTTTAACGCTTCAGAAACACTACTCGAAAATTGTTCTTCTGTGCTATCGATGGATTTTTTAATCCAGAAACTTTGAACGAAAATCAGACCAATAAGTGAAAGGCTCATTAAAACTACTAAGAGCACAAATAACTTTTTGTTCATTGAATTATAAAATTAAAGATTTAACAGTTAGACGATCCTACGTTTAACCTAACCTTAACAAAAATGTTAAAATTGTTAAACTATTCACAATCCGCAAGGTAGAACTTATGTAACTTTTGAACTTCTGACCTAGTCCTTTCCAAGTCGATATTTTCAATAATGTAATCCGATAATTTAATTTTTATCCCATCATCGAGTTGGTTTTTCATTCGTGCCATTATTTGTTCCCTTGTAGTTTTGTCCCTTGCCAAGATCCTCTCAATTCTAAGCGCTATTGGTGCGGTGACAAGTATAATACTATCATATGAATCTTGCATCTTATTTTCAAACAATAGGGCCGTTTCCTGAATCACGTAGGGCGTATCCTGTTTTTTGGTCCACTTGATAAAGTCCTTTCTCACCGATGGGTGCACCACTGCATTGAGTTGTGCCAATAATTCGGAATCGTTAAATACTTTCTCGGCGATCAACGCTCTGTTGATTTCATCACCTGAATATGCCTTACTACCAAAAAGACCTAGAAGTTGCTTTTTAATTTTTTTAGAGGTGTTCATTAATCGCTTCGCACGGTCATCAGAATTATACACCGGCACACCAAAATCTTGGAAAATTGATGCCACGGTAGATTTACCGCTCCCAATTCCTCCTGTCAATCCAACAATCCTCATTCCCTTCTTAATATAAATTCGATTTCATTGGTGCTGAGAAATGCATGGTATAATGTTTTAGGGTACTGTACCAAAGTTATTGGCAATCTATTGCCCGTCTCTTGGGTAACATTCAAATAATCTGCTACAACCGAAAAATTTTCAGCTTCCAATTCTTTTAATCGATCCAATGTACCTTGACATCGTACTTCAACTTTTTCCGGAAAGGTACGCACCTTTACATTTTCAGGTAAATTCAAGACGGTCACTGGTACCTCGAAGACCTTTTCAGAAAACTTCACCACGACACCACTAATGGTCACCTCTTGATGGGTATAGGTGGTACCTTTCAACTCCTTTGGCAATTTTAACGGCACCGAATTAGAAAAGTTATTATTTAAATTAGAACGCTTAAATAGCTTTGTTTCAATTTTTTGAATCGTATCAATAAGGCTTTTTGGACCGGTAATTTCTATGGAGTCCGGTACGGTTTGCACTTCACCCTCTAAAATATGATTATTCGAAAAAGTGAACTCTACAAGGGCCTTAATTGGTACTTTTTTTGTTTCCAAGGAAGTGAATTCAAAATATATGAGGTCACTATCAAAATCCGTTAGCGTACTATTATTATTTAACTGCGCCTCTATTTGTATCTGTATTTGATCGCCCGTTAAATAATAGGAAGAATCCTTAAACATCAGCTTGCTAACGTCTAAATTAATTTTTTTACGTTTCAACCCATACCCTAAAAATTGGAATCCGACTGCCCTAAGTCTTACTTGTATTTCCTTTTTCGGGATATTCGCTAAAATGAATTCTGATGGAATATTGATGTAGGATATTTGAAACGTAGTATTGCTGGTATAAGTCTGCGACAGTTTATTGATCAACCAAGCCATGGTAGCGCAAAGCAAGAATATAAGAAAAACTTTTACTTTCCTTTTTTTCAATCCTGTACTTGTCCATTCGATGAGCGCTTTCATTAATTGGTTTTAAAGAATAATTTAGGGAATAATATCTCTGGTTTCTTATTACTGAATTTAAGATAGGCAGTAGATTTTAAAAATCCGTATCCATACCCCAAAAATTGTACTCCTGTTGCAAATAACGCTAAAGATGCGACCCCTAATTTTTTGGTTTTGATAAGTGCATCCATAAATACAAGGACAAGGTAAATCACATAACCGCCTAAGGGAATCAAAAAGCCAGTATAAGCAAGCCCTATGGAAATTAAAAAGCCTAAGCAGAAAAGGGTAGGAAACCAATAGGTGAGTTTCTTGGTTGCTGGATGCCAACGATTTAAAATAGGTCTGACCAAACCAAATTTATTCACTTGAACATAGAAATTGATCCAGTCCATCCTTCTTTTATGGAACACGTACGCCTTAGGTATCAATTTGGTTTGGTATCCCTTGTTCCATATTCGAATGGTGAGGTCAGGATCTTCACCAGGGTGTATATTTCGATATCCACCAACATCTTCAAATACTTCTTTAGAAATCCCCATATTAAAACTTCGAGGTTGAAATTTATCTACAGTTTCATTTCCACCACGAATTCCGCCCGTAGTAAAAAAAGAGGTCATCGCATAATTGATTGCCTTTTGAGCGGTAGTGAAAGATTCGTGGGCCGCATCCGGCCCTCCATAACAATGCACAAATTCGTATGCCAAACTTGTCGATACTTCCGTAAGATATTCTGGAGGCAATATACAGTCAGAATCCAATACTATAAAATAATTGCCTTTGGCCCTACCCATGCCATAATTACGGGAATCCCCTGGACCGGAATTGGCTTTTCTGTAATAAGAAATCGTAAGATGCTCGGAATACTCCTTAACGATTTCCGCCGATGAAATGGTAGATCCATCTTCTACAATGACCACCTCATATGGCTCATCATAGGTTTGCAAACATAGACTGGCCAACAATTCCTTAATTTCGTTGGGTCTATTGTACACGGGAATGATAAAAGAAAACGATAATTCCATTATTACTTTCCTTTAATGAAAATGCTCCAAAAAAATTGGTACAATAAAACCCCGATTAAAATTTCTCTATAACTTCTTGACTTACACCGGTATTGGAGAAACCACCGTCGTGAAACAAATTCTGCATGGTCACTTTCTTGGTGAAGTCCGAGAACAAGGTGACCGTATACTCAGCACATTCCTGAGCAGTTGCATTTCCGAGGGGAGACATTTTTTCCGCATAGCTGATAAAGCCATCAAACCCTTTTACACCTTGACCAGCCGTTGTAGCCGTTGGTGATTGAGAAATGGTATTGACCCGAACTTTCTTCTCTTTTCCAAAGAAATATCCGAAACTACGGGCGACGGACTCCAAATACGCTTTGTTATCGGCCATATCGTTGTAATCTGGAAACGTACGTTGTGCAGCCATGTAAGTCAATGCTACAATACTGCCCCACTCGTTCATAGCGTCCGCTTTATACAAGGTTTGCAATACTTTATGAAATGAAAGTGCGGAAATATCCCAACCTTTTGCCGTGAAATCATATTTCTCGTCCGTATATGATCGGCCTTTACGAACGTTGACGGACATGCCGATAGAGTGCAGTACAAAATCCAATTTTCCTCCTAAGATTTCCATGGACTTTGCCACTAAATTTTCCAAATCCTCAACACTAGTGGCATCCGCAGGAATTATTTCAGAACCGGTTTTCTTGGCCAACTCATCAATTTGACCCATTCTCATGGCTATTGGGGCGTTTGTCAAAACAAAAGTACCTCCTTCATCGTGCACCGTTTGCGCCGTTTTCCATGCAATGGATTTTTCATCCAATGCCCCAAAAATTATTCCCCTTTTTCCTTTTAATAAATTATATCCCATGATGGTTGATTCTAATGTTTACGTTATAGTTCAAAGATATCTAAAATATGTTAAAATAGAAGCGTAGCCTGTTTAGAAAGCGCTAATTCAAAAGTTGTTTTGCATGTGCCAAGGCAGAATCCGATAAATCCTTTCCACCTAACATGTGGGCCAATTCAACTACCCGATCCTCATCGGTCAGTTTTGTCATATTGGTCATGGTACGTTCGACACCCTCGGTCTTAAATACCTTGAAATGATGGTTCCCTTTAGATGCAACCTGTGGTAAGTGGGTTATGGAAAACACCTGCAGATCGCTGCTCATCTCTTTCATTATATCGGCCATTCTATTCGAAATTTCACCGGATACCCCAGTGTCGATCTCATCGAACATAATGGTAGGCAATTTTTCATACTTGGCCAGAATGGCCTTGATAACCAACATAATCCTGGATAATTCCCCACCGGAGGCTACTTTTTTCAATTCGCCGTAACTGCCTCCCCTATTGGCGGTAAATAAAAAAGAAAGCGTATCCATTCCTGTAGCGGTGAACGTATCGGTAGGACTTAAATTGATTTCAAATGAGGCACTTGGCATTCCCAATTGGGCCAAATCAGCTTCCAGTTTTAATTTTAATTCCGGAATGATTTCCTTTCGCTTTTCACGTAACTCTACGGATTGTTCCTCTAAAACAGATTCCATATCCTGTAGCTCCCTTGTTTTCAAGGCGATTTTTTCATCCAAATGAGCCGTTTCGTATACTTTTTGAGAAAGCTCCTCCCTAATCGTTATCAATTCCGAAACTTCAGTGACACTGTGCTTTTTCAATAAATTATAAAGCACCTGTAGTTTACCGCTTACCTCTTCCAATTCATCTGGATTGGCTTCCACTCCCTCATGAATACGTTGCAGTTCTGAATTGATATCGTCCAATTCTATCAAGACAGATTGTACGCGTTGGTGCAACTCACTATAATTGCCTCCAAAATCTATCAGTTTGGCAAGGGATTGGCGCATTTCTGTTACCAAAGGCAGAACACCTATTTGTTCATCATTAAATAATTGGTCTCCTTTTGACAGTTGCTCCAAAATCAATTCCACATTGTTCAGCTGCTCATATTCTTCTTCCAATTCTTCTACAATACCTGCTTTTAAAGGAGCATTCTCAAGCTCGGTCAATAAAAAGGAATTATAATCGTGTTCCTTATTGGCCGTGCTTTGAACTTCAATGAAGTGTTGTAATTCCTTTTGTGCTTTCCGATAAGTTTTGAGTCCTTTGGTATATTCCGCCAATCTTTTTTGATTATCCGCCAAAGCATCCACCAACTTTAATTGAAAATCGTTCTCGGTCAATTGCATGGTCTGATGCTGGGAATGTATATCGATAAGGTTTTCCCCCAGTTCAGAAAGCACATCCAAGGTAACCGGTGTATCATTGATAAACGCCCTTGATTTTCCGCTAGGTAAAATCTCCCTTCTAATGACGGTGTTTACATCGTAATCCAAGTCATTAGTTTCAAAAAAATCCCGAAGGCCATAATTATCGATTTTAAAAATTCCCTCGATAATACATTTCTCTTCCTTAACCCTTAAAGAAGACAGATCTGCCCGTTTTCCCAACACCAATGATAAGCCGCCCAGCAAAATGGATTTGCCCGCCCCGGTTTCACCGGTAATTACGGTAAAACCTTTATCGAAATCTACTTCTAGAGTGTCGATTAACGCATAATTGGTTATGGAAAGGGTGGAGAGCACGGTTCAGAATTTTAGATTACCAAAGGTACTCTATATTCCGTTTTGAAAAAAAAGGTTCAATATTTAATATCGTTCCAAGTACTGGCATACAACGGGGCTATTTTATTCAAGGTTTCCTTCAATTTAACGATATCTACCTTGGGGCCATCAGAAAATATATTCTGAATTTCTTCGGATTTTGCGTCAAAAAAGGTAGAAATCAAAAAGGCATTCGGCCTTCTGTTGATCATGGTCTGAAATAAGTTCATAGTACCTGCAATCACTTGTTTCCCCGTACTATTGTTATCTGGCATGATATCCAAACCTTTTCTATGGTAATTGTACATCGCTATGCGATATTCCCTGTAGGTGTTTGACAAAAGATTATCTACCAATTCGAAACGACTGCGGTTAGAATCCGCAGATTGGCTCCAACCTGCAAAATTACTGCCCTGTGCCAAGGTCACAATATTCTGCGCCTTTCTAAAAAATTCGGTGCCACCTTCCAAAGAAAATGTATCTGCATCCAGACCCAAAATAATATAAGCGTAATATGCTAGGACACTTATTAAATTAGATTCAAATTGGTTGTCGTTGAAAATCAGGGGTTGAAATTCGATATATTGAAAATTGAGTTGATTGTCCTTATAATTAAAAACAGGGGTAGCATAAGATGTATTGTACACCGGTCTTGAGGATTGAATCTGAATGTTTCCCTTAAATCGATTGGACTGATATTCCGTAATAGTGATGAACATCTGTGCATTGACACGTTCATTTTCCTTGTAGACCCTATTGGTCCATTTTGTCTTGTTTATAAAATCATTCAAGGAACGTTCCAAAGTTTTGAATACCTGAAGGTCCCCTTGTGATAACTGGTCAGAGTTCACCGTAACGTTACATATCAATTCCTGTCCCGTAGAAATAATACTTACTAAGCAGAAAATCAGAAGAAAAACAACCTTACGCATAACGCCTTTTAATAATTTCGTTGAAAATGTCCTTGGCGACTTCCGCCTTGGTCTTTAGTTCAAACGTCGTTATGTTGAAATTGGTATCTATAAAAGTTATTTTATTGGTATCACTTCTAAAACCTGCACCTTCATCACGTAAAGAGTTTAGTATAATGGCATCTAAATTCTTACGCTTTAGCTTCCCTTTAGCATTCTCGATTTCATTATCTGTCTCAAGAGCGAATCCTACCAGATATTGATCCTTTTTCTGCTCTCCCAAAGCCATTAAGATATCCTTGTTTTTCACAAGCTCCAAGGTCAGCTTTTCCTCTGACTTTTTGATTTTCTGTGCGGCAATTGTAACCGGTCTATAGTCAGCTACTGCAGCTGCACATAATACAATATCTGAATTTTCAAAGTACATCTGGGTACTGTGGTACATATCATCGGCAGAAACGACGTGAATCACATGTACTTTATCATGAGCAATGGCCAAGTGTGTAGGTCCGGTTACCAAAAACACTTCCGCTCCCAATTGGGCCGCCGTTCTGGCCAATTCAAAGCCCATTAATCCTGAAGAATGGTTTCCTATGAACCGTACCGGATCTATGGCTTCATAGGTTGGGCCTGCCGTAATAAGTACTTTTTTGCCCAACAGGGGTAAGCCCATACTTATATCATTTTTTATAAAGTCTATAATTTCCTCGGGTTCTGCCATTCTACCTTCTCCATGGAGTCCACTAGCAAGTTCACCACTGTTAGCGGGTATTACTTTATTTCCGAAAGACATGAGTGAATCGATGGAACTTTTGGTAGTGGGATGCCTATACATATCCAAATCCATAGCAGGTGCTATATACACCGGGCATTTAGCGGATAAGTAGGTTGCCAACAACAGATTATCACAGGTTCCGGATGCCATTTTCGACATCGTATTGGCGGTTGCCGGAGCAATGACCATAAGATTTGCCCAAAGTCCCAGTGCCACATGATTGTTCCAATCCGTACTGTGTGCTTCGGATTTTACAAAATCAGAAACCACCGGGTTCTTGGACAAGGTGGCCAAGGTAAGGGGAGAAACAAAAGAGCTGGCGCTATCGGTAAGAATGATCTTAACGTTAGCGCCAGCTTTTATGAATAAACGAACCAGGAATGTTGTTTTATAAGCAGCGATCCCTCCGGTTATGCCTAAAAGGATGTTTTTGCCGGTCAACATATGCCTTATGCGTCTTTTTCCGTATTTCTATAGTAAATTTTATCCATCAACCACTCTTCTACCGCCATTGCATGGGGCTTAGGTAATTTTTCGTAAAACTTGGAAACTTCTATTTGTTCCTTGTTTTCAAAAACCTCTTCCAAGCTATCACTGTATGTGGCAAACTCTTCCAACTTTTCTAAAAGTTCCTTCTTAATCTCTGAATTAATTTGTACTGCACGTTTTGCGGCAATTGAAATGGCTTCGTAAATATTTTCAGTCTTTTCGTCAAACTCGTTCCGGTTAATAGTTACCGTAGATACTGCTGCCTTAGAGTTTTTTAAGTCGTTCATATTCATAATTAAGTTATTTATTTGGACTCAACAGGTTGCAACTGTTGTAATTCCTTATTTATTTTTTCAATAAGATTTGTCCCTTCCTTGTCAAATTTCGATTCTGGATATTGTTTTTTAAGCGTGGCGTAGGCGGCTTTTGCCTTTTTCAATCGCTCTTCCTTCAAACTCTCAAAACTGTTCATAGCCATATGGGTCAATGCATCCACTTTAACAAACATGGCTTCTTCCCTATAAATTGAACCAGGATTATCGGAAACAAAATTATCGCTAGCAGCTACCGCAGATTTTAGCATATCATAATTAAATTCACCTAATCGATTATATTGCTCCACAATTTCAAAGGCTTTACGTTCCTTTTTGGTCGTAAGCTCCTTTGCCATAACGTTGGCCTCCGCAAAATATTCCGATTCTGAATAGCTATTAATAAAATTCTGCAGTTTCATTAAGGCCTTATCGGTATCCGTTTGATCTAAAGAGTATACGGGAGACAATTCGTAATAGCTTTTAGCGCCTAAGAAGGAAGCTTCAACGACCTTATCGCTTTTTGGATACGATTTTATAAAACGCTCAAATTGATACCCTGCCATATTAAAGTCACCGCGTTTATAATAGGTATTGGATAAAAAGAACATCACCCGCTCACCTTGTGGTTTCCCTACGTATTTTGGTGCAATCTGTTCATACAAACGGTTGGACCTTTTGTAATCTCCTTCCTCATAAAATTTTTCGGCCAAGTCATATTTAGGTTTAACATCCTCGTTTTTAAGTACTTTTTGGTACTCGCTACAAGATTGTAAAGCAATGGCAATTACTAGGATAGAAAAAATTCGCCTCATTTTAAAAAACATTTTGCAAAATTAGTGATTATCAATGGATTTAAAAAACATTTTCAACCAATAAAAATACTGGCATTAGCTACCACGACGATGCTATTTGGGTAAGATTTAACGAATATTTATGCGGGAATACGCACAACCGATTCCATAAAAGAAACAATTTTATGTTTCAGGGAATCACTTGCTGGCATTAAGGGTAGCCTAACAAAGGGTTTTGCAATACCTAAATATTCAAAAATCACTTTTATTCCGGCCGGATTCCCTTCCTCGAAAATCAGTTTCATGCCTTCTTGTATACGGTAATGATAGCGATAGGCTTCTGCCGTATTACCGGCAAGTCCCTCATCGACCATTTTAGAAAATTCAAGGGGCAAACCTTGACCAATAACCGAAATTACACCTTCGCCACCAGCTAAAATGGTTGGCAATGCCGTAATATCATCACCTGAAAGCACTACGAATCCTTCTGGTCTTTTAGCTATCAATTCCATTATTTGGATCATATTACCCGAAGCCTCTTTTACCGCCACGATATTCTCAAAATTTTTGGCTAAACGTAAAACGGTTTCCGGTAACATATTGCTGCCCGTGCGACCAGGCACATTATAGAGAATTATAGGTAAGGGGGAGGCCTTTGAAAGTGTTTTAAAATGTTCGTAGATGCCTTCTTGCGTAGGCCTATTGTAATAAGGCGATACGGATAGAACCGCACAGTATGCGGATAGATCAAGGGTTTGCAATTCCTCGACCAGAGCCAACGTGTTATTACCTCCAATCCCGATGACCAAAGGCAAAATGCCTGCATTCGCTGTTACAACGGTATCCATGACCAATTGCTTTTCAGCTTTGGTCAATGTGACGGACTCCGCAGTGGTGCCCAACACGACCAAGTAATCGATATTGCCTTCAATACAATAGGCAACAACCTGTTTAAGGGCACGAACATCAACCGAACCATCCTCCTTAAACGGCGTTATCAATGCAACTCCTACTCCCCGTAGTTTTTTCATGATCAAATCTCTTTAAATATACCCAAGTACTTCTTCAATTCCTTCTTAAATATCTGAAAATCAGTTAACGGCGTATCCATAATCAAATCGTTATATACCGGATTCACTCCCCTAAAACCTACTTTCAAACGTGCTTTGGTCTTTACCGTCATTAAATTCAATAAAAGACTGTCCTCATCATAATAATTGACCAAAAGGTCATATTCCCTACTCAAAAATTCAATGGCGTAACTATTTTCTATATCCCCGTTCCAACCTAAATCCTTATCGGAAAATACAGGTGTTGCGTAAGGGGAGTTTTTATCGTAAAACCGCTTGTACCCAATAATTTTTACAGCGTTGGGACGTAAGGAAAAATCTTCCTGAAGTTGAAAGAACAGCTCAGACTTCTCAAATTTATCCAAATCTACAATACAGCCTAAAGAACGTATACCCTTATTCTCACGGGTAACAGGAACAGGTTTTTCCACTGTCTTTTTTAAAAATTTACGGGCAGATTTCTGTTTGAACTTGTCCCTAATTCCTTTTAAAAACATGTATTTTTACATTTATACAAATGTAAATAATATCCCTGCAATTCTATGGCGAAGTTAAAACACTTTGGGCTTTTAAAAATAAAACATTTTGTTATATTTTTACTTTTTATAGAATTGGTCTCCTGTGGAAACACACCTGAATATCTTACAAAATTGGCCGGAAAACAAATTGCAATTGATAGCAATTATACCCTGGTAGACTCCATTCAAAATTTTATCACCCCCTATCATGATCGAGTAGAACAAATACTGGACAGTACTCTTGCCTACGCTCCTTACGTCATTTCCAAAACAGATGGTACACTGAACACTACTGCCGGTAATTTGATGGCGGACATTGTGCTAAGTGAAACCGACCCTATTTTTAAAAAACGAACCGGTCAAAACATTGATTTTGTATTGTTGAACCATGGCGGTATTCGATCTGTTATCTCAAAGGGGAAAGTCACTGCACGAACGGCCTATGAGGTAATGCCTTTTGAAAACGCGGTAGTAGTGGTGGAACTTAGTGGGGAATCTGTTCTAAAAATAGTGGATTACCTTATTGCATCGAAACGGGCCCATCCGGTGGCGGGTATTCAGATTATTTTGAATAAAGACCGAACGGTAATCAGCATTTCCATAGGTGGCAAACCGTTGGATGTTGACCGCAGCTATAATGTGGCCACCTCGGATTATCTGGTGACGGGTGGTGATAACATGACCTTCTTTAACGAAGCCCTCTCCAAAACAGAAACCGATTATAAGATCCGAAATGCCATGATCGATTATTTTTCTAAAGTAGATACCCTTGCACCTAAAGTGGACCTTAGATATTATCAAATTCAGTAATATGGAACGAAGAAAATTTATACGAAATACTGCCGCCGCATCAAGTTTGTTAACCCTTGGCGGACTAGGGCTCCATTCCTGCACGATATCATCTAAAAAGCACATTACCATTTTACATACCAATGACGTTCACAGCCATATCGATGCCTTTCCCAAAGATCATGCAGATTTTCCCGGATTGGGCGGTTTGGCCCGTAGAGCTGGGTTGGTTGATAGTATCCGAAAAGAAAATCCACATACACTGCTCTTTGATGCGGGTGATATTTTTCAAGGCACCCCCTACTTCAATTTCTATGGTGGCGAACTCGAATTCAAGTTGATGAGCATGCTCAATTACGATGCGTCGACTATCGGCAACCATGATTTTGATAATGGTATTGGCGGACTATTGGCACAAATGCCCTATGCCAAATTTAATTTCATCACCTCCAATTACGATTTTTCAAATACCGATCTGGATGGCTTTACACAACCCTATAAAATTTACGAACAAGACGGTATGAAAATCGGGGTGTACGGGTTGGGCATCAAGTTGAACGGATTGGTCACCAAACAACTCTATAAGGAAACGGAATATCTTGACCCATTTGAATTGGCTTCAGATATGGAGCGTACACTAAAAGAGGATGAAAAGTGTGATCTGATCGTTTGCCTTTCGCATTTAGGCTATGAATATGAATACCCCCAAAAGCCCGATGATTTGAAATTGGCCAAGAAAACCAAGTACACCGATTTGATTATTGGTGGGCACACGCATACCTTTTTGGAAAAACCCACTGTGGTTACCAATGCTGCCGGGCGGGAAATTTTGGTAAACCAAGTGGGCTGTTTTGGGGTGAATCTAGGGCGAATCGATTTTTATTTCGATGCTGCTGGTAACTCCGCCTCGGGGTATACCATGGAAGTTTGATACTGTGGAAAACAAAAACATACATAGCAAAAGAACCACAAGTTCCGACGCCGATTTTATAGCCTTGGTTGCACTCTTGGATGCAGATTTGGCAAAACGTGACGGAGAGGATAGTGCGTTCTATGCCCAATTCAATGGTATTAACAAATTGCAATATGTGATGGTTTTGTATTTTGGTGAAGTACCCGTCGCCTGTGGCGCATTCAAACAGTTCGATGCAACCTCCGTAGAGGTAAAACGTATGTTCGTTCAACCCCATTACCGTGGTAAAGGTATTGCATCCAGCGTATTGAAAGCTTTGGAAGAATGGGCCAAAGAAATTGGTTACAACACCTGTGTACTAGAAACCGGCCTACGCCAACCCGAAGCCATTGCCCTCTATAAAAAGAACAGGTATCAAATTATTCCTAATTATCCGCCTTACGATGGAATTGAAAATAGTGTTTGTTTT
Source organism: Flavobacteriales bacterium (assembly GCA_038256135.1). GTDB lineage: Bacteria > Bacteroidota > Bacteroidia > Flavobacteriales > Flavobacteriaceae > Maribacter. The sequence goes on along the minus strand of JBBSKR010000037.1, from coordinate 8,088 downwards.
AAGAAACGTATATGAGCATCGCTGGATTCCAGTTTTTTTGATTAACTCATATCAAAACTAGACAGTCCAGTTACAAAACTGGATAAACAAATACGAATTTCGCTGTTACCTCTTTTTAATTTTTGGTTTTAGAAGCAATCATATGCGCAATGGAGCACAGTTTACGTATTGGATAAACAGTGCATTGAAGTATCTTGGAGAACACGTTCAAAATCTAATCAAACTATAAAATTATGAAAATTTATAAGGCCATTAAGGACGATCACGATATTCAAAGAGATCTATGTTCCAAAATTCTAAAAACATCCGGTGAATCCGAAGAACGGAAAAAGCTTTGGAAAGATTTGAAAAATGAATTGGAGGTACACGCAGTAGCGGAAGAACGTTATTTTTATTCACCACTAATCGATACCGATAAAATGCAGGAAGATGCCAGGCATGGAATGGCAGAACATCACGAGATGGATGAAATGATCGCGGAGTTGGATGACACGGACATGAGTTCACCACACTGGATGGCCACTTTAAAAAAGTTAACCGAAAAAGTCGAGCACCACCTAAAGGATGAAGAAAAGGAATTCTTTGAAAAAGCCAAGGGCATTTACTCAGACGATGAAGAGAAATCTTTAGGAAAAAGCTATTTAAAAACCATGGAGGCCTATCGAAAATCTTGGCCAGAATCCATTCCGGGTAAAGACTACTAGACCTTATTACTTTAATTCTTAAAATTTTGACACCACTACATAAAGGTTTTCTTAGCTATAATGCATCGTTTTTTAGCTTATAGAAAATAAGAATCAGCTTTTTTGCTTTTCCATAATAAACTCCCGTGCGAGCCTGCAGAAAGTTGAAAAGTCAGTAAATACAACCCAAGGTGAACAAGGAATGTTAAAAAATTCTTACAAAACCTATAAGATCGAATTTGATTCATTAATTGGAAACACCGAACTTCGTTAGTATCCTCTAAAAGGAACCTGTATTTAGCTAACCGAAGTATTTAAACTACTTTCAACATCATGCAGCCAATTAAGAAAGCAATATGAAAAGAACGGTCCTAATTATTTCAATAGCCATTTTTAATACTGCTTTAGTTCAGGCACAAAAAGACCCTTCCTTCGAAGAGGTGATTTCTTTACAATCTGCATCCAATGCTACTATTTCGCCAAATGGCAACAACATCGTATTTACATCCCAAACTGCAGACTGGAAAGAAAATAGATATGATACCGAGTTGTGGATTTCAAAGGATGAACAAATGGCATTTCAATTGACCAATAATCTTTCTAATAATAGTACGTCCCCCAAGTGGTCTCCCAATGGGGATTGGATTGCTTTTTTATCGAAGCGGGAAGAAAAAACTCAAATACAAGTGATTCGATCTGTTGGCGGGGAATCTTTTCAACTTACCGATACGAAAAATGATATCTCCGAGTTTGAATGGTCTCAAGACGGTAAGAAAATAGCGTTTCTTCAATCGGAAGATAAATCCGAAAAAGAAAAAGAAAAGAAAGAAAAATATGGGGGTTTTGAAATAGAAGATTCGGAATATAGTTTGAATCAACTTTGGATACTAGATTTTAATCCAGAAGAAGTACCTAGAATGCTGTTGCCTGAGCAGATGAAAGACTCTATAACTATGCAAATATCAAAGCCTAAATTAGTAATGGAGACGGCTGAATTTTCAGTTAATAATTTCAAATGGTCGCCAGATGGTAAGAAAATAGCGTTTGGACATCAGCCAAACCCATCAATAATGTCATCGCTAGAAGCGGATATCTCCATTTATGACTTTTCATCCAAGTCGCATACGATTTTGGTAAACAACCCAAGTAACGATGATTTAATAGATTGGTCACCTGATGGGAAATCTATTCTCTTTCAAACAAGCCTTTCGGATACCATATCAAATTTCTATCGCAACGATAAGCTTTTCTCTATTACGATAGATGGTTCGGATAATAGGCAGCTAGCAACGGAATTTGATGAAAACCTGTCCGATATACAATGGAATGAAAATGGCATCTTTGCGATTGCCTGGCAAAAAACCAAAAGGCCACTTATACGGATCAATCCGAAAAACGGAAGCACTAACATACTGACCTCTAAACCCGAACGAATTACGAGCTATTCTTTCTCTAAAGACGGAAAAAAACTAGCCTATACCGGTGTTAACGATGATGATTTAACGGAGGTCTACGGTAGCGATTATCCATTAAAAAATTCCAAGCGAATAACCGAATTCACCAAACAGATTCAGTCTTGGTCTGTAGCAAAAAGCGAGGTTATTTCATGGAAAAGTAAAGATGGTGCCATTATAGAGGGTGTTTTACATAAACCTGAAAACTATGATGCCAGCAAAAAATATCCGTTACTCGTAATCATTCATGGCGGGCCTACAGGAATATCGACCCCTAGTGCAACACCCTCTTATGTTTACCCCATGATACAATGGCTTAATAAAGGAGCACTGATATTGAGACCGAATTATAGGGGGTCAGCTGGATATGGAGAAAAATTCAGGTCCTTGAATGTCGAAAATCTTGGTGTGGGAGATGCCTGGGACGTACTTTCGGGCGTTGAATATTTAGAGAATTTAGACATAATCGATGGGGATAAAGTAGGTTCAATGGGATGGAGCCAAGGAGGCTATATCTCTGCCTTTTTAACCACGAACTCAGATAAATTTAAGGCGATATCCGTGGGGGCGGGAATTTCCAATTGGATGACCTATTATGTAGGTACCGATATTCATCCATTTACCAGACAATACCTAAAGGCCACACCATGGGCAAACAGGAAAATTTATGAAAAAACGTCCCCAATGACCAACATCAATAATGCCTCAACGCCTACACTAATACAACATGGTGAATTTGACAAAAGGGTGCCACCCGCAAATGCCTACGAGCTATTCCAAGGACTTCAAGATGTAGGTGTTGAAACAGAACTTATTATTTATAAAGGATTTGGACATGGCATAAACAAACCCAAAGAACAATTGGCCGCTACATGGCACAATTGGCAATGGTTTGCCAAATTCATTTGGGAGGAAGATATTGAATTACCAAAAGATTAAAAAAGCTACTAAACCTAAAGGGATTAGTTATTCCCCAAACTATTTGGATAATTAATTGTAGGTGAGATAGTTTTATAAAAAAGGGGGTTTTAAAAAAGCTTGTTTTTAGCTCTAATGTCATATTGAGCGCAGTCGAAATACCTTAAAATCAAGAAGGTGATGAACTCGACTGCGCCTACCAGCCGACAAGGCATGCTTGAAATAACAGGGATTTAGTTTTTTTGGACATCCTCTTTATTTCAGTTATTAATTTTCCTTGTTATATCCCTCGGGGCGCTTCCAGCGTACTGGTGCGGTTGGTTCTGGCTTCATTATAAATTCCTGTGTTTTCAACAATTCCATGGCTTCCTGTACCGCCCTTTCCAATTGCGGATCTTTACCGGATACTATGGATTTTGGGTCTTGCATCACTTCTATATCGGGCGCTATCCCTTTGCCTTCCACATCCCATTCCCCATCGTTGTTATAAAATCCGCCCCTAGGTGCCACCATTCGGCCGCCATCGATAAAGCGTGGTGTATCCCAAGTTCCTACCAAGCCGCCCCAGGTCCTGGTGCCTACCAAAGGCCCTAATCCTTTTTCCTTGAACATATACGGAAGCAAATCGCCACCGGAACCTGCCCGTTCATTGATAATCATTACTTTGGGGCCCCAAATTCCGGCAATTGGGGAAGTCCATGGCCGATTGTCATTGGCCTTACTGTTGAAATAACCAAAAGGTTCCCTGGCCATGATATCGATCATATAATCAGCTGCAGATCCCCCGCCATTATTGCGTTCGTCTAAAATGACCCCTTTTTTATCCTGTTGGGAAAAATAATATTTATTGAAGCTACTAAAGCCGGGACCACTCGTATTGGGGATATATACATAGGCTAATTTTCCGCCGGACAATGAATCTACTTTTCTTCGGTTGCCTTCCACCCAATCCGTATAGCGTAATTGATATTCATTATCAACGGGCTTAATGGTCAGTTTTCTAGATCCGGCCAATGTTGGCGTGCTATTCACGGAGATATTAATGGTACGATCGGCGGTTTGAGCGAATAGGTCATATATGTTCTGTTGCGCTGTAAGTGGTTTACCATTTATAGCCACTATATAATCCCCCGCTTTCACCTCCAAACCGGGCATGGCTAGTGGTGCTCTCAATTCAGGATTCCACTGTTCCCCATTGAATATTTTTTCAATTTTATAAAATCCGTCAGTAATGCTAAAATCGGCACCCAATAATCCTACAGGAACTTCATCAACATCGGGCATATCACCCCCGGAGACATACGAGTGACCAATGGCCACCTCGCCACTTAATATATCCACCACATAATTAAGGTCCGTTCTATGTTTCACATATTTTATCCAAGGCTGATACCAGCTATAAACGGTATCCCACGGAGCACCATGTATATTGTTCACGTAAAGAAAATCGCGCATATAGCGCCAGCCCTCCTTAAATATCTGCGCATATTCCGCTTCGGGTATAATTTTAATTTTAGCGGCTATTTGAATTTTGTCTTCCGGTTTGGGTGAATCGGTAGTGCAGCTAATCATCCAACCTGTTTTATTTTTCAACAAGGCATATTTCCCATTATTGGATACTACCATTTCGGTCACCTCTTCCTCAAAATCGGTAGCCTTTTCTTTTTTCACATCATAGGTATGTACTTTGAGTCCGGGTTGATTGGGAATGGCTTCTGCCACAAACACCTGCTTTTCTGTACCTGGTTGTAAAAATTGATAATCACGCGCAGGCAGCTTAAGGACTACGACCCTATTTTGTATGCCATCAAAATCAATTTTGATTGGTTTCACGGGTTTTTCGGGCTCGTCCTTGTCTTTTTTATCGCCTTTTTTGGATTTTGAATCTTTACCCTCATCATCGTTTTTTTCATCCATACCCTCCTCATCGTTTATGGGCAAATTGGGTGCCTTGCCCGATGCATTTAAAACAAGGGCGTACAAACTTCTGGTGATGCTGGGGTCGTACGAACTCATATCCAGCCATCCCGATTTTAAACCATAATCGGTACTGGCCAAAAAGTAGAGGTACTCCCCTGCCACATCCCAAACCGGACTCGTAGCATCTGCGGTACCTTCGGTTACTTGCACCGCTGTTCCATTGATGATATCATAGATAAAAATGGCCTTGAAATGACTGTCCAATTGTTTCTCATAGGTAAGCCACCTACTGTCTGGCGACCAAACCGGGTTCATGGTCCGATTCGGATGGGCATAGCGGTCCGTATCCACTTTGGTCACCTTTCCAGATCCTAAGTCGATCGACCAGATATTATAGTCGGTATCTGTATAGGCGATTAAATTACCATTAGGCGACCAATCTGGCTTAAAATAAAAAGTCGGATTTTCCAAGGGGTAGGTTTTCGTATTCTGCCCAAATTGGTCAGCCACCACCAGTTGGTACTCCCCACTCGCATCCGAGAACCAAGCAATTTTATCGCCTTTGGGTGACCATACCGGGTATCTATCCGCCACACCACTGCTCTGTGTGATATTCCGCCAGCTTCCTTCTTCCTTCGGAAAGGTGAAAATATCACCTCTATACTCGAATACCGCCCTTTTGCCATTGGGCGAAATATTGGGATTACTTACCTCCTTAGCGGTAAAATCTTCCCAACGTTCACGACTGAAATTCAGATCTCCTTTTACATTGATTGCAAGCTGTTTACTTTCTTTACTCGCTATATTTAGCAGATGCAAATAGCCGCCCTGCTCATAAATGATTTGATCTCCGGCTGCATCCAGACTTTTTACATCGAATTTTTTATGAAAGGTGATTTGTTCCTCGGTCTGGGTAGTAATATCATAACTCCAGATATTACTGGTATAATCCCGTTCCGATAAATAATAAACTTTTGTACCCACCCAAACCGGATACAAATGCCGTTCCTGGTCTAATTGCGGGGTGGTCATCAAATCGTAGGTTTTTAAGTCGACGATCCAAATGGGCATGGCTTGTCCGCCCCTGTAATTCCGCCATTCGGGATCCCATGAGGTAATGGGAGTATAGGCCAGGTATTGACCATCATCTGAAATTTCTCCGTACGCACCTCTGGGAATTTCCAATGCCTCGGGCAGGCCGCCTTCCATGGCTACAGTATAGAACTGACTGGTCATGGTTGGCCGTGCGTTTCTTGTAGATCTAAAAAGTATTTTACCCTCAGGGGTCCAACCCTGCACTTCATCATCCGATGGATGATAGGTAACTCTCTGGGGCGTACCGCCTTCTGCAGGAATGACATATACATCACTATTCCCATCATATTCTGCCGTAAACGCGATCCACTTTTCATCATGGGAAAAGTGTGGTGCGGATTCATATCCTACACCACTGGTCAACCGTATGGCATCTCCACCGGAAAGTGGTGCTTTCCATAAATCGTTCGCATAAATAAAGACGATATCCTTTTTGGATAGCGTAGGTTGCCGCAACAACATGGTACCTTGTGCTATGGCTCCTGTAAGCAAAAAAATGGATAGGCATACTGAAAATAGGTTTCGCATAATAATACAATGAATTTTGAATTGATGGATTATAGCTAACAGTAATGGCCATAGGTTTATAAAAGTACAGATTAAAAAGGAAAAAATTGTACCAGAACTTTTAAAGCTATAACACTATGGGGAACCAAGCCTGGTATTACCTATAGTGTTTGAATTATCAACATTATTTGTGTTAGCGAAGTACATCGATACCACCAATATAATTAATGTTGAAAACTTCTTGCCAAACCTGTAAGGAATTTTATAAATATTCACGGGAAACAACGAACTTCGTTACCTATCGCTAAAAGGAATCGGTACAAAGCTATCCTTAGAAGTATAGCTCTTTTAAGCCTACCGTTGTTCCTAGTACAAAAAACACATTTTCCATGAAAAAAATAGGTTTTGGAATTCTTTTTAGTTTGATTTTCGCTTGTAATTCAGAATTCAAAGAGGCATCAAATCCAAATCAAAAGATTGAAATCATCCAAGAAACCGCTCCCGATAAAATTCGGGTATTGAATTTTGGAACTGCCCATTTAGGCCAAACTACCGATGCCAATGCCTCCATGATAAATTTAGGGGACCCAAAAGAACAGGCTGATTTGAAAAAGATGGTCGAAAAATTAGCCGAATTCAAACCAACGGTCATTCTTTTGGAATTAGAGCCCGGCAATAACGACTACATCGATGAAACCTATAAAGAGTATAAAATAGACCAAACTAAAAGGCTTAACTATTCCGATGAAATGAATTCCATAGGACTTGAAGTGGCCAGATTAAGCGGAACTGAACGGATATACGGCATAGATAGTCAAATGGGTTTCGATTATCCTAGCTTGGTGGAAATGGCCAATAGCAATAAAGCTGATAGTTTATTTGTTGCCAATATGATGGACTATTATAAATATGTCAATAGTCTTGAATTACGGGAACAATTTGCAGAAATGAACCGACCGGAAACTAAAATGCGAACCTTCGACTTTTACAATTTTTTGGCAACGCAACATTCGGAGAACAACTATGAAGGAGCGAAAGTGATTTCGGAATTTTACGAAAGAAATCTAAGGATGTACACTAATCTAAACGATTTGAAGCTGTCAAAAGAGGACAGGGTATTTATTTTAGCAGGTGCTACACACACCGCATATCTAGATATTTTCATTGGTCATAGCAACAAATTTGCATTGGAAAATCCAGCTAAATATACAGCCATTTCGGAATAGCACTGAGCGAAACAACAGATTTAAAAAATGATTGAATAAGAATGAACGAAAGGCTGACCAAGCGCCAGGGTTCGGATTTATCTGTAAACCTCCTTACATCTGCCTAATGTTTTCATACTTTTGGTCAAGAAAATAAGGATGAAGAAAGCATTTTATTTTTTGCATAGGGCTAGTGAATCAGCGTTTTTAATTAAATTAGAATCCTTAAATTTTATTTAGGCATTACGGCTCACATCAACTAAAAAATAGTATTCCTTGAAAAAAAACCTCCTCCTTATATCGATC
>JBBSKR010000036.1:0-23387 GCA_038256135.1 Flavobacteriales bacterium | reverse complement strand
CTAATTGGTCATTTATGACTTTATGTTCGATGGGACACCCATTATCGGGAATTACCTTGGTATTCTTCCTATCAATATCTTTCAGGTAATCTTCGACTTTTTCGATTTTATCAAGATCAAAGCTTTTCCATTCGTTGTTTCCGGGTAAAAAGACAGTTTCACCTTTGAAATTGGCAGAGAGATCTAATTGTTGCCGAACAAGAAGGCTATCCGTATCCCAATGCTTTAGGATAGGAGAAATGTTATCCCCGGTAAAGACCAAGGTGCTTTTCTCAGGGGCCTTATTAAGTTCTTCCTTGAAGCGGTCCAATAGAATACTATTTGATTCTGAAGAGGAATTTCCCAAGCCCCCGGCAATGTAGAAGGAATAGCTGATTTGCTGGTTATCGCTTTCATTTCCAGAAGTGCGCGCGCGTTGCTCCTTAAATGTGGCACAAGAGGAAATGATCATAAAAATAAAGGGGACCGCTATGGATTTGGCAAGACATAGGTTTACCTTTTTCAGAAGAATTGGATGGTTGACCATATATGGGGGTTATTACACCTTTTTAATTGAATGCTATCTATTGTTTAAAAAAATTATTGGAAATGACGATACCGATGATTAGAAGTATAAGAAAGGGAATGAGTAGGATAGCGCCTATTTTTATTTTTTTGAAATATGTATTTCCTGGTAGCTTCCTCTGGTTCCTTTTCCAATTGTATTTTTCTGATCCTTGCTTCATGACGTCTATTTTTTAATATAAACGGTTTTTTTATTGACAAATTCTAATATTCCCTCTCTTGATAACTCCCTACCATAACCTGATGCTTTGGTACCTCCAAAAGGCAATCTAGGGTCCGATTTTACCATTTCATTGATAAAAAATGCTCCATCCGGTATTTCAGAAATGACACGGGTGGCTGCCGCAATATCTTGGGTGAACAACATGCTACCCAAACCGAATCTTGAATCTGCTGCCATTGCAATGGCCTCCTTACGGTCTTTTGCTTTGATAATGGCAGCAACTGGCCCAAAGGTCTCTTGTTTAAAAACGGGCATGTCAGGAGTTACATGGGTCAAAATAGTGGGTGCAAAATAGGTCCCATTGCGTTCGTTGCCCAAGATAATTTTTGCCCCTTTTTTAATGGATGCATCAATTTGTTCCTGTAGGCTATCCGCTAAATCTTCCCTTGCCATAACGCCAATATAGGTTTTGTCGTCCATGGGGTCACCGGTTTTTAAAGATTTCACCTTTTCGGTAAACTGTTCCAAGAAAGCATCATAAATCTCCTCACAAACGATAAAACGTTTGGCGACGATACAGCTTTGACCGGTATTCTGCATTCTTGCGGTTACCATGGTATCCATGTGCTTTTTAAGGTCTGCATCTTCCCAAACGATACACGCATTGTTTCCCCCAAGTTCCAAAACGGTTTTCTTAAGATTTTGCCCTGCAATTTTTGCGATTGCCTTTCCAGCTTTTTCACTTCCCGTAAGGGTAACGGCCTTTATATCGTCATGGGCAATCAAGGTCTCGATTGCTTCGTGCCCTGCAACGATGCTTTGAAAACATCCCTTTGGATACCCAGCATCCAAAAACAATTGTTCCAAGGCAAATGAGCATCCGGTTACATTTTCTGCATGTTTCAATAAGGCAGTATTCCCAGCAGTCAAGGTAGGCGCCACAAAACGAATAACCTGCCAAAAGGGATAATTCCACGGCATTATGGCAAGTATGCATCCTAAGGGGTCATAGCTGATAAAGCTTTCGTCCGCATCCGTTGAAATGAGTTCGTCGGATAACAGGTCTTCGGCATTCAGGGCGTAAAAGTCACAGGCCCAAGCGCATTTTTCTATTTCAGAAATACTTTGTGAAATGGGTTTGCCCATTTCATGGGTCATCAACTCGGCATATTCCTCTTTACGCTCCAAAAGTAAATCGGCTACTTCAGAAAGCAATTCACAGCGTTCCTCGATAGGCTTATTGCTCCATGAATCTTGAGCCTTAATTGCATTTTGTAACTTGGTTTCAATTGAACTTTCAGAATCTTTTTGATACGTGGAGACCACAGCACCGTTATATGGGTTTTTTGATTGTATGTTTTTCATGCCGTAAATTTAAAATATATGGCCGGCACTGCTTAATGCGTTTCGCTTTATTGTTAACCCTTTTGGCTATTGTTACCGTTAATAAAATGATGATTTGAGTTAAGGCATTGACCAAAAAATAACCACCTTTGTCTAAGAGATGAAGAGAATCATCGCAAAAACGAAATTAAGATAAAATATAAAAACATGAACAACAACGGAAATACAATATTAGCAGTTATAGTAGGATCTGCCATAGGAGCTGCCTTAGGAATTCTTTATGCACCGGACAAGGGTGAGAATACAAGAAAAATGATTGCGGATCAAGCAGCAGCTACTAGAGATAGCTTAAGCGAAAGTGCTATAGATTTGAAAAATCGTGTGGCATCAAGAATTTCTGATGAAAGACAGACCTTGGATACCCGCGTAGAGTCTTTAGTAACTGACATCAGTTACAAAACTGAAGATGTGATTTCAACTTTAGAGAAAAAATTATCGGAATTGAAAGCAAAAAACAAGAAATTGCAGAAAACAGTATAAATGGGCATAATTGATTCACTAAACGAAACGTCGAACAAAGCTATTGACGTAGGAGAGGTTTACTATAAGAAAACTCAGGAGTATTATAGGCTCAAAGTGTTTCAACAACTAACAATGCCCCTTGGTATGCTGCTTAAAATAGCAGTGATAGGTGGTTTTGGTTTTTTGGCTCTCATATTTTTGACTGTAGCCGGTGTTATTTATTTGGGCAATATGTTGGAAAGCATGGTTATGGCTTGCCTAATTGCCGGAGCAGTCTTTGTAATTTTCTTGATAATCGCCTATATATTTAGAAAATCGATAGATAATATTTTGGTGAAAAAGCTTTCAGTAAAATTCTTCGATTAAAACAAGGGATATGTATAATAATTTTAACGAAATAGAATTCGATTTAAAACGGCTAAAACTGGAGCGCCAAATTGCGTTGGAGGAAATTAAAGGGCTAAAGCAAGATGTTAAAGATGATTTTAGCCCCTACAGTTGGATTTCTACCGTTATCTCTGTGGTAAAAAAATATGGGATGCTTTACCTGATACGAAAAGTGGTAAGGTAATTTTTTCAATTAGGCTACTTCTTTTGTAATATCAGTACGTTTTGCGTTGTGTTGAAATTCACTAGGACTTAAACCGAATTTATCTTTGAATATTTTAGAAAAGTAACTTCTGCTGCTAAAACCAATAGTATAGACGACTTGCGATATATTCATATCCGTGGTATTGATAAAATTCCTCGCAGCTTCCAAACGCACGTGTCTAATATATTCTGTCACCGTTCTGGTGTATAGTAATTTGAAACCTTCCTGTAATTTTGCTTGGGAAAGTCCCGATTCTTTGGACAAAGCTTCAACCGAGTAATTCATTGAAAAATTGGCCGCGATTTGTTTGGCGAGATTTCTGATAATTTTTAGTTCCCTTTTCATAAGGTTGGTATTTGGGAATAAATTTTTACTTTCCTTATCATGCTGAATTATATGCATTGCCAAAATTTCGTAAACCCTACCTTCCATTTGCATAATACGCATAATTCCATTTTTGGAGGGAATCTTACGTAACGCATTTATTTTATTAGCTAGTTTAAGATTATAGGATCCGTAATAGGAGAATCTATTTTCATGGTCCGTATCCATAAAAACCTCATGTAATTTTTCATTTAAGGAAGCTACCCCGTTAAGTTTCTTTTTCAAATACTGATTACGTGTAATCTGAACTATATTAATGGCCAATTTGGTGTTCTTTGGAAAATAACTATGGTTGTGACCACCCACCTTATTGGTGATGATTACCGATTGAAATTGTTCCAATCTTTTCATATTATCTATGGATTCAGAGCCAAATCGATGACTACAACAACCTTCTAAGCAATATATGAAATGAATAGGATTGTAGGATGTAGTATCGGTAATAAGAAGCGTTTCTTCATGAAAGCTAATATCATATTCCAACAGCCCGACTCCCCATTCAAAATCTATAAAGCGAATGTTACCGGCAGCATTCTTATTGTTCACGGTAAAGGTATATTCGCCCCAACGTTCTACAATCTCACCACCTAGAATACCTTGCATTTGTTCGATGGTATCCTTTAAGTTGGCTGAATAAACCTCAACTACGTTCATTTACTTCAAATTAATTTAGACGGCAAATATCGTTCAAATATTTACAAAAATGTTGCTAAACACTTATTTGCCCAAGACTGTGTGAAAATATCAACGTATTGAATGAAGCATTAATCCAATAAACAAAAAACACCCCTTTAGAAAAGAGGTGTTTGTAAGTATTTTGTTTACTCTAGAGTTGGTCTCTGGTGTCTTTTGTCCAGGCATCCAACATCCAACTTACTTTTTCAAGTCCGCCAATGTAAGCTCCGATCATATCGATTGTACCTTCATCGCCACCTGCTTCAGCTTTCTTCACTACTTTGTTCAATTGTTTTAACAGCAGCTCATGTTGGTTGAGAATATGATCCACCATTTGTTTATCCGAAATAAGCGAAGAGGTTTCTTTGATCGCGGAAAGTTCGAAATACTTCGAAAATTCACTCGTAGGATGATGCCTCAAGGTTAAAATACGTTCCGCAATCTCGTCGATTTTTATTCTTGCATCGGTGTAAAGTTCTTCGAACTTTAAATGTAGCTCAAAAAAGTTTTTACCTAGAACGTTCCAGTGATAACCTCGTAGGTTTTGGTAGTATAAATTGTAATCTGCCAATAAAATGTTGAGTTCATCAACAATTGGTTCAATATCTTTTGGTTTAATATCTAAATAGCTCATTTTTTTTTATTTAATTTTAATGCTAACTAATAATAGGTGGGTAATCTAACTCAGAAACCGCAGTGATCAACGCGTTTGCTTACAAAAATCAATTTTAATTCAGCAAAGGTTTTAGGTCGATGTAATGATATTTTATTTTACCGACATGATCATATTCCGTAAAAGCTTCTTTCAGCGGGGCCCAATCAAATTGGTCATCTAATTTTATATTCTTATAATGGTCGGTCAAACTTTGCGTTAATAACAAATATTCGTCCATTCTAATCTTGTTCTTTAATAGCTTATGGGCGATAATCATGTCCTCACCGAAGAGTTTAATACTTGTTCCTACTTTAGTAAATGCAACTTCTTTCCCATAATGCAAAATTATCTTGAGCCCTAATGTTTCTGGTATGGCCGCAGCATCTTTATTATTCTTATACTTTTCACGCAATATATGGAGTTGCTCGTAAAACTCAATGTAAAAAAGCTTGCATTGATTGATAATTTTTTCAAGACTAGGCAATTTACCGGTCTTGAAAAAAAGAACCGCGTCCCCTTCAATTTCTGATACTTTAAGGCCAATTTCATTGGAATAAATAATCTGGTTCAGTAGCGAGGGAATGATTTTCGAACTTAACTCAAAATCGGTCTCGCTCATAAACTCGGTAAAGCCACTTATGTCCGGTATACAAATAAGCATTGGGGATCCACTCATAATTAATAAAAGCCAAAATTAGCTTACAAGATATGGTTTTACGCCAAACATAATGACCCTTTTCAATAAAAATTATACTGCAATTAAAAGCAGTACCAGTGTGGATTGACAGCTTAATGATCAATCATCTTTGCAGTTAAATTTCAATTGTATACAACAAAGTTTTGAAGAATAATCTAACTAGATTTAATTCAGTAAAGAAACTATAAATTAAACAATATGAAAATGAAAAAAATATCGATACTGATTTTTGCATCTATTATGATATCAAGCTGTAATGTCAAAAAAGAAGAAAAAGGAGAAATGCCAGAAGTAGATGTAGATGTTACCGCCGACTCTGGCGAACTTCCTGAATATGAAGTCAACTGGGCAGATGTGAATGTAGGCACGACTACTAGAATGGTAGAAATACCTAAAGTAGTTATTATAATGGAAGAGGAAGAAGTAGAAGTTCCGGTCATTGATTTAGAAATGCCAGAGGGGGACAATTCTGAAATGGAAGAACGTACCTTAATGGTCGAAGCCGAGGTAACGGACACGGAGCATGAAATGGAGATACAAAAGATTTATGCCTCTAACCAAAATCTATACGTAATATCTGAATTGAAGGCAATGGAAAAGAGCATTGGTGATAAAAAAATGCGGGTTTCCGATCAATTGGTATTAAATGCCCCTGACATGAATATCAAGTATATTGTTGTGGGTCAAAAACCAAATCGTATGTTCAATACAAAATACACTTATATGAATGCAATGTCTGAGGTTGAAGAAGAAATGGATGGTTATCAAGTTATTTACACAAAATAAATTTTTTGGTTGGTTGTTTGAAATGGTTCTGGCTGCAAGGTCAGGGCCATTTTGTATTTGAAGCAAAAAAGAACTTTCGGGAAGTTATTCCGGTCCAAAAATAAGATTTGTTAAATCATAGGAAGTTTTAAAAGTGGATTATGCGCAGCTTGTAGCAAGTGAACCTGAAATGAGTCAAGATCGGTATGGAAAGTAAGGAAGCCTAGGGCGACAGGAACGATTAAGCTATCCGTTCAACTTCACTTTCGCTTTTTAGCACATGTCCCCCATCATTTTGCTTGATGAACAGGGCTTTATTCCCTTTTTCACCATTACGGGTAACTTCCGTTCCTTTGATGGTTTTGGTTATTTTAGAGGAATACGTTTTCGCTACAGTACCTTCTGCTGTACCCTTGCCCCATGGCCATTTTACTGGTGTACCTTTTCGTATCATATCTAATGCATTTGAGCTTGTGTTTTCCATCACTACTAAATCTTTGGAGAACATAGCGATGGAAATTCACCTATTTCAGGTGCACAAACTTGAGAACTATTTACCGAATAAATTTCGGTAAAAGCTTTTTATCCTGAAGAAGAATACAATTTGTTTTTTAACGCAATAAGCAACTGGATTAACGCAATCCAATGGAGTCAATAGTTGCCTTTTTCAGGGTAAGACGATAATTATTTGCGCTATAATTTTATAAAAAACAAATGATGGAAATTATCATATTGGTTGCTGGGATTTCAATCGTCAGTGCGATAGCTTTCATGGTTATCTATTTCAAGGATTACTCGACGAATACTGCGGGCGATGAAAAAAATACAGAAAATACCGAGGCTTTTTGCGACATAGATATGAATCAATTATTGATGGACACAAATAATTTAGATGATGAGGATATCAACGAATTACAGAGGAAAATCCAAAATTTTAAACTTAGGAATAGATTTTATAAGATGTAATGTTGGTCGGCATCTTTAAAGAACAGACCGTATAATTTAATAATTTAATAGATGAGTACATATACAGATGAAGTTGGAGAAAAATTAAATGACCTTTTAGAAAAAACATACGATGCTGAAAAAGGTTTTAAAAAGGCTGCAGAAAATACAGAGCATAAATCGCTAAAGTCGTATTTTGAAAGTAAGGCGCAACAACGTTATGATTTTGGACATGAGCTAAAATCGGAAATCAAATCCTTTGGTCAAGAAGTTGAAAAGGGAGATAGTCTGACCGGTAAAGCGCATAGGACCTGGATGGATGTTAAAGCCTTGTTTTCTTCTGATGATGCTGAAGCTATGTTGGAAGAAGCAATAAAAGGCGAAAAAGCTGCCATCGAGGAATATGATGATGTATTGGAAGATACTTCGTTACCTTCAAGTACTTCGGCTGTTTTAAAAAGTCAGAAAAAAGCTATTGAAAATGGACTTGCCAATATCAAAAGATTGGAAGATTTAAGTTAAATTAAGATAATTTACTCGATAATCGAGATTTAAATGCTCCGAGGCTTGCCTCGAAATTTTAAGGTTGTTTTCCTACAATGCCTCGTGGGCTGGCCCCGAGGTAGTTTACTAAATAAAAGGAGGCTTGATAAAGCCTCCTTTTTTATGTTATCGAAAGCTCCATTGCCTTAGACTTATAGGCTTTAGGACTACAATTATATTTTTTCTTGATATTATACAAAAGTAGCTTCTACTGGTAAATCCAGTTGAATAAACCATTTTCAAAATATTAAGGGCGGTTGTTCTAAAAAATACCTCAGCTTTTTTTAGACGTAGTTCCCAATAATATTCTATAAAGGGCATGTCATGCAAAACTTAAAATGACAAAGTTTACCCATGTCCGAATCAAGTTCAAGTAACTTTAGAGCATTATTTAGTAATAATCGATTTATGCAAATTATCCTTCACTAGAAGTAATTCATGTGCAAATAGGCACATAAAAAAACATTCGATAAATTTCCAAACAGTTTCTAAGTAGTAAATAACGAAATTCGATAAAAACTTACCAAAATCACAACAATGTTTAAAGTTTTTAGGTTTAATTAAAACACTTGTTTTTAATGGGTTAGCTTTTTGTTGTAATGAAACAACACCTGGTATATGATTTAACGAACTTGCAGGCATAAAGCGAAAGAACCTATGTATTTTAAAATATCGAATACAGCAGAAATAAGGGTGATGGAGAGAGAGGCCTACGCTATGTTCAAATATCCTAATCTATATTCACCTCAAATATTGATCAATGGCTTAAATGAAGTTTCGATTCCAATTATTACCATGGAGGAGGCGGATGTTGTCTCTTGGGCCATATGGGGATTATTGCCAAGCGGTTATAAGGATGATTGGGAATTGTTTCAAAGTTTGACCAATACTCTCAATATCCATATCGATACTTTAGATTCTGATTTATGGTATGCAGATGCCATAAATGAAAGAAGATGTCTTATACCCTTGACCGGTTTCTTTACGTCTCTTTTAAAAAATGGGGAGATATCACCCTATTATATAGGCGCTAAAGATCGAGGTTTGTTGTACCTAGCCGGAATCTATACTGTTTTGGAAGATGGTTTTATTACTTGCGCGTTATTGACCGGTCCATTGGATAAACACTTGGCAAAATACCAAAACTTGGTCAATTTTATGCCGATAATCCTTAATCAGCAAAATAAGGCTGCGTGGTTGGAACACGGTACAACTAGCAAAAGGATAAAAGAGACCCTTAATTCTTCCAATAATATAAATTTAGAAGCCAATCCAATTGCAAAAGGGCTCTTCAATCAAGACATAACTTACAATAGTATGTTGACGCCGCATGAATATACAGACTATTAATTGTGGTAAGGCGATTTGTTGTTCAATTTTCTACTGTAGTCCGTTGGTAAAACATCGTAAGCTCCAAAAAATATCTTAGAGAAGTAACTTCTACCTTAGTACCAACAGCGTACACAATTTATGATAGGGATAAGTCCATGGCCTTAAGTGGATTCCAGGAAATCTAGATTTAACTGTCTTTCATATTCGTTAACTGTCCTGGAATAAAGAAGGTGCAATTCAATGTAAGATATTTTGATGCGTTTAGCGATTTTAGTTTTCTTAATTTTGCATAGACTACTATAAATCAGTAGATTGGGAGTGTTGTTGTGGATGAGTTAATATTACATTTTTTACAGCCAAAATATTCAAATCGAATACCGCATATTTGAATAGTTAATTAGAGCGCTGTTGATTAATTAAATTTGCGCTTTTGAGAGAAAAATTAACCTAATCTTTTAAAATTTATATTATTATGAGAAAATCACTATTTATGTTTGCCTTTGCACTTATGACCGTTGGTGTTGCTATGAGCTGTAGGGATGAAAAATCTGCAGGAGAAAAAATTGAGGATGGAGTAGAAGATGTTGGTGATGAGATAGAGGATGGTGCAGAAGAGATTGAAGATGTCGTTGATGACAACTAAAAAAATTTTTGATATTCAAAGTCAGGTGATCTTCATACCTGACTTTTTTATTTAAGAACAATTTGAAAAAATATCTTATTCCTTCTTCCCGTTACTCGTCAATACATCCAATAAGCCATCTTCCAAGTTTACCCATAAGTAATTAAAGAAGGACTTGTTTTTGGGTCGTTCCGTTGAAATGGTGCCATATCGATATCCATTTTCATCTGCCCTTGAACCATCACTAACAAATAAGTTGCCAATAAAGGATACTAATTTCTTGACATGGTTTCTTTTTTTGTTCAGCACCTGAAATTTAAAATCTTCATAGCTCATTTTAATATTGCCAGAGGCTACATGTTCATCGCCGGTAATGGTAAAATAGAGTTGATCAATGGTACCTATAGTCTTGGTTCTTAAATTAGGCACCAGAAAATCATTTAAACTCGAGGTATCAAAATTGGAGAGCCCACCTGAAATCTTAAATTTTTCGCTGGGATCTTGAATGTTAAATTCCCAGTCCAGATTAAAAGTACCAGTGCCCATAAGGTTCGCATTAAGACGTATTGTTACATTTTCTTTGTTTGAAACCAGGTTGGAAAGATTCGTACACTTGGCATCAAGATTTTCAAAGCTTAATATTCCAGCTTGTGTATCATTGGGTGCGTCCTCTTCGTAAAGTACGGTTGCCTTATTTATTGAAATAGAATCTATTGAAATTTTAAAGGGAAGTTCCCGTAGCATTTCGGAATAAAGTGGGCGCCTTTCATAATTATCATTGATCGCTTTGTCCCTATACATTTCTAATTTTGGGGCATTTACCGACAATGTTTGATAAAAAACTTGTAGCGTGTCGTGTTTGATGCTGTAGCTGTGATTTTTTACTAAAATATCTGGTATGGATAAGTTAATATGATCACGCTCAAAAGCTAGTTTTTTGCTCAGTTCCGATTTTGATAGGGAAGTAGCTAGTGAAACATCCGTTGTTCTGATGGATGCATTATTCAACTCCATAGTTCCCATTTGCAATACCTCGAATTCCCCCAAGGGAGCTTCCAACTCCTTGATCGTAATGGCATAATCCGAAAATTCAAAGGGGACATAGGCAACGATCATTTCAGGGTCTGTAGCTACATCTTTCAAACTAAGATTTATTGACTGGACCGACAATAGTTCAATTTCATTATCGGCATTCCAGATTTCAACCATTCCAGATTCAAAAACAAGCTCTTCTATAAAAATGGGTTTAAGAAGATTGATGGGTTCAGCGGCATTTGCATTAGTTACCGTATCCCTTGGGCAGGTTTTAAAATTCAAATGGGGTTTGGAAAGGGTGAGGGTTTGAAGGTAAATGGATTTCTCCAAAAAAATCTTCCAATAACTAAACCCGTCTATAGCGAGCTGGTCGGCGTGCACCCTAATTTCACATGACGAGGTTTGTCTTCCAAGGCTAAAGACCTCAATATTGTCAAATTTTAAGCGACCTTTTAATAGGTTTATTTCTAATTGTTCGTATGAAAAATCTATATGATCGGGAACTTTATTATTCAAAAATTCCTCAACTTCAATTTTCATTCGCCATTCTGCAATCATATAGCAACCAATGACCAAAAACATCAGTATAAAAAGCCATTTGAAGATTCTGACCATCTTTTGTAAAGGGGACTTAAGGTTTTAGGAATTTAGAAAAAATCAAAACCACTAATTTATCAACTTTTACGATACCGAAGTGGTGCTATTTCTGATCCTTTTTATAGGGTTTTTCAATGCCGGCACTATCAGGTTCCATATACTGTTTGAAATCGGACGCACTTTTCAATTCAATGAATTCTTTGCCCTTGATTATTATAGCATACTTTAAAAGACTTGGATTCTTGTTCAAAACCTTCAACCAATCATCATCGTTTAGGTCGACATCCTTTTCGCCATAGACATCTTTGAAGTCAGGGTGGTCCATATTTACCAGAGCAGATATTTTTTTACCAAGTCCGTCTGCCAATTCGGCCCATTGGGTACCGGTAACATTTGTTTTGGAAATATCTATCGTTAAATGTTTTTTTTCGGAAGATTCCACATAGGCGTTTAGTTGTTTTCCCAATGAATTTTCCGAACTATAATAAAGAGTTATTTGTTTTTTGTCCATAGAAATTACACCCATTCATTTTTTTTAAAGTTAATCCAGAACTAATTTAATAATTAACTCGTATCAAATGAAAAGTATCTTTAATACAATAAAAAAAGGAGGCAAAACTAAAATATAGTATCTTGTTATTTAACTTAAAACCAATGGATGAATACCTTATTTTGGCTTGCCTACCTTACGGTTACTCTATGGAGTATCGTTAATATTATCTTTAATGGTTCAAAGGCGACTAAAATGTTCAGTTGGACCTTATTGGTCATAATTCTACCATTTCTTGGGCCACTCTTATATTATTTATTCGGCATTAATAGAAGAAAGTTCAAACTGTTTAAACTAAAACAGTCCGAGAAGCGCAAATTGTATTCTGAAACCTACAAGGAATTAAAGGGTGGGGAACAAAGTGTCCATAATTTTGAGGATTATAAACAAGATAAACTAGCTACCCTTATACGGAGCAATAGTTATTTTGCCCCGTACGAAGGAAACGAAATCACTTTATTAAATAGCGGGGAGGAAGCCTTTGGCGCTATTTTCAAGGCAATTGATGAGGCCAAGGACTTCATTCATCTTCAATATTATATTTTGGAGGAAGGCATGTTGTTGGATAGGTTCTATGAACTGTTTCAGAAAAAGGTGAAGGAGGGCGTAGAAATTCGTATGCTTTACGATTCTTTTGGAAGTAATTCTATGCGGGGAAAAGTAGTTCGACGTTTTAAGAAAATAGGGGTAAAGGCCTATGCTACGATGCCTATACGTTTCGGGAATTTATTGTTTACCCTTAATTACAGAAACCATAGGAAAATAATTGTAGTTGATGGCAAAATTGGATTTACCGGAGGGTTCAATGTCTCCGATAAATACATGAAGCCCATTTCCGACTTAGGGGTTTGGCAAGACTTACATTTGCGGATACAGGGTCCAGTAGTGAATAGTTTACAGCGGATATTCGTAAAGGATTATCATTTTGCCGGCAATGAAAAACTACTGCTACAAGAAAAATATTTCCCTAAAATAGAGCCTGTCGGTAATACCGTTGCCCAGATCATTTCAAGCGGGCCTGATTCTAAGTACCCGGCGATCATGCAGCAATATCTGGCCATGATCAATGTTGCAAGAAAGAGTATCTGTATAGCCAACCCCTATTTTATACCGGGAGAACCGGTTATGGAAGCCTTGCGTATCGCCGCACTAAGCGGAATAAAAGTTATCTTATTGACCCCAAAGGAATCTGACTCCTTACTCGCTAAGTATAGTATGTTTTCTACTTTTGAGAAATTGCTCGAAGTTGGGGCCCATATTTTTCTACGATCGGATTTTTCGCACAGCAAGGTCATTTTCATAGACGGCGAAATAGTATCCGTAGGATCTGGAAATTTTGATTATCGAAGTTTTGAACATAACTTTGAAACAAATGCGATTCTTTACGATAAAGAAATAGCAGCCGAAGTACAAGATTTATTCGATCGACACTGTAAAGAAATAACGCAATTAGATTTTGAAGCTTTTAAAAAAAGGTCTCCCTTTAATAAATTTTTGGAAGGCCTTGCTAAATTTTTAAGTCCGCTGCTTTAACAATATCCTTAACTTAAATGGCGTTGAACTATTTATTTCTCTTATTAATTTTAAGCTCCAATATGGTTGTAAATGCTCAGCACATTTTTCCTGATGAAATAGCAAAAGAGGCCAAAATTGCCCTCTCCCATTATCCAGAACTCGCCACTACCCCTATAGAGTTCAAGTTCAAAAAGCATATTCAAAAATCTACCATGCAGGCGCAGCCCAAGTTTTCAAGTGTATTCAAAAGAAAAAAACACAGGTCTTATAAAATTCTGATCAGCGAAAAAATAAAGATTGCAAATTCTGTGTACTTTACAAAAGACATGCCCTCTGAAATCATGATTGGTTGGTTGGGTCATGAATTGGGCCATGTGATGGATTTTGAACAACGAAGCGGACTTAATTTAATTGGGTTTGGAATTGGATACCTAACCTCAAAAAAATTTATTCGAGGCGCAGAGCGCAGAGCGGATTCTTATGCTGTGCACCACGGTATGGAAAAATACATTTTGGGGACCAAAGAATTTATTTTGGAGAAGGCAGGCTTATCCCAACAATACATTGACCGTATTAAAAATCTTTATTTATCCCCAGAAGAAATCATGTTGTTGGTAGAGGAGCGAGATGCCGTAACGGGTAATTGAAAAAGAATTTAAATACTATTTATTGGGAATTTATTGCCATCTTCTGCCAAACGGGCAGTTTTAGAAAAAGACTTTAGGTTGATATGCTATTGGTATAGCGTTGTACCAGTTGGAATTAAAACTGATAGGTCTTTAGTGAATAGTAGTCTAGCTTTGTTTTTCCACAAAATCTTCCCATTCAGCAAATTTTTCCTCATCCATCACACGTTCCATTTTCACTTGACCGCCTTTCTTTTTGTTACGATCGTTCCAATCGTAGAACACATCCGGATTCACCATAAACACTTTAACACCTTTCAATGCTTTGGAGCGGGCAACTTTATAATTTTTGTTCGCATCTTTTAAGGATTCATCCAATTTTTTGGCTACCTCCTTGGTGTCCAAATCTGTCGTAGAACCCAAATACCAAGTATGGTAAAATCCGTCCTTGTATTTTTTGGCGCACAAGGTGTACTCCGGTATTTCAATATCAAAGGCCTTCTCAAGCTCTTGTAGGGCATCATCCAATTTATTGACCGATAGCTGCGAACCTACTGTATTCAAGAAAAATTTGGTACGGCCGGTTATTTTGATTTCTGCCCGCGCCACGTCGGTAAATTCAACGGTGTCACCTATCAAATAACGCCATGCCCCACTTACGGTACTAATGATCAAAACATAGTTCTGTCCTTTTTCTACCTCGGAAAGTGTTAGGGAAGGTGCATCTTGGGAAAGGGAGCCATCATCCATAATATAGTCTGGATCGAACGGTACAAATTCGAAGTAGATGCCATTATCGGTTACCAATTTCATGGCATTGGTCTCCGGTCGGTTTTGGAACGCGATAAAACCTTCTGAAGCTAAATAGGTATCGATAATGGTTACCGGTTTGCCCATTAAAGTCTTAAAACTTTTTGCATAAGGACCGAAAGCTACCCCCCCAGAGGTATAAACCGCAAGATTGGGCCAAATGTCATGAATGTTGTCCAAGTTGTGAGCTTTGATAACCTCTTTTAGCATTAATTCTATCCAGGAAGGAATGCCACTGAGCGCCCCTATATCCCAATCAGGGGCTTTTTCAACAATCTTTTCCACCCTTTGGTCCCAATCTTCAATCTTTGCTATTTCCTTTCCAGGTTTATAATAACCACTGAACCACGACGGAATTTTACTGGCACTGATACCGCTGATTTCGCCTTCCAAATGGTCATCGTTTTCGATTAAATCGGTAGAACTACCCAACATCAATATACCTGTTTCGAAAAAGTCTGCAGGCAAATCAAAATTGGATAAGGCCAATACTTGTTTGATCCCCGCTTGCCTTATGGCATCTATCATTTCAGTGGTAACAGGTATTCGCTTGCTTGTTTTTCCCGTAGTTCCGGAGCTTACCGCAAAATAATCGGGATTTCCCGGCCAAGTAACATCAGACTGTTTCTCATGCAATTTATGCCACCATTTCTCATTTATTTCGTTATAATCAAAATAAGGTACTGCTTCCTTAAATGCGGTGGGGATATCCTCTCTTTCCAAAATACTTTCAAAACCAAAAGCCTTACCAAAGGAGGTGTCCTTTGCTGCTCTTAGCAGGTCTTTTAGCACTTCATTTTGTTCTTCTATGGGATTATCTTCACCGGTAATTTTATCGGTGACGTTAATGACTCCCTTTATGAAATTACCAATGATATTCATAGTGTAACAATTTCAAGATTACGCCGTTAAAATTAGTCCTTCCTAATCAATTAAAAGAGCTCTAAGTAAAAAGAAAAAGATCTAAAAGATTCTAGGTATTGTAAGCTATTTAAGTGCGGACACCAATTAACTGAACATAATTAAAATGGCACCAACAGCGGTTAATACCAAGATCATTTTTCTAAAAAAAGCCTCCTTGATGAATTTTATGAACCGAACCCCAATAAAAAAGCCCAGTAATATCCCCGGTAAAAGCTTTAAGTTCAGTGATAAGGAACTAACGGAGATGGTTTCCCACACAAAAAAATGAAAGGGCAACTTTATTACATTAACGATTAAAAACAGCCATGCCGCGGTACCGATAAAATGATTTTTTGGCAAGCGCATGGCTAAAAAATAGATATTGGAAAAGGCCCCCGCCAAATTACCGACCATAGTGGTAATACCTGCAATAGTACCTATTGAACTGGCAAAGGTCCAATGGGTAGGAACTGTTTTGGTCTTCTTGCGATCCCACCAATACATCATGAATACAGTGATGATGATGATGATGGACATGCCTATTTTAAAGAATCTTTCAGGGAGGTCCTTACCGATCAGTACACCTATCAACACACCGAAAACCATCCAAGGAAGTAGTTTAAACACATAGTTCCATTGGGTAAATCGGTTATAATAGACCACGGCAAGAATATCGGCTAAGATAAGTAACGGAACCACCAAACCCGTTGATTCCTTAGCCCCAAAGGCCAAGGCCATTAAAGTGACGTTTAAAACGGCTATTCCTTTTATGCCTGCTTTAGAAAGTCCGATAATGACTGCGGCCCCAAAGGCTAATATCCAGGCTGTTGGGGTGATTTCGAAAGTCATTGATAGAAGCACGTAGTACGTTTGGCGTATTTGCGACAAAAATATCCTAAAAAAACATATCTTTAGCCAGCAACCAATAACCAAATTTATGGAACTTAGCACCCTTGACTATGGCTTCATCATAGTTTTCTTTTCCCTTGTCCTCGGTATCGGGATCTACGTATCAAAAAAATCAGGTAAAAACTCAACGGAATTTTTTCTCTCAGGGCGTACCATGCCTTGGTGGTTATTGGGGCTTTCTATGGTAGCGACCACCTTTTCAACGGACACGCCCAATCTAGTTACGGATATTGTACGCACCAAAGGTGTTTCTGGAAACTGGGTTTGGTGGTGTTTTCTGATTACGGGGATGTTAACGGTATTCGTTTATGCCAAATTATGGCGTAGGTCCAATGTAAATACGGATCTTGAATTTTACGAAATGCGTTATGGCGGTAAGCCGGCGAGCTTTTTGCGAAAGTTTAGGGCGTTATACCTTGGAGCCTTGTTCAATATTATCACGATGGCTTCCGTTACCTTGGCGGCTATTAAGATAGGCGGCATTATGTTGGGGCTTGAGCCTTGGGAAACCGTAGTAGGAGCTGGCCTGATTACTGTGATCTTTAGTGCACTGGGAGGGTTTAAGGGAGTTGTTTACACTGATTTTCTGTTATTCTTTGTGGCGATGTCGGGGGCAATCGGAGCAGCGTATTATTTAGTGAACATACCAGAGGTTGGAGGAATACAGGCCTTAATGGCCCACGAAAATGTTATTGGTAAGCTTAATATTTTGCCCGACTTTGATAATACCCAAGTGCTTATCATGCTGTTTATTATACCTATTGCGGTACAATGGTGGAGTTCTTGGTACCCAGGCGCAGAGCCTGGTGGCGGCGGATATATTGCACAACGAATGTTGGCGGCCAAAGATGAGAACCATGCCATTGGGGCTACTTTTTTTTTCAATATTATGCACTATGCCCTACGCCCTTGGCCATGGATTTTGGTTGCACTGGCATCCCTTGTGGTTTATCCGGATGTTGCCAGTATTGCAGAGGCTTTCCCCAACGTTGCAGAAAGTAAATTGGGCAATGACTTGGCCTATTCCGCAATGCTTACCAAATTGCCCAGTGGCTTGTTGGGTGTTGTTCTGGCCTCTTTGGTAGCTGCCTACATGAGTACCATTTCTACACAATTAAATTGGGGATCTTCCTATATCGTATTTGATTTTTACAAGAGGCAGATCAATCCGAATGCAACCGAGAAACAGATGGTCGCAGTAGGTAGAATTTCAACGGTGGTGCTTATGGTGCTAAGTGCTTTATTTGCCCTTACCTTACAAAATGCATTTGAGGTGTTTGATTTGTTAATACAGTTTGGCGCCGGAACAGGATTGGTATTTATATTACGTTGGTTTTGGTGGCGTATCAATGCATGGAGCGAGATTACCGCGATGTTCGCTTCTGGGATATTGGTTATTCTATTGGCCAAAACTGATTTGGGAGATCTTCTCTTTGCACCTGAGACAGGCGTATTTCCGGTATGGGCAAATTATCCTTTTATAGTGGTCGTAACTACCGCCATTTGGATGTTGGCTACTTTTTTGACCCCTCCCGAAACACCGGAAACGCTCCGCTCCTTTTATAAAAAAACCCAACCAGGAGGACCAGGATGGCGAAAAGTGGTCAAAGATGCGGAAACTGCCAACGAAGAAATTACAAAGTCAGGAGAAGTGTGGAGTGTACCGGCAGGAATTACGGCCATGTTAATCGGTATTGTATTGATCTATTCCATCATGTTCGCCACGGGGTATTGGATTTATGGCAGAACAACCCAGGCCATAGTCTTAACCGTTGTATCCATCATTGCCGGAGTATTATTACTAAAGGCTTGGAACCGATTAAAGGGTAATATTTTATAATAAACGGGATGGTGAAGGACAGAATCTTATCGGTCGATATTTTTAGGGGAGCTACCATCTTGTTAATGATTTTGGTAAATACCCCAGGCACCTGGTCTAATGTATATAGCCCATTACTGCATGCCGAATGGTATGGCTACACACCTACCGATTTGGTATTTCCTTTCTTTTTGTTCATTGTAGGGACCTCCATTGTTTTTTCCTATAAAAATAAAGTGGTAGATGCTAAAGTGTATAAAAAGATTGTCATCCGTACCTTGAAGTTAATTGGGTTAGGAATTTTTCTAGGCGCATTTATCATCTCTTTTCCTTTTTTTAAAACGTTTGAGAATATTCGATTTCCAGGGGTTTTACAACGTATCGGTGTCGTCTTCTTTTTCGCCGCTGTATTGTATTTAAACCTAAATTGGAAAAAACTTATTTGGTTAACGGGTATAGTATTAATAGGATATTGGTTATTGATGACCTTGATACCGGTAAATGGAGTAGCCTCTACCTTGGACAGGGCACCCAACAATCTGGCCAATTGGCTCGATGTAAAAATCTTTGGCTCACATAACTATAAGGCAGACTACGACCCCGAAGGGCTTCTTAGCACCGTGCCCGCTATTGCAAGTTCGTTGTTGGGGATTTTTACAGGTTTGATACTCACAAGCAAACAGGAAAAGAAAGCTATCCTATTAATGGGACTTGGAGGAAGTTTGTTGCTAATAGGACATCTTTGGGATGTGGTCTTCCCTATTAATAAAGCGCTATGGACCAGTAGTTTTGTGTTGGTCACGGCAGGGTGGGCCAATTTGATTCTTTCCCTTATTTATTATTTGACCGATGTTAAGAAAATTGAATTTGGGTCTGTATTTAGATATGCCGGAGCCAATGCCATCATTATCTATTTCTTATCCAGTTTTATTAGTAAGATCATGGGGCAAATAAAAATTGGGGATACTTCGTTGCATGGCTGGCTCTTTCAAAAAATATATGTGCATGAATTTTTGGCCATGGAAACTTCATCACTTTTGTACGGTTTAAGCGTAGTTTTATTTTACAGCTTCCTAGGGTATTTCCTTTACAAGAGAAATATTTTTATTAAGGTTTAAGATGTACCGAACGCCCAGTGTATAAATTGGGGGAATACCTTGCCCCATGTTGGCAAATCATGTTTCCCACCTTCAATCTTTACATAGGTAATAGCGCCGGGAAATGAATACCCGTTAACCGTGAGTTCTTTAATGAGGTCTAAGGTGTCTTCAATAGAATCTATTATTCCATTATGATTACGGTCTGCAGTTTCATCTAGGGATCCACATTGAAACCAAAATTTTAGATGATCGGAGTATTTGCCATTTTTAACTATATCCAAAACAATCCTACTTCTATCTTTTAGATCGTTTTTCACATAAGCCTTTTTACGCCACCAAAATGAACCGCTAAAGACACCGACCTTTCCAAAATGGGCACTATGGTTATAAACGATATCGAACGCCGATAAACCACCAAGAGACATACCGCAATAGACCCAGTTTTTACCTTCTGTTGATACCCTAAATTCGTTCTTCAAAAAGGGAATGAATTCCTCGATAATAAATTTGGAATATTTTAAGGCTTGACCGCCCCTACCTTTAAAATCGGCCGTTGAAGCCGTTCCATATTCATGTATTCGGTTTTCATTACACGATATGCCTACGTAAACAAATGGCAGTAATTTCTTTGAGGTAAAAGCTTGCGACAACGAACGCTCTAATTGCATGGCTTCATAGTCCTGACCATCATTCATCATTAGAACCGGGAAGTTAGTTTTCGTCCGCCAATAATCCTGCGGCGCGACAAAACGAAAACGCACCAATCGCTCTAGGTTTTTGGAAAAATAACTCCCTTTTATGGTAATGGTCTCTATCTGGAACTGCATGAAAATTCATTATAAAAGTGCAAGTATAGGAATCCATAAAAAATATAAGGGTATATTTTAAAATAAATTACTTTTGCCGGCCTTAATACGTTGATTTTTAAACATTTTATTTATCTTGAAAGCTATGGCAAAAGTAGAACACATACAATATTATTCCAATACCTTGAACAGGAACATAAATTTGGAAGTAACTGGACATTGGGGCCATCCTATTTTAATGTTTCCATCCTCTGGCGGTCAATTTACACAGAATACGGATTTTGGTTTGGTAGGTTCTGTAATGAATTTTATTGAGGAGGGTAAGGTTAAACTATACAATGTGGAAACCTTAGACGTTTTGTCCTTCTACGACGACCATATGGATACAGGCACCAAAATGAACAACTATGAGTTGTACATGCAATTTCTAAAAAACGAATTGATACCTTACATACAAAAACAATGTAATGTGCATCGCATAGGTGTTTCTGGGGTTAGCTTTGGCGGATTTCATGCAGCGAATACGGCCTTTAGGTTTCCAGATTTAATATCGCACTTTATTGGAATGAGTGCCGCTTTTAATATTCGGACCATGGCTCCATTATCCGATGATATGCGAATCTATTATAACTGCCCAGATGAATTTATGAGACATGAGGAGGGATGGAAATATGACCATATGCAAATCGTTCTTGGAACTTCCGATTGGGATATATGTCTGGATAAGAATAGGCATATGTCCGGCATATTGAATGGAAAAGGAATAGCACATTGGTATGATGAGAAAAAATGGATAGCACACGATTGGCCTTTATGGAAAATGATGTTTCCAGAATACTTGGGGGCTTATTTTAATTGATTCAAGCTAGCGAATAAAGGTTTTGCGTCAAGTAAAATGATGTAATTTTAATATATTATTAAAGCTAAGAAATTTTAAAATAAAATATAAGATGATAAAAAAAGTTGGAATATTATTTGGCATGGAAGATACGTTTCCATGGGCATTTATTGATAAGGTGAACCAATTAGGGGAAGGCAAAATTGTTGCGGAAGCTGTTCAAATAGAAAAGGTACAACAAGGAATAGATTATGGGTATAGCGTAATTTTCGACCGTATATCACAAGAAGTCCCATTTTATCGCGCCTACTTAAAAAATGCCGCGCTAATGGGAACGGCAGTCATCAATAATCCATTTTGGTGGAGTGCAGATGAAAAGTTTTTCAATAATTGTTTATCCATAGAGATGGGAATACCCGTTCCAAAAACAGTTTTACTACCGTCCAATGCTAGACCTGACAATACAAGTGAGACGTCATTCCGAAACTTAAAAGCACCGTTGGATTGGGAGTATATGTTCGATTATATTGGCTTTCCGGCCTATATGAAACCACATGATGGTGGTGGATGGAAAAACGTATATCGCGTAGAAAATGCTGATGATCTTTTTGCAAAACATGAAGAAACAGGGCAGTTGGTAATGATGCTACAGGAAGAAATTGTGTTCGATGATTATTTTAGAGTGTACTGTTTAGGTCAAAAGTATGTACATATTATGCCTTATGACCCACGAAAACCATTTCACGATCGTTATGTCAGCGATATAAAAGCTACCGGGGAAGCGCGTAAAAAATTATTGAAAACGGTTCATGATTATACCCTTAAACTGAACCAAGCGTTGGGATATGATTTCAATACCGTGGAGTTTGCCGTACGTGACGGTGTGCCTTATGCCATTGACTTCTGCAATCCAGCACCAGATGCGGATATCCACTCAGTAGGTCAGGAAAATTTTGATTGGATCGTGGAGCATTCTGCCAAGTACGCCATCGAAAAAGCGAAAGCCCATACCCCGAAACAAAACAATACTTCTTGGGGAGGATTTGTTAGGAATTCGGTAACTCCGGTAAAGCCAAAAGCGGGTAAGGTAAACTTGAAGACAGCTGCCGAAGCGAAGAAAACGGCAATAAAAAAAGCACTCTCAAAAACAAGTCCCGCCAGTAAGGCAAGGGGAGGGACTGTTAATAAAGGAACCGCCGCAACGAAATCGGCTCAAGCAAAAAAAACCGCTCCAGCAAAGAAAGCAGCCGTTAAGAAGGCTCCGGCAAAAACCAAAGCGGCAGCTAAGCCTAAGAAATAATAGGCGAAGACGAAGTATATTAAGAACCAATTGTAGTTACATGCACAAATTTACCCTAGGACTAGAAGAGGAATTTCAGGTTTTGGATAGTGAAACGTACCGGTTACGTTCACAAATGTCCAAAATCATAGATGATGGTAAAGTCCTGCTTCAAGAACGTATTAAGGAAGAAATGCATCAGTCCATGGTAGAAATGGGCACCAACGTCTGTGAAAATATAAATCAGGTTAGGGATGAGGTTTCTTATTTAAGGCAACAGGTCATTAAATTGGCCGATGATGAAGGGCTTAAGGTGGCAGCAGCAGGTACGCATCCTTTTTCTGAATGGAATGAACAATTGATAACTGCCAACCCAAGATACGATGCCATTATTCAAGAAATGGCTGATGTGGCTAGGGGGAATCTTATTTTTGGCATGCACGTGCACGTGGCCATACCAAGTAGGGAAGAAGGGTTGGAAATTTTGAACACGGTACGTTATTTTTTGCCCCACCTATATGCCTTATCCACCAACTCCCCTTTTTGGGAAGGTCGTAACACGGGGTTTAAATCGTATCGCAGTAAAGTTTTCGATAAATTTCCAAGAACTGGAATACCACCATTTTTTGCCAGTGTGGCGGAGTACGATAAGTTTATAGATATACTAGTAAGAACCAACTGCTTGGATAACAGTAAAAAAATATGGTGGGACATACGGTTACACCCATTTTATCCAACTATTGAGTTCAGGATTTGCGATGTGGTCATGACCGTTGATGAAGTAACCTGCATCTCTG
>JBBSKR010000035.1:0-23394 GCA_038256135.1 Flavobacteriales bacterium | reverse complement strand
TTTATCAAATGTCTAGTTCCATAAAAGGGCACTAAGGAATTCAACTGGTTCACAAAAACCTTACGTTCGGGCCTTGGGCCTATAAACTGCATATCTCCTTTAATGACCGAAATGATTTGAGGGAGTTCGTCAATTCTAAAAACCCTGAGGATTCGCCCAAAAGGGGTAATCCTAACATCGTTCTTTATAGCCATTTTAGCACCCTCTTTTTCGGCATCAGTAACCATGGACCGGAATTTGTAAATCTTAAATTCTTCACCATAATGCCCAACTCTTTTTTGTGTATAAAATAGTGGTCCTCTGTTGAAAAATAAATTCAGTAATAATACAAATGGAGTGCAAAAGGTAAATACCAGTCCAATAAACAGAACTAATATAAAATTGACAAAAAAACTGAAAATAGTATGAAGGTATCTAATTTTCTTATTTCTTAATTGCAGTATCTCATAAAAACTATCGTTGTGGGATTGTACAGGTAATGCTTCATAGGTGTTTTCGTAAAACGAGGTATATGAAATTACTTCCTTGCCTCTTAATATGGAACGAAAAAGAACCTTTTCCAAATCAGCTGGTAATTCGTTGTAATTTTTAATGTTGATTATCCAAGCATCTACTTTCTCAGTTGCAATTAGGAACTTTTTTCTTATTTCATGATGTTGATTTACGTTATAGGTCAGCTTTACTCGGTAAAATGTTTCTACAACATCCCCATCAATTAAAGAAGTTACTTTTCTAAAATCCTTTTCCGTTTCCTGGTCATATAGTAAAAGAGCATTCTTAGTTGTTGGTAAAACTCTAAATACATTTACAAAAAATAGCCTCCATAAAGCAATTTCCACAGGTGTTAGGATTAAAAAAACCAAAAGGGGAATTCTCCAAAAACTAGTATCAAAAAAAATTACTGAAAAAATAAAAACAATAAAAACATGTAATCCAGTGATATACAAGGCCTGAGATAAAACATATTTCCGCCTCAATGTTTTTTGAAGATTATAAAGATCTAAAATATATGAGAGCACTAAAAAACATATTATACCGAAACTAAAAACTACAACTTTTAATTCTAGCGAAACAAATTGAATGTCTATTGCATTGTATACAAAAACATTCAAACTTGATATAATTATAAATAGATCCCCAACTAAAAGAATAAACTTACGTTCTACAGAGTTTAAAATTGAGGGTCTTGGCATTATATTTTTTTTAGATTATATATCCGTAAAACATATAGCCTGTTAGGTTTCAAAAATCCAAATACTTTACAAATGAAATCATTTATAAATTCTATAATTATCTCAAGACTATGAAATTTAAACATTTGACTTATTGCCTCTCCATTTCTAAATATCTTTTCCTCAACCTTTCTATAACAATATCGTCTGAGAATTCACGAATCACACGTTTGCGCCCACTTTCTCCCAATCGCTGCCTTAGGTCCATATCCCCGTCCAACCGGTCTATTGCGTCAGCCAATTCTGCAATATTGTTGGGGGCTACCGTAATACCCGTTCTGTCATTAACGCTTACATATGGCACGCCTGTCGGCAGATTAGTGTTTATGACCGCTTTTCCATATATCATGGCTTCCAATTGAACAATTGCAAAGGCTTCACTAGCCGCTATAGACGGTAACACAAAGAAAGAACAGTTTTTTAGATACTCATTTTTCTCCTTATCAGATACAAATTCATTGATAAACCTTACTTTTTTGGTCGTTTTGTTACAATGTTCTAAAATATCTAATGTGACTTCTTTCTCACCACTACCAACTATAAGTAATTCCATATTTGTGTTAGCAATTTCATGTGCTTTCAACAAGACATCTATACCTTTATAGTATGCCAATCTACCTAAATATAGAATGTAATTATTATCATATTCACTAATCTTCTTATTTGTTGGTATGCTCAAAGGGAGTATGAATACTTTGTTTCTGAATTTTTTCAAAATACTAGAATACTCAAGCAAATTTGGGGAAGTAGTAAATATAACGGCAGCTTTATCACAAAGTTTATTTTGAAAAACTTCTACTATTTTTTTCAAAGATTTTTGCTTTATAATATCACTATGCCATGTAATTACTATTTTATTATTCCTACTTATAAGAAAAGAAAGTAGTGATGCTAACGGAAAAGGTTCGTGAAAATGTAATATTTCAAAATTTTTGTAGCGCTGTAAAAAGGTTAAGAAAAATGAAAATGACACTGGCATAGACCAAAAAGTACCCAAGGAAGAGCATCTGATTACTTTTACCCCGTTCACTATCTCAATGTCGGTCTTTAAAGAGAATCTTTTTTTTACACAAAGCACGGTCACCTCAAATCCCTCCCCTAAATTTTCAGCATATTGCTTTACAACTGTTTCTACGCCACCAATATCAGGTTGATAATACTTGTTTATCTGGAGAATTCTCAAACGCATTAATTTTAACCTTTTAACAGAAACATAAATTTAACCACAACTATTTCACTTTAATAATTTCTTAGAAACTAAAAATGTTGAATAGAAAATAGAAAATATAACAATCCCTTTTAAACGGTATAAAGGGGCCTCGGTACAACATCCAATAGCAAAAAGCAAAACTAAGCTAAAATTTAAAAAAGCGCTTGAACTAAATAATGAATCATTTAATTTTAAAACTGGATAAACTATTAAATAAAAGAGGGAAAACAATCCTAAAATACCCATATCCAAATAATGTCGTAAATATTGGTTGTGTAAATCAAAGGAATTATAGTTTTCACGAATATCCCCATTTTCAATTATGTAGTCTTTCAAAGCTATAATACCTAAACCTAGGCCTTCACCTAATATAAAATAGTTCTCTTTAATTTTTTGAAATGCTATAGGCCACAGGTAAAGCCTATCGTCTTTAAATACGTCCAAGAGCTTTAACGTTAGAAAGCTTATTCTGGGAACAATAAAAATACCAAGAACAAATATGGCTAAAAGGGCTAAAAATAATTTTACCCATGAGAAATTTTCCTGGAGATTTCGACTGACTACTAAAGCAAATATATGTATGAGGAAATTAATGGCAAGAGGCGTTCTGGAAGCTAATAACAGAAGTGTTACATTAAAAATCAATAAAAAAGCTATGGCAACATAGCTTTTTTTGAAAAAACAAAAAAACGTGTTCCCCAATACTATTATATTCCCGATGACCAAAAGATAACTCCAATAAGTTGGATGGGTATGAACTAAATGAGGAAATTTAAACAACAAATAGGCTTGGTTATTTTGCATTTCATTCATGGTATTTATCCAATCTTGTTTATTAAAATAAAACAAACCTAATCTGCAAAAAGAGAAGATGCAAAAAAGTGCCAGTGCAAAAACAAAAACCCGCAACATTAAAGCCAACCTTGCATGGCTCCAATTTGAAGTACATATTATAGCCGGCAGTAACAACAAAGAAGTTTGTCTTTCCATGACCTTTAGCGATTTAATAATATCACTTGAAACCAAAGTAAAAAAAACAAATACAAGAATC
This sequence comes from Flavobacteriales bacterium, assembly GCA_038256135.1. Taxonomy (GTDB): domain Bacteria; phylum Bacteroidota; class Bacteroidia; order Flavobacteriales; family Flavobacteriaceae; genus Maribacter. The sequence continues at coordinate 19,901 of JBBSKR010000035.1, read as the reverse complement.
ATTATAAGAAAAGGTGCCAAAAACTGCTTATTTTGTTGATAGCGCAACCTTTTGTCTGGCTCAAATAAATACGCTATTAGTATTACTACAATATACCAAGGAACCCATTTCTCATGAAAAATAGTGGATAGCAAGGGCATTATACCCAAAACAAATGGCAGAACTAGGTCTTTAAGGTCTAATGTTCTTTCCTGGTTTTCCAAAACGTTTTCATTGGCCGTCATATTATAATAACCCCTTAACCATACTATTCTTGTTTCCAGTATACAACTTAGTTAAAAAGGCGGCCAAAAAAAATGAATATATCCACCCCATTTGAACTGCAAATAAATATGGATTTACCAAAAGCTCAAAATGAAGAAAAACAAAAATGCCAAATAAAACTAGATTTTCCTTGTTTCTAAATTTTATAAATCTCAATAATAAATATAAAAAAAACAACATGTAGGAGAATAAAAATAGCAGCCCGTTCCTGTAAGCGAAATCCATAAATATATTGTGTGATGATTCATAAGGAGAACCATTTACCTTAAAATCTATACTCCCCATACCATGCCCAAATAGAAGTTCAAAAAGACTGGAATCGACAAAATGGTTCTTGTAAATGTCCATAAAAATCAACCCCCTGCCAGACGAAAACTGTTTTAAACTGGTCTTTCCATCAAAAAAGCCCAAAAACCGGTCCTGAACTGTGGCCCATAATAAATCTACCTTGTCCAAATAAAACAAGCCCACAATTCCAATGATGGCTACTGTGGCACTAATTCGTAAAAGATTTTTCAAGGTTTTAGAATCGGTATCATAAAAAGCGACCATAAATAGAGTAAAAATTGTGCCAAGCAAAGCTCCCCTGGACAATGTAAGAACGAGCACAAATAGGGAGGAAATAGATAAAATTACCTTCCAAGTCTTATTTTTAATATAGAAAAAGCTAATAATAACACAAAGGCCAATCAATAAAGCAAAATTATTGACGGCCCCAGCAAAATTAGCTTCAATTCTTTCCCCCCTTACCGTACTCAAGTTAAATAGGTTCTGTGATTCTTCTGCCGCCATTCTAAAAAATAGCAATAAACCAACCACCAGATAAAGTTTAAAAACATAATCCAGCTTCACTTTTTTCAAAGCATAGTAGGAAATAATAAAAACCAAAAAGCTCTGAAAATAAATGATTGTGAAGACTAATTGCATCTTAATAGCATGGCCCCCATCAAAAATAACGTTTAAGAAAGTAAGGACTAAAAATAAAACGAAAATGAGCAATCCAAATACCGGGCCCCTTTTAGACAAAATTCTATCCGGCAAAAGCAAAACTAGGCTCAAAAAGAGTAAAAAAACAATTATCGTTGACCAATACACATTTCCCAGTCCACTAAAAGCTATGAAATTAAGCGGTAAGGACAACAGCAGGAGCCCAATGGAGACTTTAGGAAGCGATAGTTTCTTCAAAATCAATCTTTATATCAAAATTATTATAAATCTCCTTATCTACCGTAATACTGGCAGAGCTAATGCCCGTAGTCTTTAAATCGAAAATCTTGGCGTCTATTAAAGCTGTCGAAAAAAAACTGTAGGCGTCATTTGCTTTGGAAAACGCTTCAAACAGACTTGATTCTTCGCTAACGTTTTTTGGAAGTCTCATTGCATCCAACCTGCCTTTACAGGCAGGATGTTCCTTAATTAACACTGTTTTGTACCTATTAGACAGGTATTTAATCGTTTCTTCAATTAAATAGCTCTCGTGTTCCAAGGAACAAAGCCCTGCCAAATGCAGCCCCTGTAATAAAAAGACTGCTGCTGGCCCATCTTTGGTGTTTGAGGCCTTTAACGATAAATATTCCCTGTATACCTCTGGCTTTATAAATTTAATATCGACAATTACGTTTGAAGCTTGCCAACCTTTTTTGGATACTAAAAACTCCTTTTCCCTATTGGAGTAAACATAATAACCATCTAAAATTATTCCCCCGAAACCAGCCCCCAACGGAAATATACCGGTAAGTTTATATGTCAAGGCGTTAATAACTTTTCTTATCGTTTCCTTATAAAGGATATTTTTTAAAGGGAAAACCCCATGTTGTAAGGCTATTAATTTTAAAGATGGGAACTCTTTTCTTAAGGCGTAGATAAAATTTTTGCTTATGTAACCCTCCGCATTGGAAAGGTAGATTTTTTTAAAACTATTTTCATTTACTAATTTAATCAGTAGACTTATCTTTTCCTTTACCAGTTGCTTTGAACTAATTCGTTGCCCAAGGTTATTCGCAAAGCTATTTTGCCATGTATTGTTCAACCCAACCCTGTAGAGACTAAAGCCGTGTATTGCCGCCATTTGAGCATACCTTTGCTCCATGGAACTTTCAAAAACAATTAAACAACTAGCTTCCTCCATTTTATCATTGCTCTTATAGACTTGAATACTACAATTACCATATAGGTAACTACGAAGCTGTAGCCAGCGCCATTTATTCCAAAATCGGAAATTAGAATTAAGTTTAAGCTAAGGTTTACTGCAAAAGCACAGCCCATAATCAAACTTATTTTCTTTTCGTCATGGCAAACGTACAAAAATACATGTGGAATAAGGGAGGCGTTATGCAAAACAAACCCAATTATGAGCAGGTATAAAAGATCCATGTGCTGTAACATAACTTCCTTTTCAATTAGTGAAAAAACATAAGGGCTTACCAGAACTACCAAAATGGCCATTACAATGCTTGAGCCTAAGGTTAAAAGGGAAAATTTTAAAAAAACCTTTTTAAACTTCATTCTACTGCTTTTAAAGCTCTCTATAAGCTGCGGTAGGTAGATAATATAAAAACCGCTTATTACAAATACCCCCAATACCGATGCCATTGAAAATAGAAACGAATAAATACCGGTCTCCGCAAGTCCCAGCTGTTTTCCGATCAAAAATTTGTCCACGAACTCGATTCCCTTTATAAAAAAAATGAGCAAGAGAAAAGGGGAAAGTGCTGACAGCGTCTTTTTTAATTTTCCAAATGGTAACATCTGAAAATCTTGAAATGAAAACTGATAAAGATGTTTGGAAAAAACCTTGTACACAAATAAGAACAATATGAGATAAGAAAATAACAGTATGTTCAAAAGCACCTTAAAATCTATAGCGATAAAGAAAAACCGATAAATCGCAATAAGTACAATAAAAAAAAGGCTCTTGTAAATCAATTGGACATTTCCTTTCCTGTACTGTTTGTTGATCATTAAATATCTATAGACCTCTTGGGACAAATAGTCCAAAATACCAATAGTTAAAATGAGGAAAATATTACCAATACTTATAAGTTCACTTGGGAAAAGGGATAGAAAAACAAGTATTTGTATCGTGAAAACAACAGGTGATAGCGTGTAAAAGAATTTTAAGTGGTCTTTATAAATTTCATCTTTTTTTTCAGCTTTAACTATGTCCCTATTACTGATATTGTAATATTCCAGCCCAAAAATAGTCGTGGATATCATTATAAAGTAACTCATGAGCTGAAAACTACCGTAATCTTCAAGTGTAAGTATTTTTGCCAAATATCCTAGGAGGAGAAACTTGGACAGGATAGAGATGCCCCGTGTAAAAATACTTTCTATACTGTTCCTCAAGACAAGGTCTTTAAAATTCTGGCAGGATTTCCGGCTACAATCGTATTTTCCGGAACATCTTTGGTAACAATACTGCCCGCGCCCACAATACTGTTTTTTCCAATGGTAATCCCCGGCAACAAAATGCTGTTTGCCCCGATCCAAGCCCCTTCCATTACGGTCGTATCCAAAGCATCAAAGTGGCCTTGATTTATTATAGGCGTATTGTATGCGCCATATTTATGATTGGATACGTAAATGTGAACTCCGGAACCAATCAAAACACCGTCTCCAATAAAAATCCTTCCGTTATCGGGGTTTCTATGATCCGCAAAAAGCATTGACCCTGGGCGAATAACCACACCTTCGCCGATACTAATTTTGGAACAATTTATAACATAGGCATAGGGTCTTATCTCGGCTCCTCTACCAAAATGGGCGAATTTTTTGGAACATAACTTTTGCATTGAAAGTTTAAAGAAAAGTTTCCAATGCGTAAAGGGGCAATCAGGGCCTAGTCTGTCAGAATTTATATCGAACTTTATTTTTTTTAAGACGCTCAACATGAAAATGTTTAAAATGAATCCTCGATTAGCTCAATGATCTCCATATCCTCTCTATTTTCTTTAAGTACCTTTCCTATATCCTTTTCTATAAGAAGTTCCGATATTTTCCAGCTAACCGCATTATTTCCCCTAAAACCAAATTGCCCTAAGTTTAGTTTACTTATTTTTATTTCCGGCAAGGTAGTTTCAGAAATAAAATATTCTTCGTTATTATAAAAAAACGAAGTTACATTGTTTTTGAAATTATTTGGAATATGACTCGATCCTTTCTCCAATTTGTTTTTGTCCTTGGGGTAGATATGGACAAAAAAACTGCTCTCCCTTTGTTTTTCGGAAATCTCACCTTTCCTTAGAAAAACGATCTTATTGTCAGATAGGATATTTACCAGATATACTTTGTAGATAGAGTCCCTATAAATTGGCAATTGAAACAAAACTTTTTTAAATGGAGTGTTTGTAGCCTTTAAGGCTGCTTCTCTTTGTGCAGCACCTTCTTTTTGGGCGTTTCTTTTTTGAATTTGAAAAATAGCCAAAACGACCAACAAAATCAGTAGTACTATTATTTTCAGGTTTTTCTTAGAAATGGCCAATTGTTTTAGTTTTACACAGTAGGTAAAAAGTAAGTAAAAATACAGAAACCAAACTATCCCGTTGTTTTAAGGAGCGGTAAAGGGCAATCTGCCTATTTCCATATTATTGTGATGGTAAGAATTATATCCTCCAGTACATTTCTCTTAATAAATGGCGTTCCTAAGTCCTCATATACATGGTTAAGGGTAAAATCCAGAGTTCCTAGTCACTTTATGGTAGTGCTGTTTGCGCTAATACTTCTGGCCCAATACTCACATTCCGAGCCCGGGCCTAGGAATAGTTTTCGATTATATAGCGGTCCACCCCCCATCTACCATCAGATTATGTCCCGTAATGAAGGAGGCTTCATCAGATAACAGAAAAGTGATGGACGGTGCTATTTCCTCTGGTCTTCCCAGCCGTTTTAGTGGCGACCGGTTTTCATAACGTTCTATAAAGGAAGGATGTTGTGCGTCTTTTATACCACCAGGGGAAACACAATTCACCCTCACATTGTGCTTGCCGTAATAGGACGCCAAATATTTAGTAAAATTGATGATACCCCCCTTTATTGCGGAATATGCCGCCGGAGAAGTGCCGCCATAACCTTCATAAATGGTGAAATCATTCCCAACCACACCATAAATTGAAGCAATGTTGACAATAGAACCGGAGCCCTGTTCCTTCATTATCTTCAAAATTGCTTGGCAGATAAAAAAGACGCTGTTCATTTGCATGTCTACATTCTTGCGCCAAGATGCCAATGGCACATCCTCGAACTTACTGCCCCAATCCTCGGTTCTTGGGTAGGCATTGTTTACCAAACCATCTATTCTGCCGTACTTGGTCAGCACGCTCTCTACCAATTTTGTTATGGAGTCTTCCGAAGTCACGTCACATTTATAATCACCTTTTTCAATATTCGTCTCTGCGTTGATATCGGCATTGATGACAATGGCCTTACTATTGGCAAGGTGTTCTAAAATAGGCTTGCCTATGAGCCCGCTGCCTCCTGTAACAATAATTACTTTGTCCTTTAATCTTTCTGTAAGCATATTTTTAAGATTTCGTAAGCTTCATGCACCGTATTGAATACCGTCTTGCCCAAGACGACCTCATTAATGAAAAAACGCAACTGGGCTTCGTACGAATCCGCAATTGTGTGTGAATCCTCAAACAAAAGTTCTTCATTGATATATACCTTGTTCTCTAATAAGTTGACCAAAAGGGTCTCGTCTTCCATAACAATTTCCAAGGTCCTTTTGGCATCCCTTCGGTAATAATTTAGGATAATACTGGCATTAAATTTTGGTAAACTTAGGGTATAATTGGCATAGTCATAGGCATTAATGTCCAATGAAGATGTATTGGAAAAGACCCTGCTTACTTTTTCTGGTTTACCAAATAGCCAATATATATAGTCTATTTCATGGATAAGGTCTATATGAACTCCTCCTCCCAATTCTTTATTTGCGCTATAGGTTGTTCTGTAGTCCGTTCCTGGGCGCCAATCTGGCAAATAAGATCCGCAATAGCTATTTACCTCATTAACTCTCTTGTCCTTAATATACGCTTTAACGAACTGTAAGCTCCCCAAAAACCTAAGATTACAGGCCACGTAGGTGGAGATTTGTTTTTCTTTGATTTCCCGAAGTAATTCCTCATTCCCCAAGGCCGAAAAAAGGGGTTTCTCTATAAACAAGGGGATGTTTTTTGGAATAAGGCTTTTAATCGTTTCTCCGTGAACAGCAGTTGGATTGGATATTATAGCAAAATCAATCGCTATTTCCGCCAGCTCGTCCAAAGAAAAAATACTGATAACGCCATCCTTTTTCTGAGCATTTTTATCGGAACGCAAGGCATAGTACTCGGCATTGGGAAGTATTTTCCCAATAGCAGCTATATGTTTTAAAGCAATGGAACCTAGGCCTATGATCAATACCTTCATAAAATCATTCCCAATTTATCGGTTTTCAAAAGATATTCCATCATATCAAAATCCAAAGGTTCGTCCAAATCAAAGCAAATATGATCCATTACGTAATACAAACTTTTATCGGTAATGGCAGAAGCACAGCCATTTTCAAAAAATGCCCTGCGGTAAAAATAAAACGATGCATTCATATCATACACTTGGGGAGCGCTCTGCCTAGATTTGGTGTCGCTTGGGCGCACCAACTTACAATAGCCGTTTTCGACATCTTCCACCACGTTAAAATAAGGGTTTTTATGTGGCTTTGAAACGGAAAACAGATTAAGCGCATCTTTATTCCCCAAAAGCTTTTTTAGTCCCAACTTTAAATCTTCCTGTGTTCTTAGCGGGGAGGTCAAGTCTAAATCCAGCAAGATATCATACTGTTTCTGAAGGGTCTTTTCTTGATATTCCAAGGCATCCTTCAACACCTCTATTTTACCAATGGTGTCATTGGCGAGATAAGCAGGTCTTACATAATCTGTGGAAAGACCGTGTTCCTCGGCTACTTTTTTAATGGCGGCATCATCTGTAGAAAGCAAAATATCGGTATTTCCCTGCTCCGCTGCAAATAGCTTTGCATGCTTTATAGAATAAGCCAGTAGCGGCACGCCGTTTAATTCTTTGATATTCTTGCCAGGGATTCCTTTAGACCCCCCCCTACCGCATAATGTGATCAGTATGTTCATTTAAAACTTTATTTGTTCCAAATCGCGTTGCGCTTTTTCGTAATCCTCGTGTTTCCCTATATCCAACCAATAACCGGACATGGGGTATGAAACCACTTTTTTGCCCTCTTCTATCAGTTTTTCCATTAAGTCCGTTGCATTAAAAAATGCGTCTTTGGGCAAATAGACCAAGGCCGTTTTTTTTATAAGGTATATCCCTCCGTTGGAATAATAGGTATAGGTAGGTTTTTCCTTGAAGTTTACCACATGGCCATTACTGGTCTCCAAAACGGCATAAGGAATATTTACCTGATAGGGAATCGTTACCACGGCCAAATCGGCGTCTTGCCTTTTAAAATCCAGAAAAAAGTGCTCATAATCTAAATTGGTTAGCACATCGGAGTTCGTTAGCAACACATAATCGTGTGAAAAATCGACTATTTTAGATACCGCACCTATCGTCCCCAAAGGGCTGTCTTCCCAAACATAACTAAGGTTGATGTTTTTTTTGTCTCCGTTTCCAAAATAATCCTCTATCTGTTCCCCTAAATACTTTACGGAAATCCAAAAGTCATCTATACCATATAGTGCCAATCTATCCAAATTGTGCTCCATAATAGGTTTGGACCCCACCTTTAATAGTGGTTTTGGAGTGGTTTTGGTGAGTGGGCGCAATCTAGTTCCCTTGCCACCGGCCATGATTACCGCATCTACAGGCAAATAGGAGCGTATGAGCCTGAAATTAATGACATTTACCACCTTTTCATGAGCATCCAATACCGGGAGAATCCTATAGTTGCCATCCCTGTACTCGATTATTTTTTCCAAGTTTTTCTCACCCTTCCTGATAAATTTGGGGTTTGCTTGGATAATCGTATCTACCCTATCCATTACTGCAACTCCGTTAATGAGTCCACGACGAATATCGCCATCGGTTAGGGAGCCCAATAATTTATCGTCCTTATCCACCACAAATAAAATGGCATCCTTGGCCAGATCCTGTAATTTGATCAGGGCTTCCCTAATAGTGCTTTGTGTAAGCAGTAAATGTTCTCTAAAGTTTCTCAAAATGGGTCGGATTTAAATCGTAAAAGGTTTTTTTTAAATTATTTCCGTTGAACTGTATCAGTAGTTGCACTATCTTTTGGGTAGCATTTCCATTGCCAAAAAGCAGTTCTTGATTTTTTATACTTTTTAGGAAATTTGGATCACCTGCCTTGGTTATTGCCAATGAAATTTCCTTGGTAGCAGGCTCACAATGAATAACACTTTTAGGCGCTACCCTTCCCTTTTGTCTGTCGCCTATATCAATTGTAGGGATATGAAAATAGGGTGCTTCCAAGATTCCGCTAGAGGAATTTCCTATGACAAAATCTACATGCTGTAAGGCGGACAAATATCTGAGCTGACCCAAAGACGTAAAACTTAAGGCCTTATCCGGATTGGCGACGACATAGGTATCTATCATCCTAATTATGGCAGCTCCTCCCTTATCGGAATTGGGTTTGGTGAAAATTAAGGTGGTTTCCTTTAGAGCATCCAAAGCTTGTAACAATGATTTAAACTGTACCTCCGCCGTAGCATGCTCCATGGTTACCGGATGAAAAGTAATGAGAACCGACTTTTTATCCAACGTTTTGGAAATGGAATCCTCAAAAGCGGACTTATCCAACAAGGAAAGGTGTTTGATACTATCAACTCCTATAGCACCAACATTAAAAACAGTATTAGGCTGTTCGCCCAATTGTATAATTCTTTTCCTATACACTTCACAGCTGGCAAAATGAAGGTGGCTCATTTTTGTAATGCTGTGTCTTATAAATTCGTCGTAAGCTCCTTCGGTAGTTTCACCTCCGTGAATATGGGCCACAGGAATATTTGCGATTACAGCGGCAGTTACGGCAGCCAATAGTTCGCTACGATCCCCCAGAACAAGAATCATTTCCGGTTTTAGCTCCTCGTACGTATCTGCAAATCCGATTGTTGCCCGCCCAACCGCCTTGGATATGGCCAAGGCATCGTCGCCGTTTAGACCGTCGTCGATTTTCGCATCGATTGTAAATCCATCCTCTTGAATCTGCAGGTACGTATTCCCGAATTCTGGCATAAGATGCATACCTGTCACAAAAAGTTGTAGCTGTAATTCCTTGGACAGGCCAATAGCCTTTATGAGCGGTTTTAATAGCCCATATTCCGCCCTAGTTGCCGTTACAACAGCTATCCGTTTCATATGAGGTCGTCTTCTTGGTAGTTCTTTCTTGCCTTAGTTCCCATAATCTCGTTCCATTTCATAGGGGAGATACCTGTTCCTGGTCGTTTTACAGTAATATTATCCTCGTTAAAGATATCGCCTATAGCAATATCCTTGCTTGCAACAATACTTTTCCTTGCTATAGGTTTGTTCTTGGCCTCACTGGGACTTGGTGCCTTTACGCCATCTCCCATGGCTATTTCAATATTCCGTATTGCTACCACCATGGCCTTTAGCTCAGGGGGTTCCAAGGAAGCTCTATGATCGGGACCCTCCATTGTTTTATCCAAGGTAAAATGTTTTTCTATGACTTTAGCTCCCAACGCGACGGCGGCTATCGGTATCTCTATGCCCAACGTATGGTCCGAATACCCAACAGGAACGCAGAACTTGTTTTTTATGCTGTTCATTGCCCTAAGGTTTACATCGCCCATTGGTGTTGGGTATTCTGTATTACAATGTAGCACGGTAATCTTATCCGGTTTGGTACCAGCTTCAACCACTGTGTTTATGGCAGCCTCGATTTCGTTCATATCTGCCATTCCGGTAGAAATAATAACAGGTTTTCCCAAGGCACCGATTTTTCGCAGATAGGGAAGATTGGTTATTTCTCCGGATGGCACCTTCCATAGGTCAATTTGCAGTTCTTCAAGAAAATCGACACTGTCCAAATCAAAAGCCGTGGATAAAAACTTGATGTTCTTGGCCTCGCAATGCTCAATTAATACCAAATGGTCTTCTTTGCTTAATTCTAGCTTCTGCAACATCTTTAGTTGAGATTCCGCAAGGTCTTTTGTATTCTTTTTTTGGTAATCTGCCTTTTGGGCATTTTTACTAACGAGCTTAATAGAATTGAAGGTTTGAAATTTCACATAGTCCACGCCGGCATCTGCCGCAGCATCTATAAGCTTTTTTGCCAGGTCAATACTACCATTATGGTTTACGCCCGCTTCCGCTATAATTAATACACTATCTCTCATGATTGGACAATAATTTTGCCGGGTTACCAACCCAAGTGCCTTTTTTCGTAATATCTTTTACTACTACCGCTCCGGCGCCAATTATCACGTCATCTGCAATGGAAAGCCCTTGTTTTATAACGGCGTTTGCCCCAATAAAGCAACGCTGCCCTATGTTTACGTTTCCTGTCAATACGGCACCGGGAGCAATATGGGAAAAATCCCCTATACGGGATTCATGTTCTAGAATGGCGCCTGTATTAACAATACAACAGTTCCCGATTTCCACCAAACTATTAATACTTGCATTAGGATTTATAAGTGTTGATTTCCCAATTATGGCAGAACTTGAAACATGTGCAAAAGGATGAATCAATACCATTTGTTCTATATCATCTGCGGTAAGCTTTTGATACAGCTTTTTCCTGATTTCATTTGAACCCACCGCTGGGAAGACATACCCATCCTTAACCATTCGTTTAAACCCTTCGTCGTTTTCAAAACCACAATATTCAATGTTGAACGGGTTATTTTCGGCTTGGCATTTATCAAAATACCCTAGGATTTTAAAGCCATTTGCGATAGCTACGTCCATGGCCACATAAGCATGCCCGGAATATCCCAAAAAGTAAATTTTTTTAACGTTTGACACTGCTGGGTATATTAATTACACGCTCTTCCAACCAAATAGAATTTTCCAAGTTGCCTTTTTGCGCAGCTTCAAACATAGGAAGACCGCTCATGAGTTTCCAGATGGGTCTGGTCATTACTCCTGCATCATTAGTTGTGCTTAAAAATGCATCTCTATGGGAGGCATCGTTGAGCACTATGGCGTTCAGCCAATAATTTGCCGTGGTCTTGTGAGGTTCCGTTACGAAGCGAGCCTCCTTACCTTCAAAAAAAAGTTGGTATTTATCCGCTAAAGCACGTTTGTCCCGCAGAATTTCCGGCAGCATCTCCAATTGCGCACAACCAAGGGCGGCATTAATATTAGGCATTCTATAATTGTATCCTATTTCATCATGGTTAAAATCCCATTTGTGCGGTTTTTTGGCCGTTGTAGTAATGTGCTTTGCTTTTTCAGCTAAGTCTTTATCGTTGGTAATAATCATGCCTCCGCCACCTGTTGTAATGGTCTTATTTCCATTAAAGCTCAAAGTTCCCAATAGACCTTTTGTGCCGGTATGTTTTCCATTTTGATAGCTCCCCAAGGACTCTGCCGCATCTTCTACAATAGGGAGGCCGTAGTTCTCACAAACTGCCTTTAAGGCATCCAAATCTATAGGAATACCGAATGTATGCATAGGAACGACAGACTTTATATGCCTTTTGGTTTTTTTGTTTATACAACGGCCGTTCACCATTTGGGTCTCGTTCTTTAAAAAGTGTTTAAGCTTTTCCGGCGACATTCCCATGAAATCCCTATCTACATCAACAAAAACCGGATGAGCACCAATATAGCTTATAGCGTTGCATGTTGCAATAAAGGTCAGGGATTGGGTAATTACCTCATCCCCTCTTTGTACACCTGCCAATTGTAAGGCTATGTGTAAAGCTGCCGTACCGTTTACTGTAGCTACCGCATATTTAGCTCCGGTAAATTGAGCGATATCCGCTTCAAACTTGTCCACGAACTTACCAACGCTGGACACGAAGGTGGTATCTATACATTCGTTCAGATATGCTTTTTCATTTCCAGCAAAATAAGGCTCATGGAGCGGTATGAATTCAGTAGATTCATAATGCGCTCTAATAAAATCAATAGTTTCTTGAAGCATGAAATCCTACATTTTACTATCTAAATATTTACCTGTTTCTTTATGTCCGAAATCGGGAATCATATCAAAAAACAATTCTACTATCGGTTCTTTTGTCCATGTCCGTTGGTTTTTTATACTGGCTATCCTTTTCTCAAAGTGATCTAGCTTTTCCAAATCAACATTCATTTCGTTCTTTACGATACCCAGCTTTGTAAACCGTTCCATATCCAACTTTTCATTTTCCGTAAAAAACTCCTCAAAGTCTTTTTCCCCGGTAGTATCGCTCCCTACGAACAAGCAAGGCCATTTGCCTTCTTTTGGCAAGGTTTTTACCAAATCCCGCGCCTCTTGCTCATTCTCGCACAAATAGGGTTCATAACCCCTTTCCTTGAGGTATTTTACGGCGATATCCGCAAAAGAGATTAAATGTAAGCCCTCGCTGAGTTTGGGAAAGAAGATATCCCTGTTTTCCCCAAAAATACAGGACATGAGACATAGCTCACCGCTTTCTTTGGGAATTACGAAATATCTTTTAATATCGTTGGGTGCTACTATAGGTTGCTGCTTACTTATACGTTGATCAAAGCCGTGCAGCAGGGATCCGTCCGAAAAGGCAACATTGGCAAAGCGAGCGGTAGAAATAGTTATTTCAGCACTATTGCGCATCAAGAACATTTCCATGATACGTTTGGAGGCACCCATCATGTTTACGGGATTGGCGGCTTTATCCGTAGACACACAAAAGTACTTTTTAGTACCTTTTGCAATAGCTTGCTTTATGGTCTTATCCGTATTAAAAATATTTACCTCGATCATGCGCATCAAGGTAAAAGGATCCTTCTCGCTTCTTACATGTTTCAAAGCAGAAAGGTTCAACACATAATCGTACGCACCATCTGCCTCTATAAAGGCGTCGTACTCCCTAGAACCGATATCCAGTGCAAAGGTCTGAAAATCACCATCAATATAACCGAAGGAACTACGGATATCTCTCACCAATTCAACCATGTTGTTTTCACTAATATCAACTATATGTAGTTTTTTTGGATTTCTTTTGAATATTTCCTTTGTTACTGCTTGACCTATGGAACCTGCACCGCCAATGACCAAAAATGAAGAAGTATTAACTTTTTCATGCAAAACATTTTCATGAGCGGCTATATCATTTATAAATAATTCTTTTTCCCTTCCAATTAGGTGAAGTAATTCCATAAAAATATGGTTTTATTGCTAAATAATTACGCCGTTTACTGGCCTTTTGGCAAAAGTACGATAATTCTTATCCTTGACAAGTTTAACCCCTTTCCCTAGATTATTTTCACTCAGTATTTTTTCAGCAAACTCATACCAAGTCATCACTTCACCGTCTGTAAAGTGATGAATACCATAATTGGTTAGGTTCTGCTCTAAGAAATCCAATACATGAACTGCTAAATTATTCGCATTTGTGGGGCAACCGATTTGTTCATCTGTTATGTGGAGGTGTTCCCCGGCTTTTGCCCTTCTCAAAACGGTCTGATAAAAATTTTCCCCGAATTCTGAATATAGCCATGATGTTCGAATAATTTTAAAAGAGTCTAAATGTTGCTTTATGTATTCCTCTCCTAACAATTTAGACTTACCATATTCATTGATAGGGTTAGGGGTATCTTCAACGGTATATGGTCTGTTCTTTTCGCCATCAAACACATAATCAGTAGAAACATGAATAAGTACAACCTGATTATTTTTACAAGCCATCGCCAAATTTTTAACACCATCGGCATTCACCTGAAAAGCAATCGCTGGCGTTTTTTCTGCCTGTTCCACATTGGTATACGCAGCACAATTGATACAGTAGTCAAATTTATTCGATTCAAAAAGAGCATTGACCATTGCAATATTTGTAATGTCCAATTCCTTTGAATTCTTAAATAAAAATTCAATATGGGAATACTTCGGAGCAATTTTTCGAATACACTGCCCTAACTGTCCATTTGCTCCGGTAACCAATACGCTCTTCATTTTTGAAAAGCTTTAAAGCTGGGCAAATCCATATCCTTATCAGAGATTATCATTTCTGTAAGTGGATATTCCCAGTCTATATTTAAATCGGTATCATTATAAAGAATGCCGCCTTCCCTAGTTGGATTGTAATAAGTATCACATTTATAAGTGAAAGTCACATGATCGGAAAGTGCCAAAAAACCATGTGCCATACCTTTCGGTATAAATAAACTGTTATGATTTACATCGGATAACTTGATTTTTAAATGGCCTCCAAAGGTCTCGCTCCCTTCCCGTAGGTCTACGATTACATCCAAAACTTCTCCTTTCGTCACCGTCACTAACTTAGCCTGCGCGGCGTCTCCTTTTTGAAAATGAAGTCCCCTTACTACTCCCTTTCTAGAAATAGAATGGTTTTCCTGCACAAAATTAATCGCATGCCCTAATTTAGTTTCCAATGCGTCTTTTCGGAACATTTCAAAAAAAACACCTCTTTGATCCGTAACTATTTTCGGTTCAATTAAAAAACAACCCTTAAGTTTTGTTTCGGTTATTTTCATGAAATTAGATTCATTAAATAGGCTCCATAACCGCTCTTTAATAAAGGTGCAGCCAAACGTTGTAGTTGCTCCGTATTTATATATCCTTGTCTAAAGGCAACTTCTTCAATACAACCAATCTTTAATCCTTGTCGTTCCTCAATAACCTGAACAAATTGGGAAGCTTGCATTAAGGAACTAAACGTACCTGTGTCTAACCAGGCAATGCCCTTATCCAAAATACTTACATGAAGCTTTCCTTGTTCTAAATACGCTTTATTGACATCCGATATCTCAAGTTCACCTCTTTCACTTGGCTTTATAGAAGCAGCAATTTCAATAACCTCATTATCATAGAAATAAATCCCCGGAATCGCATAATTTGATTTTGGTTTTTGAGGTTTCTCTTCAATGGAAATGGCCTGACCCGCATTGTCAAATGCTACCACCCCATAGCGATTGGGGTCGTTCACGTGATACCCGTAAATTATACCCCCATCCGGGTCTGTATTTTCATTCAATAACTTTTCTAATCCTGTACCATAAAAGATATTATCCCCTAAAATCAATACGACCTTACTTCGCCCTATAAATTCTTTTCCTATGATAAAGGCTTCGGCCAATCCATTAGGTTCCTGCTGAACCGCATAAGAGAACTGACATCCAAGCTGACTGCCATCCGACAATAATTTTTTAAATAAGTCCAAATCATCCGCAGTAGTAATAATTAATATGTCACGAATCCCAGCTATCATTAAAGTTGATAACGGATAATAGATCATGGGTTTATCGTAAATAGGCATCAACTGCTTGCTTAAAGCCCTTGTTAACGGCCATAAGCGTGTTCCTGAACCCCCTGCTAATATGATTCCTTTCATTGTGTCTTAGCTATACTTATTTACATACCAGGAAACAGTTTTCTCCAATCCTGATTCAAACTGTTCTTTCGCTTTCCACCCAAGCTCTCTTTTTGTTTTCGATGCGTCAATAGCATACCTGAAATCATGTCCAGGACGATCTTTAACAAAATTTATTTGACTTTCGTATTTTCCAATATTTTTTGGTCTAAGCCTATTCAGAATTGAACAAATCTTATGGGCAATCGATACATTATCATATTCATTATTGCCCCCTAAAAGGTAGGTTTCTCCAGCTATTCCCTTTTTAAAAATAGTATGGATTCCTTCGCAATGATCCAAGACATATAGCCAATCCCTTACGTTTTTCCCGTTACCGTAAATTGGAATCTCTTGTCCTTTTAGAGCTGTCCTAATGATTGTTGGAATCAATTTTTCATCGTGCTGTTTTGGCCCGTAATTATTGGAACAATTACTGGTTACCACATTCATTCCGTAGGTATGGAAATAACTTCGCACCAAAAAATCCGAGGACGCCTTTGAAGCGCTATACGGGCTGTTTGGCGCATATTTTGAGTCTTCGTTAAAAAATCCTTCTTCCCCTAAAGATCCATACACCTCATCGGTTGAAATATGATGGAATCTATTTTTGGTGCCATTCCAATACTTCCTAGCTGTCTCCAATAGATTAAAAGTCCCTTCAATATTGGTCCTAATAAATTCACTAGGGGAATTGATTGAATTATCTACATGCGATTCTGCCGCAAAATGAATTACACCGTGAATATCAAAATCTTTAAATAGTTCTTGAGTAAGGGATGTGTCGCAAATGTCCCCATGTACAAACCTATATCTTGCGTGGAAATCCAAAGCCTTTAAATTATCCAAACTACCAGCGTAGGTGAGTTTGTCTAAATTTAGTACACTACAACTAGGGTTTTTATCCAGGAAAAAAGGAATAAGATTGCTTCCAATAAAACCTGCGCCTCCCGTAATTAGAATCGTTTGATTTTCCTTTGGAAGCAACTGCATAATCTATTTGGATAATGTCTTAGATTTATTGTTTAAGTAGACCAAGAATGACACTAAAAAGAATATAACTAAAAGCACTATTGGAATTAAAACAATGTTCTTTCCTAAAAATGATGTTTGTACCATTTGTGGTTTTCCAAAATTGATAACAATAACTGGTTCTGTTCGTTCTACTAGTTCCAATTTTTTGGTTTCAATATCACGAATCAACAAATTTTTGTACTCAAAGAGAGCTGCAATATTCACCTGTTCCTGATTGTCCAAAACGATACGCTCGCTTACAGAAGTATTCCCTTTAGCAGCTAAACTACTGGTATAATTTGTGATGATTTCATCAACTTGTTTCAATAACATTTGATTTTCTTCAATTCTACTTGAAGCGTTACTTCGATAAATTTTTAAGAGTCCGTCAAAATAGGGATTTGTATTGATATACTCCATAACGGTATTAGCAAAGTCTTTGCCCAAGTCTGGATTCTTATAGAAAAACGTAATCCGATGGTTAAACGAGCTTTTGTTTTGAAGTTCTGCCCTGACGATATCGGCAATAGCATCCGTATTTTCAAAACTTTGGAGCAATTCTAAATATTGGGTGTCCGTTTCAGTGGTTGCTTCTTCAACTACGCGGTTAATGGTCACTTCCAAACCAGAAAAATCAATTTCTTCAATTCCAATCGATTTGAAAAATACAGTATCCTTTGCTTTAATATTAGCTTGTATTTCATTGATAACATCGTACAAATAATTCTTGCTTTCCATTTGAGGCTTAACAATAACCTCTGTCTTTAGTTTTTTAGAGATTATTTTATTAAGACCGTAGCCTATGGCCAAACCAACCACAACAAGACCAATCAGTATAAAAATATTTTTCTTGAGATATAGAAATACTCTTAAAAAGAACCGAAATACGGCATTAAAACCCCTCCCAATCAATTGGAACAATTGTCCCAAATCGATTTCATCGGAACTATTTTGGTTCGCTGGTGTTTGATTTTCGGCCATTATGAATTGAATATTTGCTTTAAGATTTTATCCGTAATTAAATACGTAGGTTTTACGCCTGTGGTTCCCAATCCTCCAGATGCCAATGTGCTTCCGGTTTCCAATGGATTATCTGATGCATAATAGGCATACCTTACTTTCACATCCTCCCCAATACTTTTTCTGATTTTGGATGCCGATTGTATCGCTTTTTGATAATGCACGCCTTCCATTTCCAACCCGATGACGTTCCAAGTAGATTTATGAAAAAACTTTAGAATGTCTTTATTCTGTAGCGAGGTTCCAAGAACCGTAACCATAGTGCCTTCAAAAACTTTTAGTCCGTATCCTTCAAAATCTTTTGCACACAGCTCATTTTCAAAAGGATAATTATCCGCAGTACCTTCAAAAATATGGGCAGATGGAATCATTAAATCTCCCTTACCACCTTCCAAGATTCCTGCCTTGCCCATAACCGAAACCGAATCTACGTTAATTAGTATTTCCTTGTCCTTTTTAGTAATATAGGGCTTTAACAGTTCATCTATGGTCTCGTACGCCTGTTCCCCAAATGCATAATCCATCACAAATATAACAGGTTTTTTATCATCCTGTTCTTTTGGTAAATCATAAGAACATACATCCATATTAATCTTGGCCGTATCAAAAATCTGCACATCTATATTGGTTCCAGAGGTGTCATCAATGGAAATCATGCCGTTTTCTTCTGCTAAATCTGTCACTTTCTTCCTTAAGGAAGCATTACCAGAACTACTTAACGCTTCAAAAATATCCAAAGAACCTGATTTTGGGAATTCACTTTTTAAAGCGCTCTTTGCAAAAATGGAGTTCATTACACTATGCATGTTGGCCGAAATGATATGGATGGGTCGTTCCAGTAGCTTGTGTTCTTTCAAAACGCTTTTGATATTGTTTGCCCACCGATCGCCATGAATATGATGCCCCAATCGTTCCCTCAATAATGCGCTAAAGGTAATGGCCCTTTTCTCCCCGGTTATTTCTTCCTCCAAGGCCAATTTGCCCAACCAATAGATGATTTTTAAAAACCGCTCCGGATTATTTTTTGTGCTGAACTTTTTATACACGTCCAGAATTTCCTCGAAGGATCTACCTAAAATATTGGCCGTGTGTATCAAAGCTATTTCTCGTTCCTCTTGGGACAATTCTTCTTTTTGTATAGCGATCTCAAGTTTTGTCCAATCCCTGATTGTCTTTTCAGTTTCAGGTATTAGAACCCGGTTACTGATTTTCTCAGATTCAATAAAAAGGAATGTCAAATGGGTTAGAATATCATAGATGTCCGAGCGCCCCCTAGTAATCTCAATGTTCATCTGTTCATCATCGATCCGGTAACAGTTTCTTCTCCTTTTTGGCGGTATTATCGGATTGATATGGGATATCCCATAACCTTCATCGGATGTAAGATTGATGAATCTGCATTGTTCGATACCTTCCGGCAAACGTTCCAATACATAAATGAGTCCGTTTAATTCTGCCTTTTGCTCCGCAACCGAACCATAGATTTCCGGTCTCAATTGCAATAACGCATTTTTCAACGCCTCCCCGGAAACACCATTGGGTTTGTAAAACCCACGATTGAAAAGATGTCGCATGGTAATATACATGCGTTCAATGGCATTGGTAGATTCTTGGGCCCTTGTAGTTGTTGTTGCTTTTCCCATTGAAGATTTCAAACAAAATTACGATTAATATTTTGCTTTAACGATTAGGGATTTCAACTTTGACCCTACTTCGTAAACTCAAGTAAAAAAGCAAACGAATCAAAAGGTCAGTGCTTTCGGGTTTCGCCATTTTTCAAACAACTATAAATCAATAATTTAAAAATTCCAAAATTTGTATTTTTACCAATCGCAAACCAAAGCACCTTTTGGGCTTGCACTCAACTTTTAAACTTCGATAATCCCTCGGCAACCTTTCGGTCGTTGGATAAGCGTTGCACTTTGTTCTGACCCCCAAGCTTTCCAATGGATTTCATATACTCCATAAAACCACCTGTTTGAATTGGAGTCACCTTTAATGTTTGCAGTACCTTGCCTGCAATAAGATCATCGTAATAACTATTCTGTTCTTGTAATGCCTCATCCAACTTTTGAATAAAGAAGTCCATATCCTCAGGGAGTTTTTCAA
>JBBSKR010000034.1:0-23677 GCA_038256135.1 Flavobacteriales bacterium | reverse complement strand
CATACTAATCATTTTAACAATATAATGGCTATTATATCGTGAAGGTTAGTGGTATACTTTTAAAGTAATAGATGGGGTACTTTTGAGTTAATATATACAAAATTCCGATATAATATTTCGGGCCTTTATTTTAATGGTATCTAACAAACGATTGTTCTGCATCGCATTTGGATGTCTTGTTTTGAAACAATGTTCCTTATCATCCCATCGCTCGTTTTTGACCAATAGTCCCGTAGCGATAATCTTTTTTTGACGGTCTTTTAGCACTTGTAAGATAATGGAATGCTCCCCATCCAAGTTTGTTTTAGGCTTTAGTTTTAGTTTGATACTTACCATGATTTTGCTTTTAAGGGGTGAAACATAGGTGAAACAAATGGCACCTTTTTTGAAAACGCATGAAAACAAGTAAAAACAAAAACCCAATAAATACAACGGTTTCCAGAGATTGAAGAAAAATGAAAACGTATGAAAAGACAAATAATCGCGCTGTTAATCAGAGGGTCCTTGGTTCGAGCCCAAGAGGAGGAGCAAAAAGAGAAATCCAATCTATTCAATTAGGTTGGATCTTTTGTTTTTGGTCAGTAAATGCAAGGGTTTAACTGCATTATATACACTAACTGCACTTTCCTATAAAAAGTCAACTTGTCAAGTTATTTGAATGTTTCAGGTGTCCCTCTGGGTGTCCCACTTTTGAAATCTGAATGTATGCCAATTGTTTAACACTACAATCAATTTGTTAGTACTGCTCAACATATTGAAAAAGGGACAATAGAATATGTGGAACAAAGCAACAGTTTCGGGGGGCCATCGCCACTCGTTGAAGTATTTGGTTTAAAAAAGGTATCGAAGAATACACCCACAATTGCGATTCATATTCAATATACAAAATTGGTTCACTAAGTTAAATCTTGATTTTCTGCTGCGAATAATGATGGCAATTATGTTTGGAATCTCGCTAAAAAAAATATGAAGGCTATATTTCAAGAATAATTGCTAACTGCTTCTGGAAATAGTTATAAAAACAGGATACCCCGAAACTTCAGATTTTTCATTCTAGAACAAACTTTAACAAAATTTAGTAAGGATTAGGTGTTAGGAAATCCATTTCACACGTCTATTTTACAAATTAATGATACGTGCGCACCCTATTTGTTCTTCTGATTATTAGCATTTTAGCATTTCAAGGCTTTGCCCAAACATGTTGCTCCGGTGGTGTGCCATTGTCCAATAATCTCGGGTTGCCCAATGAGGGCAAAGGGGTTATATCATTGGGGCTAAATTATGATTACAATAATTTGAACACGCTTAATGCGGGTACTACCAAACTTGATGACAGCTCTAGACAGCGAATTACGAACTCGGTGCTCTATGTAATGGGGTATGCATTTACGGATAAGCTAGCTGTAGAATCTTTGCTTACTTGGGTTAATCAATCTAGGACTATTTCTCAGTTTGGCAATCAAAGTTTTACAGAGACTTCTGGAATAGGGGATGGGGTAATACTTTTAAAATATTCTATGCCAGAGGTCTTGGGAAATGGTACCGCATTAAACCTTGGTGTTGGAACCAAACTTCCCTTAGGTAAATCGGATATTATAACGGAACAAGGAATTCAACTCACGGCAGATTTGCAGCCAGGTAGTGGGGCTTGGGACGGCTTGGGCTGGGCATCGGTGTCCAAGGGACTTAATTTCAGGCCTTCGGCCACCGTATCGGGCAGTTTCACCTATAGGCTGACAGGAGTCAATAATTCCTACTTGAATAACTCGGCAACCTACGAATTTGGGGATGAAATACAGATAAACCTTGGTTACACAGATCAATTCTTAATGTTCAATACCATTTTTAATCCAGGTGTTGTATTTAAGTATAGAAAAGCTTTGGAGGATAAAATAGATAATCAAGGAATTCCCAATACCGGGGGTGAGTGGATATTCATTCGACCGGAATTAGCAATACAACTTACACCGAATATCGCAATCAATTCCCGATTTGAATTGCCCGTTTATAGTTATGTCGAAGGCACGCAGTTAACCCCTACATTTCGGGTATCCACCGGTATATCTTATTTATTGAATACTAAAAATGAATTACTAATAAAATAAATTATTGGCTATGAAAAACATATTTATTCTCGCGTCTATTTTTTTGTTACAATCATGCAGTTCCTCAAGTTCTAGCGAAGAGTTGGGTCCGGTCCAGGGGCAAGATAATAACGACCCTGCACCTGTTAGTTTGGAATGGAGTATTCCAATATCGGAGGTATTGGATGGAGGACCAGGGAAAGATGGTATTCCTGCATTGGTAAATCCGAAATTTTCACCCGTTGAAAACATCAGTTATCTTCGGGATACTGATTTGGTATTGGGAATTAAAAATGGGGACGATGTTCGGGCGTATCCCCATGCGATATTGGATTGGCATGAGATCGTAAATGATAATCTTGGCGATATTTCGGTTGCCGTTACCTATTGCCCACTTACCGGAACCGGTATCGGTTGGAATAGGATCATAAAAAGTAGTGAAACCACATTTGGGGTTTCGGGACTATTATACAATACTAATCTGATACCCTATGATAGGGCCACAGCTAGCAATTGGTCACAAATATTGAACGAGTCGGTCAATGGGGAATTGCTTGGTGAAAAGGCCGATTTAATCAGTTTGATCGAAACGGACTGGAAAACTTGGAAAAGCCTTTTTCCGAACTCTCAAGTTTTAAGTATTAATACTGGATTTTCAAGAACATACGGTATTTCCCCCTATGGGGATTACAATACGAATAACGACCGATTTTTGTTTCCTACTCCTAAAGACCCAAGATTGCCTTCAAAAGAGAGAGTGCATGCCATTGTAGACGGAGTGGATGCAAAAGCGTACAGATTCTCGGATTTTACATCCAATAATATCATAAGGGAAACCTATAAGGGAAGAAATTATTTGCTGATTGGGAATCCAAATTTCATTGTATCGTTTGAGCTGGCTGGTGAACAAACTACGTTAGACTTCGAATATATACACAATGGTACTTCGGAGTTGTTGGTAAAGGATAATGAAGGAAATGAATGGAATATTTTCGGTGAGGCTATTACCGGTCCAAGAACAGGGCAATTTTTGGGAGACTCGGCTTCTTTTATGGGGATGTGGTTTTCCATACCGGCTTTCTATACCACCGAACTTTATGGCGGTTAAATTTTATAAGAGTGCATCGTTGCAATCAATATTTTTTAAATGAAAGTTTCATTCTAGCAATGATCACATAAGGAAAAAAAGGAAGTTACCACTTCCCTACCCGGTCATAGCATCGGTAATCCTTTTTTTGCGGGGGAAGTACTGCTTACTGGTGACTGCTACGACAAACTGGCCAACAATTTGGTAATCACTTGTGTCTTGCTGTGTAATGTTTTATGTACCGGGCATTTATCGGCGATTTGTAACAGCCGTTCCCGCTGTTTTTGGTTCAACGTACCGTTCAATTGTATCTCCCGGTGAAACGTATCGATTTTTGCGGCAGTATCCTCACAGTTTTCACAATCAGAGGCATGGGTCTTGCCATAGGTGATATGTACCACCACATTCTCTAATGGCCACTTTTTCCATTTTTGGATGCGGCTGGTTGTTCTCATTTTTTCAAATTCAGTTCTTTTTCATTCATTATTAACGGTTTTCTAAATGTTCGGGCAAGTTGGCCATTGGGGCCAATCTTCCCCATGGGTTACCGAATGCTACTTTGGTACGTGATGGATGGAGGGCACAAATGGCGACCAGGGCAAAATACCATCAGACCTGCCTACCACATCTATTGGGACATTTGAACTACCTGAACGAAAAGTATGGCGGTAACCAATGGGGCAAGAACTTCCGGGCTTTGCTCTATGATGCCATCGATCTATCCAAAGACCCGATTATCGGGCAACGAAATATTGAAAGGACCAAAATCGTACAGCGCCTGGGTAAACTAATGGAAAGACCCTCCCGATAAAGAACATGGGGAACTCCATACCTTTTACGGACGCATGTGCCGTGAAAGAAGGCATCTGTTCTCATTTCTTTTCATACGAGATGTCCCGTCGGACAATAACGCATCCGAAAGGGCCATTCGCAATGTGAAAGTGAAACAGAAAATATCGGGGCAGTCCAAAACCGCAAGCAACACAGAACTTTGCCAAAATACGATCCGTCATAGACACCACAATCAAAAATGGAATGAATGTCTTGGATGCATTGGCTCTTATCGCTGAAGCAAAGCCTCAAAAGACAAACTGATTAGTTACAAAAAAGCTATCTCATGAGATAAATTTTTCAATATACGAGGTATTTTTCTATTTCAAATTTAAGAGTGAAATCTCCTATCTTAGCCTTAACCCACTGTAGCCACTAAATTTTCTCCTTCTATTGTTTTAGCATAGATATTCAATATTCTTGTATTCCCCGAAGAGTTTTGAGGGCCTTGTAACACTGCTCCACTTGTATCATATTCTGCAAAATGCAATTGGCATTGGATTCTATCACTTGATACTTTCCAAACTAAGGCACCACCTTGATGAGGGCAAACAGATTCTGTCGCGATAAATGAACTAGCAGACACACCTGCTGCAATTCTAAAGAATAACACCCTGTTACTGGTTACCTGATCTCCGACATTAGGCATCCTAGATAATGCAACCGAAACCTTTGTTCCAGCACTTGGCGGAGGAAGCGTGGTATCACTATCATCCCCGCTGCTACATGCTGCCACACAAGAACCTGCACAAACCAAAATCAATCCTCTACTTATAGTGTTTAAAAATTCGTCTCTTTTCATAATATTTTAATTTAAGGGTAAATTTTAATTATTTATTATGGCCTTTTCTTGCCAACATAAAAGTTTCTGGAAATGGCGAAACCAAAACGAACTCCGCCATTTTCCCAAGATTTTTGGGTATTTGGGATAAAATTATTCTCTATGATATACGGGGCATTTTGGAAATTAAGGCTGAAAACATGTCCTCCGGTTTCTATTTCTATACCAATACCTAAAGGATTATAATATTTTGTGTCAAGATTTGATGGTCTTCCAAGTCCGTTTACCCAGGTATAATCTGCAATTAGAGAAAAGCGTTTTGTGAGTTTTATTCTTCCTCCCATTCCCAGAACAAACATATTTTCTGAATCTCCCGGATCCATTACTTGAGGTCTGGCTAAAAATGCCGGATTTAGCATAAGAGAAAATGATGAAGAGATTTTTTTTGCGATAATTACCTGAAAAAAATGTGAGATCCTATCCGATTGATTTGGGAATTCGTTGTTTTGAAACTCTTCCCGGGTAATCCAATTACTTTGGCCTAACAAGGTGACAGAAACCGGCATGCCCGCTTCTCGTTGTTGCAATAATTTATATTTAGCTAGTAAATTGTAAGATTCGTTAAACTTGCTTCGTCCAATACCAACCGTTAGCTCATCTGTAATCCCATAATCGAATCCCAAATAAAGATCTGTGGCTACATCTAATCCATATAAGGTATTTGAACCTCCAAAATCTCCGCCGATATCTCCAAACCTGTGTCCAACCCAAAAAGCAAGGTCATTTTTTTTCTGGGTTTCATTGGTTTGTAAAAGCACGAGTTTCGTGCTTTTAAAGGTTGCCATAACTCTATCTGGTCTGGAATCCTGGGTAAGTTCATTCATTAAGGAATCTACATCTTGGCTTATGCAAACATTTGAAAAAAGAAAAAAAGCAATGAGTAAGAGTTTATTCATAATCAGGTTTTTTGGTAGTTTGCGTTTAGTTGAACCTGAATCGTTTCAGCAATATTTTTCCAAAGTAATTTCGGGATTTTAATATCATGATCTTTACAGGCAACAACAAAGGTCGTATTCAACTTGACTTGATTGTTTTTTATCTGGATATTTGCCGGAATTTCTACTTTACGGGTTACGCCATGAATTGTTAGCGTTCCCTTTAAAACTATTTCCTGTTCCTTATTATTAGAAATATCTAGATTTCGCATTTCCCCTTTAAAACTAGCCGTTTGAAATTTTTCCGATTCCATATAGTTTTCATTGAAATGCTCTTGCATCAAAGCTTTTTCAAATTGAAATGTGTTGATTTTTACTTGAAAGGCTATTGCCCTAGATTCAAGATTAATTACAGATATTCCGTTTTTTGATTCTGCTTGAATAGCTTCTATGGGAGCTTCAGAATAAAATTCCAGTTTAGCTGAAGTAGTTTGATATATTTCCTGACCAAAACCAACATTTACCATTAAGATGATTATGCTTAAGATGCTGTAGTTAAGGAACATTATTTTTAATTTTGGAAATATATATTTAAATATGCTTTATAAATCTAATTAAATATTACCATAGATAACATCTTTTGGTACTATTTGCAATGACATTGCAAGTATTTTTGAACACATACGGAATTATCTAAAACAAGGTTTCCTTTTTGAGGGTTTTATTTATATTTTGGGCAAATACCCCACGGCTTGCCAAGGCTGTCAACTTAAAGTTTAAAACGCATTATATAAAATTTCTCCATGGGCTTGCCCACGGAGAAATTTACTCATATCAAATATTTGTAATTAATCGTCTAAAAGATCAATGGCCGCCTTGATACTATTGCGTATTGACTGTGCCAGTTCATTGTTGCCATCGGCATCGGTTGGACTTATTTCAATAGTGCCATCACCATTACCGTCTGTGGCCTGTGTAAGATCCACTCCAGTGGTTGCATTAAACACTAAGCCCATGTCAAAATTTATGAGCAGTCCCTCCACATTATTCTGTATGGCGATATCAAATTGCGGATCCTCAAAATCAACTTCAACTTCATCTTCAAAATCATGCCAAAAAATAAATGGAGTTCCATTTAAGGTCCCCTGTATAAGAACGGACTTTCCGAACAGATCACTTGTAGCGTCTGTACTTTTGTCAAATTTGAATTCCAATTCCTCATATACCGCATTAGGGACATCTACAGTAATAAAAGAAACTTGGCCGGCCAGTAAATCCAATTCAAAGGGGCCTTCCAATTCTATTTCGTCTTCAAAGTCATAGAACCCATCATCGTTCCATTGCTCATTATCTCCATATTGGCTGTCGCTATCCATTTCCAACTCAAATTCTTTCAAATTCATTCGAAAATCGGTAATAACGATATCGGAATTCAGTGATTTGCCATTTATGGATGACTTGGCGGAGGTTGATGATATCGTGCTTTTGGCACTGAGATTTAGCTGTCCGGTCCCGGCTAAGGAATCATCTTTGGAACAGCTGGCAAAGGTTAGAATGGCGCCAGTGGCCAATAAACCATTTTTTAAAGTACTTGAAAAATTCTTCATAAGTTTTGGGTTTAATAGTTACTAAAAATTTATTGTAAGGATATAACAACTCGAAAAAGAAAAACCCTACTCCTAAACCGATTTGTTGTTTGAATATTGCTCTGACCATCGAGTGATATTAGCCCTAGACGACGGGCATAAGAATATCTTGATGGTCTATCTCAACAGGTTGTTTGCAATAAATTATACATCAACTAACCGAAGAAGCCATCGAATAAAGGGAAAAGGCTCGACTTGACTTAATTAAAAAAAATCTTCTTGAATAGCCTATAAAACTGTTTTTTTTGGTCGTCCTGCAATACTGCCGATAGAAAGAACGGAACGAAGAAAACTGCGAGTGGGCCAGATAAGGTTCTTTTTAATGGAATCTTGAGAGTCATACCTACCGAACGAATGCTTTTTAGTTATTGCCTTTAGTATCCTTTTAGGATAATCACGAGGCGAAAACCTATTATTCAATAATCAGATTTTTGTCGGTACAGTACTTTCTTTAGGTTTCTTTTTGTGGTCTTAGGAGGTGATTCCAGAAGATAAATTTCCGCTGCTCCTTCCAGCAGATTCGGATATGATTTAAAATTTTTCTGTTCCTGCCGTTAAATCATTCCCAACAACAGGATTAGGTAATTTTAAATTTTTAGTATTTAAGGTCTATAGACATTTGGAGAACTCCGCCATCATATAAAAATTCAGCATCAGAAAAAGAAGGAGCACTCAATTTGACCTCTGCACCACTGGAAAAACCATAACCTTCCTTCGGAACCCCTAAAAAATTTTTGTCAAGTTCACCGTTGAAGTTTTCATCATGGATTACGGCAATGGCATATTTTCCCGGTAGAATATCTGAAAACTCAAAACTCGCATCTGTTCCAGAAATTTGTGTTATCATGACCTTAGATGCGAATTTTAGGAATTTACCCGGGAAACCTTCTTCGGATTCAAAAATCGCACAGGCGATAACCCCGGTATTATTACTTATATTCTGAATTTTTACATTAACAGATGTGCATTCTGTTTGAGCAAACCCATTTGACGGCAGCCATACTAAGCTTAGAGCCAGCCAAAAAAGAAGCTGTGAAAATTTTCGGAAAGTCCGGGGCATTTCAGAATGCCCGGTGTTTTGAGAAAAAAACTTAAAAAGTAGATCATTAAACATTTTATTGTTTTTGCAGACACGCTAATATAATCATTTTGGCGGTAAAATAAAAGACGTACTAAAGCAGGGAGAATAACTATAAACTAATAATTACTATAAAAATCAAAAATTGAGGAATTGTAATTCTTGATAATTCTTTAGGTACGAAGAGAATGATAAACAAATTTGTAGATCAGGTTCTCATGAATTTCAAATATTGTTACTCTTAATTCCCAATGACGCCATCGACAATAGATTATACCCCATTCGGTACAATATCGATATCCACAGAGCCTCCCATATCCAAATCCAGGTCACAGATACATTCAGTCAAGGCTACCAGGTCAGGGTTTCCGGACAATCGCAAATCCTCCAGGTTCGTTGTTTCCGTAGCGCATCCAATGGAGGGGTTGCTGCCACCCGTAGGTATGTACGGCACATGGTTGAACTGGCTTAAATTATTGTTTCTTAGCTCTAACTTTTTTAAATTAACCAGTTGGGTGATTGCTATGGGCAGGCTGCCCAGATTGTTGCTGGACAAGGAGATTTCAAATAAATCTGCGTGGTAGATAATTTACTATGGCCAAGCATTGCCGAATTAGCGGATATCCGAATATTCTTAAACAGCGCATGGGTAGCGAAACTATGCCTTGACACATAAGATGCCAACCTTTCCTCAATGCTGCACAACTCTGCAATTTTTTTAAGACCTTTATTGTAATTTTTTAAGCCCCATTGTGCATCTTTATACTGAAGATCTAACGAATCTCTTTTAAGTACAGGGAAGACGAAGTCCGCTTCTTTTTGGGAAGATAAAATTTTAATTGGGTATAAAGGTATTAAATCGAACGGGCATGATAGTCATTGATATTTTTGAGACCACGTTACCGTTGACCAATCCGGTAATTAAGTTCCTGTTGATCCTTGTCATAATTTTGTTTGCCCCAATATTATTGAACAAGATAAAGATCCCAAATCTTTTAGGTTTGATAATAGCTGGAGCAGTAATTGGGCCAAACGGCTTTAACTTAATGGAAAGGGATAGCGGTATCATTCTCTCCGGGACTGCGGGACTCTTATACATCATGTTCCTTGCAGGATTGGAAATTGACTTAGCCGACTTTAAAAGGAATAGTCGAAAAAGTTTGGTCTTTGGTATTTATACATTTTGTATACCGATGATTTTGGGAATAATTGCAGGCATTTATGTGCTGGGGTTTTCAATATTGACTTCGGTTTTGTTGGCGAGTATGTTCGCTTCCCATACCCTAATCGCTTACCCTATGATAAGTAAATTCGGGGTCTCTAAGAATCAAGCTGTGAACATTACCGTTGGTGGAACCATGATCACCGATACTCTAGCTTTACTTGTACTCGCCATTATTGTGGGTGTTACCAAAGGAGAAGTAAACATAGGATTTTGGGTAAGGCTTTCCATTTCAATACTCGTTTTTGGTCTTACCGTAATGTTGCTTTTTCCAATTATAGGAAGGTGGTTTTTTAAACGGTTCGACGATAGTGTTTCCCAATATATTTTCGTTTTGGCAATGGTTTTTTTGGGAGCCGTACTTGCTGAATTGGCTGGAATAGAAGCCATTATCGGAGCATTTTTGGCAGGCTTGGCCTTAAATAGACTTATTCCCCAAACTTCACCATTGATGAATCGGATTGAATTTGTAGGAAACGCGATATTCATACCATTTTTCTTAATCGGGGTGGGCATGCTTATTGATTATAGGGCGTTTTTCAAAGATTTGGAAACCATTAGAGTAGCGACCATAATGATTATGGTAGCAACATCCGCTAAGTTTATCGCTGCTTGGTTAACACAAAAAACATATAACTTTTCGGTCGACCAAAGAAGGTTGATTTTTGGACTCAGCAATGCGCAAGCAGCAGCTACTTTGGCGGCGGTGCTAGTAGGGTATAATATCATTCTTGGTGAATCGGAAGGGGGTCAACCCATTCGTTTATTAAATGAAAGCGTTTTGAATGGCACAATTTTAATGATTCTCTTCACCTGCACGGTTGCTTCATTGGTAGCGCAGAAAGGGGCAAGGAACATAGCCCTTAGGGATACTACAGAAAATACTGATGATCTAGATGAAAAGGAAGAGCGAATACTGATTCCTCTAGGGAATATAGAAACAACTGAGGAGCTAATTAATTTAGGGATAACCATAAAATCAAGGAAAAACAAACTTGGATTGTACGCCCTGAGTATAATTAACAATGATACCACAGATGGCTCGGCACTCAAGAAAGCCAAGAAAATTTTAAATAAAGCGGCAATTGCCGCAGCTGCAACGGACAATCAATTGCATGAAATAGTTCGTTATGACCTAAATACGATAAATGCTATTAAAAGTGTAATCAAAGAACAACAAATATCATTTTTGATTTTGGGATTGCATGTTAGAAAAGGGATATCCGATTCTTTTCTGGGCAGCCTTACAGAGGGAATTTTGAACAAGTCTAATACAACAACGTTCATTTATAGGCCTAACCAACCATTTGGCACTATACGAAGACATCTTATTATCGTTCCAGATAAGGCCGAGCGGGAATTTGGTTTTTTATTCTGGTTGATAAAAATTTGGAACCTGGCCCAAAACTCAGGGGCTAAAATCGTTTTTTATGCTACTGTCGAAACACTTGCAGCGATAAGGGAATTTCAAATTAGGCAACCTTTTGAATTTGACTTTTTGGAATTTTACAATTGGGATGACTTTCTGATTATATCACGAAACATAAATAAGAATGACAACTTGATAATTGTCATGGGCAGGAAAGATCAACTATCATATCAGAGTGCGATGGATCGAATTCCGGATTACCTAAACCAGTATTTTCAAAATTACAATTTTATGTTAATTTACCCCCTGCAGGGGGTTATAAATGGGTCTTCAGAAATTGATTTTAAAAACCCGACCATTTTGGAGCCCATTGAAAGGTTGGATGAAATTGGAAAAACCATTATCAAAATATTTAAACCAAAATAAGGTACTTGAAGTCAATAAAAAAATCTGAGGTCTGGCGAATAAGGAATTTCGTGATTCTGTTGGTGGGAACTATATTCTCGGCCTACCTTTTCTATTCGATTAATGACAAATACGTAGTAAGGAACAATTCTGCCATCGAGACCGCTACGGCAAAAGTTGAGGTAAAATTGCTAAAAGAACTGGACAAAATTGATCTCGCTATGGAATCGATGGAGGTTTTTATCAAGAATAGCGATACGCTCTACTTCCCTACCTTCAAGGAACTGACGACACCATTTTTGAACGATCTTAACGGTATACTTTTATTAGGTTGGAGACCCGAATCAAGAAATAAGGTAACTACGAATTACTTGCTTCATCAAAACCAACTTCCCGATATCATAAAAATCCTCAAAAAGGGTTCACTTGAAAAGGTTATACAGCCTTTTGTTGAAGAAGCACTTCAATTGCGCAAGACCATATTTTCGGAGCCTGTTTCAGAATTTTACGAAACCTCCAATGCATGTAGCTTTCTTTCAATGATTTCCGTCTTTGACTCGACCGAGTTGCAGGCCAAGGGAATATCGTTCGGGGTTTTTGACATGAACAAATTGGTCAAGGAGACATTAAGATATGAACTGCCGATTCTTAATATTACCATAAGGGATAATTCAAGGCCAGAGGTGACTTTGTTCGTTGACAATGACAATAGTAATTTAAGGAATACCAAACTTCATGTGCTAAATCTGAATGCTGCCAATAGGGTTTGGGAGGTAACACTTGGTCCAAAGCCTACATTTGTTCGTTATCCCCATTCTTATGAATCCTATTTTGCTCTCTTTTTAGGCATTCTTTCTTCTGTATTGTTGGTTGTGGTACTAAAGCAACGCGACGATTACCTTACCCGTCTTGCGCAAGAAGTTTGGCAACGGACAAAGGATTTGGAGGAATCCAACAAATTGAAAGAAACGCTGCTGCGCGAAATCCACCATAGGGTAAAGAACAATTTACAGATCGCCTCAAGCTTAATCAATCTTCAGAAGAGAAGGCTTACCGACCCAGAGATGATCGATGCTTTTACAAATAGCCAAGGACGTATTTCTGCCATTGCATTGATCCATGAAAAAATTTACGAACATGAAGACGCTAAGGCTGTAGACCTAAAAAGCTACCTGAAGGTTTTGATGAAATACCATCAAAACATATCGCCAAACGTTAGGTATACAATCGATTGCCCAAAAATCGCGATTGACTTGGATACTGCGGTACCCATTGCCCTTATTGCTTCCGAGCTTGTCGTAAATGGTCTAAAACATGCCTTTGCGGAAGAGACGAAGGAAAACCATCTCGTTATTAGGGTAACGGAGTATCCTGAGGGTGAAATCGAATTGGCCATATGTGATAACGGGGTCGGATTGCCACATCATTTCGATATCAATAAAGCAAAAGGCCTGGGCTTTGAAATCATAAAGAAATTATGTAGGCAGATCACGGCGAAGTTTACTTTCGATTCTACAGAAACCGGAACCACTTTCAAAATTCTATACAGGTTAAGAAGGTAATCATACCGAATTCGACGGTTTACTTTATAAAAAATAAAATCTTAAAGAAAATGTAAAAAATGGGGTGCGATTCGCTTTTTAAATAAATTGGCACGTGTAGAAAGAGGAACTAGACTAGGAACCTTTTTTATTCCGAAAAAGAATAGTTTTTCTAATTCGGTCTTGAGAAGAGCAATTTCCTTATCTCAGTTAGCCTTAGGTTTAGGGAATTGAATTTTAAGGCAGACCTAGCATTTTTTTATCCGTTCAGTTGTGGAGCTGATGACTAGGCTAAGATTCGCTTTCAAGTAGCCCAAATCAATTCCGAAATTTCTCCAGTAACCATAAATTTGATAAAATATAAGTAGACAGCGTAAAAAGTACCTTCCAATTTTTATCACGTGCAAACGATATTTCACTGATCTTTTGCTAAAAGCCGCCGATCTTGAGGTGATATAGCTTTCGGGACAATTCATTACAGTAAACTTTTTTAAATAGTTGATGAGAAAATCATTTATAATTCTATGCGTCTTGCTAACGTTGATTGTTTTATCTAAAATTCAAGAATCGTATCAGGTAAATACGATTTTGAAAAATTCTGAAAATGTTGATATTGATTATATTGAGGTTAATGATAATAGTCATGAATCGAACAGGATGAAAGCTATTGCCCAATATTCCCAATACCTTAAACAACAGGAGTACCAAGTAAATACTTTTAATATCGGCTTTACTTTAGAAAACGGATGCGATTATTTTGACGAGTTCCGTTAAGTTTTTATGATAAGTTGGATTTGTTTAGTACAATGACCTATACTATCTAAGTCCAATGAAAAATAAATATGTTTAGGCCTATCTTTGGTGTAGCGCTAACTATCGTGCTATACTAAGTTGAACAGTTTTCAAGTGTCGAGTTTTACCGAGCTTTGGGTGCCGTATCCCGAACAAAATATGGAAAATTGATAACTTTATGGCCCTTTTGTTTATTCTTATGAAGCAGGGTGCAAATCCTAAAATATATCCCTGCCCTAGTAATTATAATCTCTGGAACACTTACCTCTAAACCGTTTAGCTTTTTACAAGGGTATTATTTTCAGTGATTTTGTTAATCATAGTTACGTTGGTTCGCTGTTGACATCCATGATTATTGAAATGGCCTGTGTTCGACCAATTCCGGCAAAACTAATAGAGGAACCTTACAATTAAAAGCTACTTTTTTGACTACGTTTTCCTTAGTAAGCTTTTGCAAAAAATTATATTTGTGGTTTACCAATGAAACCATATCGCTTTCCATCTCCAGTACAAAATTGCCGATAGCGGCTGTTTCCGTAGATTTTACTTTGACTTTTTCGAAATAAAAATCAACTCCATTGAAGATGTCTTTTAGGTAATCTTTATTTACCCTTTGAAAGTCATCCAAAAGATTGTCTGTCATGACCTGAACAATGTGTATTTTACACCGTAATGATTTTGCTAAGACAACAAGGATTTCGAGTTCATTTCGGTTAAATGCCCTTTTAAAGTTGGTAGAAAATATAATTTGGGTAGGTTTTTTGACCTTATGCCCTTTTGGAACTAAAATAATCGGTAAACTTTTAATTTTATTGAGCACAGTTACCACCTTAGTGCTCAAAAAAGTTTCTGCATCTCCCCTGGTTTCTGTGGTAGGTAATATGATGACGTCTATGTCGTTGCTAAGTACCGCCTCGTTGATGGAGTCTATGAAAGGAAATGGCTTAGAGATACTTTTAAAAAAATGATTTGAATTTTTATTATGTTTTTTTATTTCTTTCAATATTTTATTGAAGTCTATAATGACTTCCTCGGCCCATTTATTTAGCCATTCGCCCTCGTATTCGTTATCGGAGCTATTCTTATAGATATTTAACAAATAAAAAGTGGTCGGTATTTTTTCAAAAAGTACCTGTCCAAAATCTAAGATGTTTATAGATAAATCTGAAAAATTAGTTACAGCCAAAACACGTTTCATGTAAGATTTTTAGGGACTTACTTTTAGTGCAAACCCAATGTAAGATAAATAAATAGATCATTCAATACTGATTTTTTGAAATCTTTTTAAGAGATAAAATTGATTGAAAAAAATCAAATATACTTTTGATTTGGAACTTTCATGAACGAACGAATTGGCTTTAAAAGCAAGGGGGAAAGGTACCTTTTTTTTTAAAATGTATTAGGAGCTTAATAAGAGAAAGTTATGCAAGAGGTTGAATGGCTTTTTTTTGGAGGGTTCAAATCGGGTATAACATTCTGCACCTGATACCTTATTCGTTTGCTTTATTAAAACGATTTCAGCATCAACCTATCCAATTTATTCGTTTTAATTTTTCGGTAAGAATTTTTGGCCACCTTTGAACTACAGAATGGGTCATGATGATTTAGGCAAAATGTCTGCAGTCTATGTGAGTGGTTGCAACAAAATTCAAGACAGCCCTTATATGCTTTGGTGCGTTTTTATGATGTTGAATTTCAACATTCCTTTTACTATTCTCCCCGTTATCTTTTCTTTATAGGCAGCAAAAAGATGCATATTATAAGGGAATGTTCCCATGCTTTTTCTTCGGCAGGGTAACCACTTTATGTTGTAGCATGGCGTAGGCTTTTATTAGTTTTCGTCTCGTGTTTTTTGGAAGGATAACCTCATCTATAAATCCCCTTTCCGCCGCACTATAGGGATTGGCGAACAATTCGGCATACTCGGTTTCTTTCTCCGTCAACTTCAAAACGGGGTCATCTGCAGAACGTATTTCTTTCCTGAAAATAATTTCACTGGCACCCTTTGCTCCCATAACGGCAATCTCGGCCCCTGGCCAAGCATAATTTAAATCAGCACCAATATGTTTGGAGTTCATTACATCGTATGCCCCACCGTATGCTTTTCTTGTAATGACGGTTACTTTGGGCACGGTTGCTTCGCTCAATGCATATAACAACTTTGCCCCGTTGGTGATGATGCCGTTCCATTCTTGATCCGTTCCCGGAAGGAATCCCGGTACATCTACCAATACCAATAGTGGAATATTGAAGCAATCACAAAAACGGGTAAAACGGGCGGCTTTTTTAGAACTATTTACGTCTAAAACTCCCGCTAAGCTCATCGGCTGATTCGCAACGATTCCGATACTTCTTCCGGCCAATCGGGCAAAACCTACAACGATGTTCCCTGCAAAATCCTTATGAATTTCAAAAAAGGTGCCCTGATCGATAATTCCGTTAATGACATGTCTCATATCATAAGGCTGATTTGCATTTTCAGGAATTATATTTTCTAAAACGTCCCGTATTTCATCCCTCACTTTATAGGGAATCGTATTTGGTTCATCTTCACAGTTCTGTGGCATATAGCCTAACAGCTGTTTGATTTGATCGATGCACTGAATATCATTGGCCGCGGTCAAATGGGTTACGCCCGATTTGGTGGCGTGTGTCAAGGCGCCCCCAAGTTCTTCGGCGGTTACCTCTTCATTGGTGACCGTTTTGACCACATTCGGACCGGTAACGAACATATAGCTGGAGTTTTCGACCATTAGGGTAAAGTCGGTCATCGCAGGGGAATATACCGCTCCGCCGGCACAGGGGCCCATAATGGCCGATATTTGTGGAATAACGCCCGATGCCATTACATTTCTATGAAAAATATCGGCATAACCGCCTAGTGAACGAACACCCTCCTGAATTCTTGCACCACCGCTATCGTTCAAGCCGATAAGGGGAACCCCGATTTTCATGGCCATATCCATAATCTTACAGATTTTTTCCGCATGGGTTTCCGAGAGTGCACCACCAAAAACGGTAAAATCTTGAGCGAAAATGCAAACTTGTCTTCCGTTTATGGTTCCGTAACCGGTGACAACGCCATCCCCATAAAAGACTTGTTTGTCCATACCAAAGTCTTTGGTACGATGGGTTACCAAAGCCCCCATTTCCTCAAAAGAACCTTCATCCAATAAAAAATGGACACGTTCCCGCGCGGTCAATTTGCCTTTCGCATGTTGCTTTTCGATACGCTCTTGACCACCACCTAACTGAGCTTGTGCCAATTTATCTTCTAGTATTTGTTTTTTATCTTTCATGCTTACTGTTCAATCGATTCGCAATATTAGGCTCTGCTTTTCCGCCAATTCGAAGTAATGGGTGACGGCGTTTTTAATTTGTCCTCATTTTCAAGATACAATTGCAATCCTACCAAAGCCGCTATGCTGCGCTCAGTGGCATATTGTTCCTCCAATTGTTTTGGTGAGTAGTGATCCTTGACAAAATGGGTATCAAAATTACCTGAGGTAAAGTCCTCATGTTCACAAACAAATTTTCCAAATGGCAAGGTAGTGGCGACGCCTTCAACCTTATAATTATCAATGGCCTTAATCATGAGCTGTATGGCTTCCTCTCTATTCTTCCCATACGTAATCAACTTTGAAAGCATCGGGTCATAATAAATGGGCACTTCCATACCTTCCTCAAAACCATCATCGACACGGATACCTTCTCCGCTTGGAGTGCTATAAGTAGAAAGCGTGCCAATACTTGGCATAAAATTCTCCAAGGGGTCTTCCGCATACACTCGAAGTTCAAGGGCATGGCCACGTATCGATAAATCATCTTGCGTAAATTCCAATTTTTTGCCACGGGCGACTTTGATTTGCTGCTCGACCAAATCTACACCGGTAATAATTTCCGTCACCGGATGTTCTACCTGTAGTCGCGTGTTCATTTCAAGGAAATAAAAGTTCTTATTTTCATCCAATAAAAATTCCACCGTTCCCGCACCGACATAGTCACAGGCTTTGGCGACCTTGACCGCAGCTTCACCCATTGCCTTTCGAATTTTAGGAGTGAGAACCGATGAAGGGGCTTCCTCTACCACCTTTTGGTGTCGCCGCTGAACGCTACATTCCCGTTCAAAAAGATGTACGATATTGCCATGGGTATCGGCAAGTATCTGAATTTCGATATGACGAGGTGAACCGACATACTTCTCGATAAAAACGGCACCATCGCCAAAAGCGGATACTGCTTCGCTAATAGCGCGCTCCATTTGTTCGGGCAATTCATCGATAGTATTCACAATACGCATTCCTTTGCCACCACCACCTGCGGCAGCCTTTATCAAAATCGGGAATCCAATTTCCTTTGCTATTTTCTGGGCCAATTTTACATCGCTAATAGCCTCTTCGAAACCGGGCACCATTGGAATATCATAATCCCGTACCGCTTCTTTTGCCGCCAATTTATTACCCATAACTTTAATGGCATGGGGTTTCGGACCAATAAAAACGATACCGTTATCTTCTACCATTTTGGCAAAGACGGCATTTTCACTCAGGAACCCGTAACCGGGATGTATTCCTTCCGCATTCGTCATTTTTGCAGCCTCAATGATCTTTTTCATTACCAAATACGATTCGGAAGAAGGTGCTTTTCCCAATAAAACGGCTTCATCGGCAAATTTTACATGG
Source organism: Flavobacteriales bacterium (assembly GCA_038256135.1). GTDB lineage: Bacteria > Bacteroidota > Bacteroidia > Flavobacteriales > Flavobacteriaceae > Maribacter. Next base: position 5,224 of record JBBSKR010000034.1, on the reverse strand, counting down.
GGTGCGTTCCTATCTACTTCCGAATATACCGCAACGGTCTTGATTCCCATCTTCTGGGCGGTCTTCATGATTCGAAGCGCAATTTCCCCTCGGTTGGCTATCAGTATTTTTCGCATTGTACACGTATTTATATTATCATTCCCGTCCTACGCCTTAGCTTACCTTCAGCGCTGTCTAGAGGCTCAGGTTATTTATTCCATCTCAATGATCAACTGTCCTTTTTCAACGGCATCATTTATAGCTACTGCTATGGATTTTATAATCCCATCCCCTTGGGATAAAATGATATTCTCCATTTTCATGGCAGATAAAACCAACAGGGGAGTTCCTTCCTTTATTTCTTGCCCTTCCTTTACCATTACATCGATGATCAATCCCGGCATGGGCGCTTTTATTGAATTTATCTTTTGAGCGCTAACGGCCAGCAAGCCCATCTTTTTGACCTGTTGGTCATATGCATCCGCAATTTTTACCTCGTAGGTATTTCCATTTACGGAGACCTTTAGCGTCTTGTTCGAATAATCGGTTTGGAGTACACCAATTTTAAAGGAAACGTTGTTTTGAAGAAGATGAAAATGGGTAGGGTTGATTTTGACAAGATCAAGTTGTTCCACCTCTTTTTTATTGACAAGGGTTTCCTTTTCGTTTACGCTAACTAAATAGTTTTCCATTTTTTCGGGTTAAAGCAAAGGTGGTACGATTTATGTATAAAGATAGGCCATGCACAAATGGTTATCAAATTGATACTGTGAATACAGATGTATGTCTGGGACAAACTTGAAAAGGAACATATGCAACTTTTTATAAATCAATTAAATACAGTATTTGTTTTTAAAAATTAAAGTCAAAATGATTCTCTTGAATGGGCAATTTGACCTTACGTTTTACTAAATAAATTGTGTTTTTGAACAATGGCCTGTCCCATAAAATTAGGGGTATTAAACTAAAAACCGATAAGGATATTTCCTTGGCTGCACTAATGTTTTTGTTGTTATCGACATTTCCACTTCCATTTGCTTGTAATAGGTTTAACCCTTGAAAAATTTGAATAAAAATACATCTATAATTTATTTGCTATATTTAGTTTATACTCGACAGATGTTCATTATGCCTTCCATTATTTGTTATTGTAACAATGAAAGATAAACCAACATATCACGAATTAGAAAATCAGATAGCTGAACTTCAAAAGCAAAATGAAACCCTTCGTTTGAATTTCTCCATCCAAAGCTTGGAAAGGGAAAAACGTGCAGCAGAACTAAAGATCGCGAATATTGAACTTGAACATCAGAGTAGGGAAAAGAAAAAACGTGCTGCCGAATTAAAGATTGCCAATATAGAACTTGAACATCAAAGCGGAGAAAGGGAAAAACGTGAAGCCGAATTGATCATTGCCAATATTGAACTTGAGCATCAAAGCAGGGAAAAGAAAAAACGCTCGGACGAATTAAAGATTGCCAACATAGAACTTGAACATCAAAACGAAGAAAGGGAAAAACGTGCTGCAGAATTGATCATTGCTAAAATTGAACTTGTTTTCCAAAAGGAAGAGAAAGCAAAACGGGCTGCAGAGCTAATTATTTCTAAAATAAAGTTTGCGCAACAAAGCAAAGAAAACGAAAAACTGGCAGAAGAGTTGATCATAGCTAATTTAGCGGTCGCCCTTCAATCAGAATTAATGGTTGCAAAAGAAAAATCAGAAGAAAACGAAATAAAATTAAGAGAGCTCATTGCTACCAAAGTCAAATTATTTTCAATAATTGCCCATGATTTAAGGGGTCCATTTATTAATATTTTGACATTGTCAGAATTGTTGATTGAAGACGTAAAAGATTTAGATGTTGTAGAATCCGAACAGTATTTAGGTATGATAAATTCAACTTCTAAAAACGCACTTACCTTGCTTGATAATTTATTGAATTGGGCACAATCACAAACAGGACATATTAAATTTAACCCGGTTACCTTAAATTTAAAACCAATAATTATAGAAATAGTTGACCTATTAAATCCATCCGCAGAAATTAAAAACATATCATTAAATTATGATCAATCTATTCAAGTTGAACTCTATGCCGATGAAAATATGTTAAAAACAGTTTTGCGCAATCTTATCGCCAATGGTATAAAATTTACTGACACAAACGGAAAAATAGATGTTTACACGCTTCGCAAACAAAACTTTATCGAAATTACGGTTTCAGATAATGGAGTTGGTATGAATCAAGAAATTCGGGATAAATTATTTAAAATTGATAAAAATGTAACAACTATAGGGACGGCAAATGAAAAAGGTTCAGGCTTGGGGTTAATACTTTGTAAAGAATTTGTGGACAGACATGGTGGGCGCATTTGGATTGAAAGTGAAGAAGGAAAAGGAAGTGCTTTTAAATTTTCTTTGCCTTTGAATAATTCTTAAAAAAATTTATAAAATTTGATTTTACAAAAGGATTTTGGAATAGTGTAACAGTAGTGACTAACGAAGGCTTTAATTTTCTCAAAAAACGAACTCTTTTGGAAATATCGTCCAATAAAGACGGTTAGGTTACCTTTGAGTTACCTTTTTAGGCAAATCCAATCATTTAGTGCCTAAAGGAAGTAGTTGGCCTCCACCTTATTTTTACCCCGCGTTTCTGTTTTTAAAATTTTATAAGAATAGGTTTCGTGCTATTAATTCTACGTAATGAATTATACTTAATCTAAACATAACACTATTTTTGGGGTAATAATTAAAATGATCTATGGCTTCTGGATTTTTTGCGGTTTTGGATGATGTTGCGGCTTTGTTGGACGATGTTGCGGCAATGAGTAAAATTGCTACAAAAAAAACAGCAGGTATTTTAGGGGATGATTTGGCCGTAAATGCAGAAAAAGCGAGTGGTTTTGTTTCCGATCGGGAACTACCGGTACTCTGGGCCATTACAAAAGGATCTTTTCTCAATAAAATAATCATTTTGCCTGTAGCTTTTTTGTTAAGTGCTTTTCTGCCTTGGGCAATAACCGTAATTCTGCTACTGGGAGGATTGTATTTAGCGTTTGAAGGGGCAGAAAAAATATATGAATTCTTCGTACCCCATCCTGTAGCCCAAATTCCTCCAAATGCAGAGGCACCAAGCAAAGAGGATATTCTTGAATTGGAGAAGAGTAAAATCAAATCTGCCATTACTACTGATTTTATCCTATCTATTGAGATTGTAATTATTGCATTGGGAACGGTAATCGAAGAGCCTTTGGTCAATCGCATCGTGGTGGTATCCATTGTAGCCTTGATCGCTACTGTTGGGGTTTACGGAATTGTGGCCCTTATTGTTCGTATGGATGAGTTTGGAGCCAAATTGATTGATATCAATGAAGAAAATAATAGTATTTCGGATAAAATAGGTAGGTTTCTTGTGAACGCCCTACCCATGTTGATAAAATCTCTGACGATTATTGGGACAATAGCTTTGCTGTTGGTTTCTGGTGGAATTTTTGTTCATAATGTTCCATTTTTACATGATATCCTTCCTATGGTTCCGACTATACTAGTTGAATTTATTGTAGGATTGATTGTTGGGTTTGTTGCACTTTTGATTTTCAAGGTAGTTAAAAAGGTGTTTTTTAAGAGCTAGTAGCAATTGTAACTGCCATCTGAATAACTAATTCTATCTATGGCGAACGAAGTATACAGAACTTGTCCTAATTGTGGGAAGGTAAATTTGAATAGGGATTATTGCCAAAAATGCGGCGAACTGATCAATATTCTTTTGAAGAGAAAACAGGAACGCGAAAAAAGGGCTTTGGAAAAGCGGGATACGGCAAGTCCAAAAAAACCGAATCGTATTACAACGTTCTTTGAGAATGCAAAAGAGAATGATAATATTGTAATAAAATATACTGCTAGATTCTTCTACTCCATTTGGGTCATCGTTATTGCCATTGGTGGTTTTTTGGCCTTATTGTTCGGCTATATAGCTGCGTAGCATGCCAAGGAATTAAATGTACCAGTCAGTATTCATCTACTAATTTTCAAATGACCTTTCTACGAAAATGGTATTTTCCAATAATGTGCTTCATAGCTCTTATGGTATATGCCATGCAACAGCTTGGGCTATGGCTACCGGAATGGATCAATAATTATGTCAATGATTTGCTATGTATGCCTATTGTACTTAAAATTTGCCAATATGCCATACGATATATCAAGAGTGATGGTGATAGAACGGTGCCTGTTTACCTACAAGTAGGTCTAACGGTATGCTATAGTATTTATTTTGAATACCTACTTCCCAATTATAATGACCGTTATACAACCGATGAACTGGACATTGTACTGTATTTTTTAGGCCTAGTACTATTTCAGTGGTTGGAACGAAGTGGACTATTTAAAGGTCTCAAGGATTAATGTAAGCCTACAATGTTTAAAATTAGGAATCGATTCTTTTTCTACTATTACTAAATTTAGACTTCAAAGCTTGATAAAACTGTTCAAAAAGCACATACTGCTACGAATTCGAACGTCCCTAATTCGACGAAATCTCGGGTGAGAACTACAAACTATCAATATTCAAGACCTCTCGACTAAGCCTTTCCTGAGCGTTAACGAAGGGAGCGATGTGACGGAATGATAAAAACTTTTGCTAAAACCAAGTATGCAACCCGCCGTAAGCAAGCGCCATAGTGTTAATAAAGTATAAAAAAATAGCTCGTACAGCTCCAAAATTCGATATAATATAAATGAAGAAATGTCAAATGAGTTTGTATCGTATGCGTTTACTTTTCAAATACTCACCATCAGCACTGTTCAAATTAAGTATTCTTAAATTTTTTGTTGCTACCCGTTATTGAAATGGAAAAATCTGTAATTTAAAGACTTGATATAAATACTATGAAAACATATTTGAAAGTAGCTAATCCTTTAATTGTAGCCTTTATATTGCTGCTAGTAGTCAATTGCAAAAATGCATCCTTAGAGGACACTATCGTAGGTCGTTATGAGTCCACCGGTGAGATCGAAGATCAGAAGATTGTGTACCATATTACGCATATCAAGGAAAATCTCTATGGCATTAAAGTCATTGCATCTTTTAATGGTTCCGAGACCCAAACCGATTATCTGGAGGGATCTTATAATCCGGAGGAAAGAATTTTGGCAACTAAAAGGTCCAATGTAGTACTCAATTACAAATTCTCCGCTAATTATAAGACCGTGGAACTGCTAGGGGACGAGAACGACATTAAACTT
>JBBSKR010000033.1:0-23777 GCA_038256135.1 Flavobacteriales bacterium | reverse complement strand
GGAAATTTTGTTCCCGAACAACATACAGACTATATTTTTAGTACCGTAGGGGAGGAATGGGGTTTTATTGGGACCGCCACCGTAATTTTTTTATTTTCCATTCTCTTTTTACGATTGATTTCTTTAGCGGAAAGACAGAAAAATTCTTTCGCAAGAATGTATGGTTCTGGTGTAATTTCCATTCTATTGGTTCACTATTTCATAAATATAGGAATGGTTATAGGCGTACTGCCTACTATTGGAATACCCCTCCCCTTTTTTAGTTACGGCGGTTCTGGCTTGTTGTTCTTTACCATTTTACTTTTTATTTTCTTAAGATTGGATACCAACCGATTAAAGGAAAGTTTCTAAAATTCCCAATCGGTGTTTATCGTAATTTGCTCGAAAGATTCCTGTTGATTTATAGGCAGGTCATTAAAGAAATCAATTCCTGTAGTTTTTTCCACTTCATCTATGGAAACAATGAATTTGCTCAGAGGCGCAAGCTGAGGCTTATTGGGAATCAAAAACGCGATAGTACTTATTCGATTTCCCTTTTTACGGGCTATAATCTTGTAAAAAACATCGGGCACATCCACATCCTCTGCCCCAATCTCCATTAAACCATTGGTAAGTACACCGCCGGTAATTACATACAGCTTTCCGTACTTCTTTGCCCACCGCCTTGTTTGTTTTTCCAGATTGTTCCATATACCTGCGTTAAACTCCCTGTTTTGCGGACTGATATTACTGGTATAAAAGGTTTCATTATAAGCCTGTTCAGAAAACCTACGATCCCCTGCCGGCACCAAATGTCCTCGATCGTATCCAGAACCTCTATAGTTCTTCCAATCTGCTGATTTGGAAGAAACGAACGGGTCCTCGATGAAATAGGGTCGTTTTCGATCATCATAGGTTAGGTGGCTTTTATCCAGTATATAGGCCACCCATTCTGCCTGTTCAAAAGGTTCATTATAGGACAACGAAAAATAATTATGGTCAACAATTTCGCCCGTTGTAGAAGTCGGTAAAAGTTCTTTTGGAAAACTGTTGAATATTATATCTACATCATTTTTCGAATAGGTGACTGGCGTATAATAATTTTCAACCAGCCAAAAACCTATTACACAAATAAGTATCAAAATACTGTAAATAGTTTTATTATTGGTCCGATGCCCCATGGTCTAAAATTACCTTAATTTTGTAAGAAATATTGGATATTCCCGACTAACGGCTATAGTTCAAAAAAGTTTAAAGAAAAGAAAATTATGATATTAACTTGGAAAGATATAATTCATTATTCGGTGCAAGGAAACCCGGAGCCCGATAAAAGAATAGAAAAAACAGAACAGGAATGGAAAGAAATCTTAACCCCTGAACAATTTAGGATAACCCGAAAAAAAGGTACCGAAGCTCCTCATTCAGGGGCACTTTGTAGCACCCATGAAGCCGGTAAATATGAATGTATCTGTTGCGGTACATCTTTATTTGATTCTACCATAAAATTTGAATCCGGTACCGGGTGGCCCAGTTTTACCCAACCCATTAAGGAGAATGCTATAAAGTATCATAAGGATGCCTCCTTTGGAATGGTACGCGTAGAAGCAATTTGTAACGCTTGTGATGCCCATTTAGGACATGTTTTCCCTGATGGACCAGAACCAAGTGGTTTACGGTACTGCATTAATTCAGTATCTATGCAATTGGAAAAGGAGGAAATCAATGGTTAATTCCAAATTTGAAGTTGCAACAGTAGGGGGCGGATGCTTCTGGTGTACCGAAGCCGTCTTTCAAGAAATTAAGGGGATAGAGGAAGTTGTTTCTGGTTATACGGGAGGTAATGCCCCTGGAAAACCTACCTATAGGGAGGTATGTTCAGGTCTAACCGGCCATGCGGAGGTTGTACAGGTCACTTTTGATCCAAAAGTAATTTCCTTTCAAGATATCCTTATCGTTTTTATGACTACGCATGACCCTACTACCTTAAACCGACAAGGAGCTGATACCGGAACCCAATACCGTTCTGTCATCTACCACCATAATGACAGCCAAGAAAAAATAGCAAAATCCGTTTTGGAACAAATGGGAACTATTTATGACAAACCCGTTGTTACGGAATTAAGTCCGTTGGGTACATTTTATGATGCGGAAGAAAATCATCAGGATTATTACAAAAACAATACCGCCCAAGGGTATTGTCAGGTCGTCATTAATCCGAAGCTCGCTAAGCTTAGGAAATTACATGCTGATAAATTGAAATGATTAAAACTTTAAGAGAATAAAAAAAACCGCCGTATTAATACGGCGGTTTTTTTTATATTGTTTTGGATTATGATTTAATCCCTTACACTTGCAAGTTTACCTTGTTTAATATTATTGATCTTTAAATCTTCCAATACATTTACGGCTTCCTCTACATACACATCCTTGGCTAAATTTTTATGCCATCTGTCTCTTTTTTCCCGTAAAACGGAATCTTTAGTGAACAATTGCTGTTCGTAACCCAAAGAGTTGAATGTTAGCTTAGAGTCGTAATCCGTCAACCTTTTAAAGTAATCTGATTGATCCTTATCCTTGTTCTTTTCATTTTTATAGGTATCGTAGTTCAAGGAAATTTCGGTTTCATCCTGCTGGGCCTTCAACCATTTTGCATTTTCTTCGATCAATTTTATTTGAAGATTGGATTCCATTCTTTTTTGACTATCCGCAATGGTTTTGTCATAATCGATATATCCATCCCAAATTTTATAATCGGCAGGTGAAATTTTATCCCAACCTAATGGATTGGATTGATCCCGTTCCCCTAAATCTATATAACTATATCGATCCGGCACTACAATATCGCTTTTTACTCCTTCCAATTGCGTAGATCCACCATTGATCCTGTAAAATTTCTGGGTTGTTATTTTGATGGCCCCTAAATCGCCATGTTCATTGCTGCGCAACATAGTGTTCAATGGAATTACGTTTTGAACAGTACCTTTCCCAAAAGTTTGCCTGCTACCAATTACTATCGCTCTCTTATAATCTTGCATTGCAGCAGCTAAAATCTCAGAAGCGGACGCAGACAATTCGTTGACCAAAATTACTAATGGACCATCCCACTGAATTCTTTCATCCTTATCATCATACACATCTTTGTTCTTGTCTTTTGAACGCACTTGAACGATCGGACCATCTTTTATAAAAAGACCTGCCATTTCTACAACGGTCTTTAAAGATCCTCCACCATTATCACGTAAATCCAAGATCAACCCCTCAGCGCCTTCCTCTTTCAATCGCTCCACCTCTTTAGCAACGTCAGTAGCAGCGTTTCTTTCACTATAATCTTCAAAATCCACATAAAATTTAGGAAGATTGATGATACCGAACTTCTCTTTACCTTTAATGATTGTGGCAGATTTCGCGTAGGATTCTTCTAGTTCAACAACATCCCTCGTCAAGGATACTTCTTCTAATGAACCGTCCACTTTTCTAACGGTAAGATCCACAACGGTTCCTTCAGCACCTTTGATCAATTTAATGGCATCGTCTAAACGCATCCCTACAATATTGATTGGTTCCTCACCATTTTGACCAACTTTAAGAATTTCGTCACCAACTTCCAATCGCTGATCTTTCCAAACAGGGCCACCAGAAATTATCTCGACTATTTTAGCACCTTCTGTCTTTTTTTGAAGTTTGGCACCGATACCTTCAAATTTACCGGACATACTCATATCAAATTTCTCCTTGTCCTCTGGGGCAAAATAGAATGTATGTGGGTCAAATTCGTCAACAATGGTATTGATATACTGTACAAACCAATCCTTACGCTCAAGGTCACTTACAAAATCAAAGAACTCATCTAAAGTAGCCTCTGTAGATTCCCTAGATTCCAATTCCGCTTCTTTTGGAGAATGCGCTTTATGATCATGCTCATCCGTTACTTCCAAATCTTCATTTTCCATATGGGAAATTTTGGAATCATAGGTGCCCAAAGTAGCGTACTTCAATTGCTTTCTCCAACGTTCCTTTAACTCTACCTTATTGGCGGCAAATGATTCGTTGTCATATTTAATACTGATACTTTCCTGCTGATTGTAATCAAAAGGTTCTTTAAGTACATCCTTATAAATTTCTTTGACATCATCCATACGCTGCATCAAGCGCTCATAGACCACGTTAAAAAATGTGATGTCCGTATTTTTGATCTCATCATCGATTTGAAATTTATATTTTTCAAACTCCGCTATATCGGAAGCAAGGAAATACCTTTTTGTAGGATCGATTACGTCAATAAAATCTTCGAAAACATTCACTGAAAATTCATCATTAATCTCTTTTGGCTCGTAATGTCCTTTTTCCAAGACATAAGTAATCAAGTCCAATAATAATTTATCTTTATCATCATTCTCAAAAGTCTTGTTCGTAAAACTACAGGATGCAACTGCAATAAGCATCACCAGTAGTACGTAGGCTAAATTTCTTTTCATAAAATTATCTTTAATTTTCCTTTTCAATATCTACTTATTTGAGGGTTAACCGTAGCGTTTTTAACTACATAAGTCTGTAAGATAAAGAAAAAACCATGCCAATTAATGGCTTAAGAATTAATTTTTTGTTAAACGGCCCTTCTACCATATCCTTTATAAAAACGTATTTTTACTATAGAAAGTATATCCCATGGAAAAACCTTTAATCCTAGTAACCAATGATGATGGCATTACCGCTCCTGGCCTACGCATGTTGGTTTCCATTATGAAAAAAATTGGGGATGTAATCGTGGTTGCGCCGGATAGTCCCCAATCCGGAATGGGTCATGCAATTACCCTGGATAGTACCCTATATTCAAAGAAAATGAAAATTGACCTGGATACTGAAGGCGTTTTGGAATATAGTTGTAGCGGCACACCTGCAGACTGTGTGAAATTAGCACTTCAAGAACTATTATCCAAAAAACCCGATATCTGTGTAAGTGGCATCAACCATGGATCAAATTCTTCAATTAACGTGATATATTCAGGTACCATGAGCGCAGCTATAGAAGCAGGTATTGAAGGAATCCCTGCTATAGGGTTTTCATTATGTGATTATAGTTGGGAAGCAGATTTTTCACAAGCAGAAGACTTTATTTATACAATAGTGACCGAAGCTTTGCACCATGGTATACCGAAAGGAACAGTTCTCAATGTCAACATTCCCAAACTTAAAAAAAAGAAATTAAAAGGAATTAAAATATGTAGACAGGCGAAAGCAAATTGGAAGGAGAAATTTGATAAACGAACCAACCCTATGGGCAAGGATTATTATTGGCTTACCGGGGAATTTGAATTATTGGACAAAGGAGAGGATACCGATGAATGGGCTTTGGCCAATGGATATATATCGGTAGTGCCGACCCAATTTGACCTGACCGCTCATCATGTGATCCAAGAATTGAATACTTGGGGATTTTAATATTTAATCCGCGGCACAAATTAAATCAACTGTTTTGATCAACATTGACCAATGAATAGCAAAAAAGAAATTCTTATTGGGCTACTAGTAGGACTTATTGCCAATACTATCGGCACTTTGCTATATATACTCTTATTTTCTGATTTGAGTATATCCGAAACCTATGCTGCAGCGGTGGCACAAGACCATGTAGGTAGCCTTTTAGCCCTTGGGGCCATTTTAAACTTGCTTGCCTTCTTTGGATTTTTAAAAATCAAAAGGGACAATAGGGCAAAAGGGGTTTTAATGGCTACCATCCTAACGGCATTTATCATTCTTTACTATAAAGTGTTTTAAAATGAAATACTACATCATTGCCGGTGAAGCTTCGGGCGACCTACATGGTTCCAATTTGATTAAGGCATTAAAAATTCAAGATAGGGAAGCCGAGGTACGATGTTGGGGTGGTGATCTTATGCAGGAAGCTGGCGGTAAGTTGGTGAAGCACTACAAGGAAATGGCTTTTATGGGATTTTTGGAAGTACTTTTCAATCTGAATGCCATTTTTATAAATATTAAATTTTGTAAGGACGATATTTTGACCTTTCAGCCAGATGCGATCATCTTTATCGACTACTCCGGTTTCAATCTAAGAATTGCGAAATGGGCGAAGGAAAACCGTTTTAGAACCAATTATTATATCTCTCCCCAGATTTGGGCCTCTAGGGAAGGACGAATAGAAAAAATAAAAGCAACGATTGATCACATGTATGTAATTCTCCCCTTTGAAAAAGAATTCTACGAAAAAAAACATAATCTTCCCGTTCATTTTGTTGGCCATCCGTTACTCGATGCTATATCCAATAGGCCTCATCTGAACGAAGCAGCGTTTAGATCGGAAAATAAACTAGACCTCAAAAAAAACATTATTGCATTATTACCGGGAAGCCGTAAACAGGAAGTGCAAAAAATGCTATCCCTAATGATTTCATTGACTGGTGATTTTTCCGATTATGAGTTTGTCATTGCAGGTGCCCCTAGTTTGGACAGTGAGTTTTATTCTCCCTTTTTAAAGGATACCAACGTTAAATTGATCCAGAACAAAACCTACGACCTTCTAAGCATTTCCACAGCTGCATTGGTAACCAGTGGCACGGCAACATTAGAGACAGCCTTATTCAGAGTCCCCCAAGTTGTTTGTTATAAGGCCAATTGGATATCCTATCAGATCGCAAAGCGAATCATTACTTTAGAATTTATTTCCTTGGTGAACTTGATTATGCAGCAAGAGGTTGTCAAGGAATTAATTCAGGACACGTTCACCAAAAAAAATCTTAAAAAAGAACTAGAGCTTATTTTGAGTGGCGAGTCAAGGGCAAAACAATTGGTTGCGTACGATGAACTTATTAAAAAGTTGGGAGGTACCGGTGCTAGTCAAATGGCTGCTACTTTAATCATAAAAAACACCAAAGCATAGGTGTTTTCCATTTTTAATGAAATAATTCTATAATTTTGAAGTTCACGTACTAAAGGGAATACCTTGATCTTATGCGTAAACTACCCTATATATTTATAATTTTTTTATTTATAAGCTGTGGTTCGGGAAAAAGAAGCAGTAGTTCCGATACCGAACGAAAGATTTCAGTTGCCGCTGCCAATAATGTCCGAACTGGTAACGAATCCGAACCAAAAGATAGTGCTACACCAACCGTTACCACTCCCGACATTCCCACTAGGGCAGATGAAGTCATTAATACGGCACTAACATTCTCCGGTGTTCGTTATCAATTTGGAGGAACTACCAAAAAGGGTATGGATTGCTCCGGATTACTTTACGTTTCTTTTAGGGAACATGATATTCAGCTGCCAAGAACATCGTTTCACATGGCTGAAGAAGGTAAGCGCATTACGGTGAAGGAAGTACAGAAGGGTGACCTTTTGTTTTTTAAAACTAGTAGAGGTTCAAAAAGAATCAACCATGTTGGTATGGTGGTCGGAATAGCAAATGATGAAATAACATTTATTCATGCCTCCACATCACGAGGCGTAACGGTCTCATCATTGCGCGATGGTTTCTGGAACCAAGCTTTTGTAAAAGCAACAAGGATTCTCTAAAATGAAGTTACTGGCGTTTATTCCGATTAAATTAACGCTATTACTACTACTTGGAATTTTACTCGGCCGCCTATACCCGGTTGACCCAGTTCCACTCCTAATGCTAACTGTATCGCTTTTTCTACTGCTCACAGCGGTATTTTCAATCGAAAAAAAAACGAATACAATACTATTCGGTTGTATTGTGGCCATTACCGTAGTCTCGTTGGGAGCCTATAGCTATTCTAGGGCACAACCCAAAAACCACGCAGGCCATTACAGTAAAATGCCCCTTGAAAAAACGGCATATTGGAGTTTGAAGATATCGGAGGTGCTTAAACCCAATCAATTTTCAAATCGCTATTTCGCAAGGGTTGAGAATGTTGATGGCAATTTTGCCACTGGTAGCCTTTTGGTCACCATTCCTTTGGATTCCAATTCCCGAATTTTGCAAATTGATGATGAAATTTTGGTCTATGCCAGTGCGCAATCCATACACCCACCATTGAATCCGCATCAATTCAATTACAAAAAGTATTTAGAAGATTTGGGCGTTTATCATCAAATAAGAATTCTTCCGAATCATTTTCTTAAAGTAGAAATTCCCACAAAAACCTTAGTTGGAAGAGCATCACGGGCAAGGAATCATATTATCTCGGCACTGAAGCAAGCCAATTTTGGGGCAGATGAACTGGGCGTCATCCAGGCGCTGTTATTAGGTCAACGCGCTGATATTTCTGAAGAAACCTATACCAATTATCAAAAAGCTGGAGCTGTACATATTCTTGCGGTTTCGGGACTTCATATCGGTATACTATTGTTATTGATTCAATTCCTATTGCGACCCTTAAAATATATCCCTAAGGGCAGAACGCTTATATTATTCAGTTCCGTTGTATTATTATGGGGATTTGCCTTTCTCGCCGGAATGTCTGCAAGTATCATACGAGCTACGACGATGTTTACTTTTGTTGCCTATGCCCTTTACTTAAATAGACCAAGTAACTCCTTTAATATTTTAGCCCTATCGGTGTTGTTCATTCTGCTTTTTATAAATCCTAATCTGTTATTTCAGGTTGGCTTTCAAATGAGTTATGCAGCCGTATTCGCTATATTGTGGATATTCCCATCACTTCAGAAACTGTGGCTTCCAAAAAATAAAATAGTCCGTTACTTTTGGCAACTACTTTGTGTAAGTCTTGCGGCACAATTAGGCGTATTCCCAATCAGTTTATTTTATTTTCACCAATTTCCAGGCTTGTTCTTTATTTCCAATTTAATTATCATACCGGCATTGGGTTTAATTTTGGGTCTCGGAATAGCAATCATTTTCTTATCACTTATAAATTGGCTACCCACCCAGCTGGCTTGGTTTTACAATGAAATCATTAGTCTAATGAACAGCCTCATCGGTTGGGTAGCCAAACAGGAACGTTTTATTTTTGATTCCGTTTCCTTTGATTTCGGACAGCTATTGCTAGCGTTTCTAGTGTTGATTTTGTTAATGAATACGGTATCGAATTTCACCTATAGACGTATCTCATTCTTTATAATCAGCCTAATCTGTTTTCAAGGTTGGACCATATATCAAGAAGTGGAAGCGGCCGAAAGAAAGGAGTTTGTGATTCTACATCAAAACAGAAACAGCATCATTCTGAATAGAAATGGAAAGAAAGTATGGGTGCTTACCAATCATAAAAACAGAACTAAAAACGTAGTAAAGGATTATCAAATTGGAGAGCGAATCAATACCATCCACCATGATTCTTTAACAAACAGTTATAACATGCAAAATTCAACTTTACTATTAATCGATAGTGTGGGCAGCTATCCTTTTGAAATTTCCAATAATCGAATTTTGTTGGTTCAATCGCCAAAAATAAATCTTGAAAGATTAATTCAAATTATAAACCCTATAGAAATCATTGCCGATGGCAGTAACTATAAAAACTATATTGCCCGTTGGCAATTGACCTGCCTTAAAAATAAAATCCCTTTCCACTATACGGGTGAAAAGGGAGCTTTTAATTACATTGCTACGAAGGACTAATGTATGTTGCCCATTAATTTTTTAATTAAAGGCGATGCCAGAAGCACCAACACACCGGCCGCAATAGAATATTTAGCGATTAAATCGAACCCATCCGTATAAATAGTTAAGGTATCAAAGCCTCCAATATTTTTATCAGTACTTTCAATGGCCAATTGCTTACCTATAAAACCTACTACTTGAAAAGCAAATGCTGAAGATAAAAACCAAACTCCCATCATAAAGGCCACGATTCGCTTCGGTGATAAATCGGTAATTTTGGATAACCCTACAGGAGACATAAAAAGTTCCCCTACGGAAAGTAAAAAATACATTAACAATAAATAAGCGAAAGGCACTAAACCAGAATCATTTGCACTTGCCCCACTCAACGCTAAAACATAGAAACTAATCCCTGCAAATAAAAGGCCAAAGCCAAATTTATAGGGCGTTCTTGGATTGACATTTTTCTTGCTCAAATAGGTCCACATCATGGATATTGGAATAGCCAAAATAATGATGAACATAGAGTTTAGCGAATTGGTCTGCGAAGCAGACATTATTGCTAATTCTACATTTCGAGATGCAAAAAGTGTGATTACACTTCCTGAAAGTTCATGAAAGCCCCAAAAAATGGTCATGAAAAAGGTTATCAGTACCGCAACAAAAAGTTTTTTACGTTCATCCAATGTGGCTTTATACATGATACTTCCCAAATACACCAATATGGAAATACCTATTAACTTAAAAATTATATTTACGATGTTCTGATCTCCAAAAAAAGTCCCCTCTGCGCCTAGTGATTTATATGCGGAAAGTATAAATGCTATTAATGGGGCGGATAAAACAGCTAGGACAGGAATTAAAACCCCCTGTTTAATTCCTAATATTTTCTTACCCATCACCTCGGTATTTGGTGGTAGGCCTCTATTGCCAAAAACATTTTTCCTGATACCGCTCCAAAAGAAGATCAGCCCTGTCAACATTCCAACACCTGCTAATCCAAAACCGTAATGCCAACCATATTCATATGCCAGCCAGCCACATAACAATGGGGCGATCCATCCTCCTATATTTATTCCCATATAAAATATGGTGAAACCTGAATCTTTTTTAGGATCACCATACGGGTATAAAGTTCCAACAAAGGTTGAGATATTAGGCTTAAAAAAACCGTTCCCAACTATTATTAGCGCCAATGCCAAGTAGAAGGCCATATCGTTCTCTATTGCCAACACAAAATGACCTATGGCCATTAGTATACCTCCTAAAAAAATCGAGTTTCGCATGCCCAAAATCTTATCCGAAATTTGACCGCCAATTACAGTTGAAGCATAGACCAAGGAGCCATAGGAGGCATAAACAGCTGCCGTCGCAAAATCACGTTCAACTAACTTTTCAAAAATTACATCAATCATGTATAGCGTTAGCAACGCTCGCATACCATAAAAACTAAATCGTTCCCATAGTTCTGCAAAAAATAAGTAGAACAATCCTTGTGGATGTCCAAAAAGCTGTTTTTGGTCTGAGAATTCTGTGGTTTCAGTCATAATTATCTAAGGTTGGTTATAGGTTTTCTTTAATAAAGTCGGTCATTTTATGAAACAAATGAATTCGGGTATTACCTCCATATATTCCATGGTTTTTATCAGGATAGATACCCCAATCAAACTGTTTATTGGCTTGGATCAAGGCTTCTATCATACGCATGGTATTCTGTACATGTACATTGTCATCTCCAGATCCATGGATCAATAAATACTTCCCTTCCAATAATTCGGGATAATTGAAAGGGGAGTTATCGTCATACCCGCTTGGATTTTCTGCTGGGGTTCGCATAAAGCGTTCTGTATAAATAGTATCGTAAAAACGCCATGAGGTTACGGGCGCAACGGCAATGGCCGTCTCAAAAGTGTCATTCCCTTTTAAAATGCAATTTGTTGCCATATGGCCGCCAAAACTCCAGCCCCATATTCCCGTTCTATCCTCGTCAATATAATCAAGCCCGCTCAATTTTTTGGCCGCTGCTATTTGATCTTCGGTTTCGAACTTTACCAAATTCATGTAGGTGACTTTTTTAAAATCACGCCCTTTAAATCCGGTGCCCCTACCATCTACACATGCAATGATATATCCTTCCGCGGCTAACATCTGATGCCAGTAATCATTCGCGCCCATCCAACCATTGGATACATTTTGAGAGCCGGGGCCACTATATTGATACATTAAAAGTGGATATTTTTTTGATGGGTCAAAATCCTTTGGTTTGATCATGTACATATTTAGGTCATTGCCATGGATGGCAATGGTTGAGAATTCTTTAGGACTCATCTCATAGCCTTCTAGCTTTTCAAGTAATTGTTGGTTATTCTTAATATCCTTTATTTTCTTTCCGTTTATGGCTTTATGCAAGGTATATACTGGGGGTGTTACCGTGCTGGAAAAGGTGTTGATGAAATAGGTGAAATCTGCACTAAATGAAGCGCTGTTAGTCCCGTTTGTTACTGCCAGCGCCTTCTTATTTTTGCCGCCACTATCAATATTAAAAACTCCTCGATTTATAGAACCGTTTTCGGTGGATTGATAATATATTTTATCCTCATTCTGATCATACCCATAGTAATTGGTTACTTCCCAATCCCCATTGGTCACTTGATTCATAAGCTCGCCATCGGCATTGTATAGGTAAATATGGTTCCATCCATCTTGCTCGCTAGACCAGATAAAACTGTCATCATCCAAAAATGTAAGATTGTCGGTGATATCCACGTAGGCATCATCTTTCTCTTCCAATAAGACAGAAACCTCACCTGTTTTCGAATTGACCGTATGCAATGTCAAATGATTCTGATGTCTATTTAAGGTCTGTACGCTCAACATATCCTTATGGTTTTTCCATTCTATCCGTGGTACATAATGGGCATCTCCTAAATCGATATCGGAAATTTTTTTGGTCGAAACTTCCAAAATATGTAGCGTAACTAAAGAGTTATTTTCACCCGCTTTTGGATACTTGAAAACATAGGGCTGCTGATATAAGTCTGTACCATAAACGTCCATAGAAAACTCGGGTACTTCAGTTTCATCAAATCGAAGAAAGGCAATTTTTGTCCCATCCGTATTCCATTGAAAAGCTCGAACAAAGGAAAATTCCTCTTCGTAGACCCAATCGGTTACACCATTGATGATTTTATTTTTGACACCATCATCAGTTACTCGCTTTGTTTCACCAGTTTCCAAATAGAATATATAAAGGTTGTTGTCCATTACATAAGCTACTTGTTCACCATTTGGAGAAAGCATGGGCTCTTGAATTTTGGCATCGCTGATCTTAGTAAGATTTTTTGAATCGATGTCGTACACATAAAATATACCTAAAGTAGATCGTCTAAATATGGACTCCACTTCAGTGGAAAGCATTATCTTTTTTTCATCATCACTAAAAGTATAGGCAGAAAAAAATGGGACATTTTCCAAATCTGCAGAGGAAACTATAGTAGATACCTTTTGCAAGGTTTTATAGTCGAACTTATCAATAGCAGCTATTTGATTGGACCTATCCAAATTAAGTACCGTATATTGTTTTCCATTGTTCATTGACCGTAAAGCTTCCATACCTTCGGTTTTAAAGGTACCTTGATAAATATCCGGAATTGTAATTTGTTTTTCCTGTGCCCAGGTACATACCTGAAAAGCAATTAATATTAAGGCCAACAAGTGTATTTTTCGCATAAAAAGTAGATTTTTGTTAAAACTCTCAAGTTTACCACTATTTACTTAAAAAACCACGGATTATAAAGAAAAAGAAACGGTCTTTAACGCTTCCCCTAATTCGCTATCCATTCATGTCAATATGCTTATATTTACTTTAAAAAAAATGAAGTCTTTTAAACAAGAGCCTGAAAGAAACATCAACCTTTAGAAGAAAGCAATACCTAAATGATTGAGCCAATAAGTGGTTTTTCTAAACTTAGCAAGGAAGAAAAAATAGACTGGGTTGCCTCCCACTATTCACAAAATACGGAACAAACCAAAAAAATAATTAAAACCTACTGGAATCCCGATAGTAGTATACAACGACTTCATGATGAGTTCATAGAAAACACCATCACCAACCTATACCTACCCTTGGGTATTGCCCCAAATTTTCTGATCAATGGGAAGTTGTACGCCATACCCATGGCCATAGAAGAAAGTTCGGTGGTAGCGGCAGCAAGTAAAACCGCAAAGTTTTGGTTAAAAAGAGGAGGCTTCAAAACAGAGGTCATTGGTACCGAAAAAGTGGGCCAGGTACATTTTATCTTTAAAGGTGATTTTCAAAAATTACAATCGTTTTTTAACTTTTTAAAACCAAAGCTATGTATCGATAGCGCCTCACTTACCAACAGTATGGTAAAAAGGGGTGGAGGCATTACCGATATCATTTTAAAAAACAAAACCGCAGAACTCCCAAATTACTATCAATTGCATGCCACCTTTGAAACCAAGGATGCCATGGGCGCAAATTTCATCAACAGTTGTCTAGAACAGTTTGCAGCTACCTTAAAAGCAGAGGCGGCGGCCTATGGAAATTTCTCGAATGAGGAAAAGGACATAGAAGTAATTATGAGTATTTTGTCCAACTTTGTTCCGAACTGTACCGTTAGAGCCCAAGTTAGCTGCCCTATAGAAGCGTTACAATTGACATCGGAACTTACACCACAAGTTACAGCCGAAAAAATAATCCGGGCAGTTAAAATAGCTCACATAGAACCGTACAGGGCCGTTACGCACAATAAGGGCGTCATGAACGGAATCGATGCAGTGGTTATTGCAACAGGTAATGATTTTAGGGCAGTGGAAGCAGGGGTTCATGCTTATGCTTCTAAAGATGGTCAATACCGTAGTTTGACCCATGCCGAAATCAACGATGGCATTTTCAAGTTCTGGATCGAACTTCCATTAGCATTAGGTACCGTTGGCGGCCTCACCAATCTACATCCTTTGGTAAAGCTCAATTTAGAATTATTACAAAACCCTTCCGCCGAAGAACTTATGCAAATTATAGCTGCGGCAGGACTTGCCCAAAATTTTGCCGCAGTGAGTTCATTGGTAACAACCGGAATTCAAAAGGGGCATATGAAAATGCACTTGTTGAATATCTTAAATCAACTAGGGGCCTCAGAAATTGAAAAAAAAACAATGGTATCACATTTTAAAACGCATACCGTTACCCACCGTGAAGTAGAACTACAGTTGCAAGAGTTAAGAAAATAATCAATGACCAGAGAGCTGTACAGTAACGGAAAATTATTACTTACAGGAGAGTATGCTATTTTGGATGGTGCCAAGGGGTTGGCATTACCGACTAAGTTTGGGCAATCTTTAAAACTTCAATCCGATGGTTCCGAATCACTAATTTGGAAAAGTATTGATGAAAATGACAAAGTTTGGTTCAATGCTAAATTCTCAAAAGTTGACTTAAATACAGTAGTTACTTCCAATGTTGAGATTTCCAATCGATTGGTGCAAATTTTATCGGAAGCTAAAAAGCTCAACCCATCCTTTTTATCCGAAGCAATCGTTTATACCCTAATTGAAACAAAACTCACTTTCCCAAAGAATTGGGGACTTGGTTCTTCCTCCACCTTGATTTCCAACATTGCACAATGGGCAGAAGTGGACCCCTATCGGTTATTGGCGGCTACGTTTGGTGGTAGTGGTTATGATATTGCATGTGCAAGACACGATAAACCTATTCTATATTCCAATCGTAATTATACCCCTAAGGTTAATGAGGTAAACTTTCTTCCAATTTTTTCTGACCACATGTTTTTTGTGTATCTCAACCAAAAGAAAAATAGCCGAGATGCCATAAAAGCATACCGGCAACTAAACCTTGAAAAAAGTAATTTCATTTCGAAAATAAATGACATCACGGAGCGTATACTGAACTGTACCGGTTTGAAGGAATTTGAAAACCTACTGAGTACGCATGAACAAATTATATCCGACACCTTAAAAATTCCTACGGTTAAGGACTCCCTATTTGCTGATTATCCGGGTACCATTAAAAGTTTAGGGGCGTGGGGCGGCGATTTTATATTGGCAACAGGAACCACTTCAGAAATGGAGTATTTTAAAAAGAAAGGCTACACCACAGTACTACCGTATGATAAAATGATTTTATAAAAAAAGCGTCCAAGATGGACGCTTTTTAAATTATATCAACTTTATACTAATAGAAAGTCGCTCTTTTATCTTCAATTGTAGCGGCGTTCTTCAATGCATTATAAACAGCCGTATTCACCCGATTTGCAGCATTGCTTTTTAAGGTATTCGCATAGGTACTGTAGTTATCCAATTTCGGAGCTTCGGTTTTCTTTACGATTTCAATCTTGAAAACTCCTGTATTTCCTTCAATTAAATCGGAAGTAGCTCCCTCAGACAATCCATATGCACTTCCCACGACCACCGGCTCATTGCCGGCACCTGGAATGGTTGGTGATTTAACGGTTAGCGCAGTTGCCGTAGAAACGGAAACGTTATTATTCGTTGCAATAGTCGCCATATCCTTACCTTTATTTGCGGACATGATTTGCGCAGCCTTACGTTCCTTCCTTATAATAGGTAATACCAAAACTGATGCATCCTCTGCACTCATCACCCCTTCTGCATAACTGCCGGTAAGTTGAACAACGGCATACCCGCTGTTGATATTAAATCTTTTGATATCCCCAACTTCGGTATTACTATTAAATGCCCATTGTACAATATTCCGTTGATTGGACAAACCTGGTAAACTTTCATCCAAAGCCTTTATTTTATTTACAGGTCGTACTACATACTCCTCTTTCTTCGCCAATTCTGAAAAGCCACTTTCATTTGCCGTAGTTTCCATTTCAAATTTTGTCGCATCGGTGAACAAGGTATTTGTTGTCTCTTCGGAGGGAACTATTTCTCTCGAAGCAGTAGCAATCTGAACGACATCCTCCTTATCGTCAACTTTAATTATATGGAATCCAAAATCAGTTTCCACTAAACCAATGGTACCAACACTATTGTTAAAAGCGAAATCATTGAATTTTGGAACCATGACTCCCCTTTGGAAATAACCTAAATCTCCACCGTTAGGAGCGGAAGGCCCATCGGAATTATCCCTTGCCAATTCAGAAAACACTATGCCGGATTTTTTAGCCTCTTTCAGTAGTTCCTTTGCTTTGGCCTCCGCATCCTCTTTTGTTCTTGTTACTTCAGGATTGGCCCTAGTAGCGCCTGTATAGGACAATAGAATATGACTTGCCTTAACCGAACCATTTGGCCTTCTGGCCATCATTTTAGAAAATTTGTAATAACCTCCATCCTTATAAGGGCCATACATTTCACCCACGTTTAAGTTCATCAATGTATCTGCCACATTGGAAGGCAATTCTTTTTTTGCTTTAAATATGGTATCAAACTTGGTATCTGAATAGCGATCTAAGAAAGCGGTCATATCCTTAGCGTTACGGAAACCTCTAATTGTGTCGTTTCGATCCGTTTGGGAATTATATTCTACGGTATCATCCATAAGCTTTACAATGGCTTCTTTTATGGCCAAATCATCCGTTTCTGATGGCTTTTCTTCGAAGTACACATATTGTATATCCCTTGCCGCCTCTTGCTTGTACTCCTCTTTATGATCGTTAACGGAATCTGCTATCTCACTTTTTGTTACCGTAATCGTACTATCTGGAATAGATGTGTATGGCACCCTCACATATTTAATGTCCATCTTTTCATTCGCCAATTTATAATCCAACTCCCCTTCTTTCAAAGTTGCCCCAACACCGGCTTTAACCATATTGAAATAGGTTTGTTCCTTAGCCAGTTGAATGATTTCGTTCTCGGTTTGTAACCAAGCTTCGTACTGGGCAGGGTTGTTTACTTTCCAATCAGCAACGGTTTGCTTAAAACGGTTCGGGTCGAATTGTCCATTCCCATTTTGAAATTCAGGATTCTGCGCATATCCGGTAGTACGAAGAAAATCAACAATCTGATCTTGCTCTATGCCAATGCCCAATTCTTCGAACTGCTCACCTAAAATGGTCTTTCTTATTTTATTTTCCCAAACTTGATTAATTACTTGCATCGATGAAGTAGTTGGGCCTACTCTTCTAGAGGCAGTCTCCACCTCTTGCCTGAATTCATTAATAGAAATATCCTCGCCATTAATTTCGGCAACTGAGGAACCTACTTTTTCCCCTCCAAGATTGCTGCTGGTAAATACACCAGAAATCACAAATGCAAAAAGCGCCAACCCTATAATCAAGATCAACACTGTAGTACGTTTCCTAATATTTTCTAATACTGCCATTCTGCTTAACGTTTAAAATAATCCTTTGTGGTTATCGGGAGGCAAAACTACCATTTTTAATTGAAATAATAAAAACTAAAAAGACGCGTAATTTATTGATCAAAGCCCTGTTATTCTTCGTCTATAAATTCTATGGCAACCAGGTCTATTTTGGTGTTGGACACCTCTAACACCGTAAATTTTAAAGTCTCTATAGTAAGCTCTACACCTTTTTCGGGGATCTCTCCCATTTTATGTACCAATAGGCCGCCCAAGGTCTCGTATTCATCGGATACAGGAAGGTCTAATTTATAATTCTCATTGATATAATCAACTTCCAGGCGAGCCGAAAAAAAGAAGTGACGATCATCCACTTGTTCCTCCCGCAAATCTGTGGAATCGTGTTCATCCTCAATTTCCCCAAAAAGCTCCTCAACAATATCTTCGACGGTGATAAGGCCAGAAGTGCCTCCATATTCATCCAGTACCACTGCAATACTTTTTCGCTTTTTAATAAGAACGTTAAGAATATCCTGTATCAGCATCGTTTCCGGAACAAATTCAACTGGAAGCAAAATGCTTTTAATCGTCTTAGGTTTCTTGAACAATTCATACGAATGTATGTACCCGATAACATTGTCAACTGTATCATTAAATACCAGAATCTTCGAAAATCCTGTTTCTGTAAAAAGTTTGGCCAGGTTTTTTGGGGTCTCCTGCATTTCAACCGCCATAATTTCCGTTCTTGGAACCATCACCTCACGTGCCTTCACGGCTGCGAACTCCAAAGCATTCTGAAAAATCTGTATTTCCGTATCCATCTCATCTTCTTCTTCCACCGTTTCCATCTGCTCGGTAATATAATCGCCAAGTTCCAATTTACTGAACGCTAATTGAACCTCATCACCAGAAGTACCAAAAACATATTTTAGGATCAGATCTGATATCCAGATGATGAAATCGGAGACAAATGAAAATAAAACATAGAATAAAAAGGCCGGTATGGCAAACAGTTTCAATAACTTATTCGCATAAATCTGAAACATCACCTTCGGTAAAAACTCTGCCGTAATCAATATAACAAAGGTAGATATTAATGTTTGGGTCAAGAGACTGAAATCTGTAATCAACCACTTTAAAATACCAAACTCAGGTGCCATACCCAAAAACCAGTTCATAAGTACTTCTCCCATAAAAAGGCCATATATGACCAAGGCTATATTATTGCCGATCAACATGGTGGCAATAAATTTAGAGGGTCTTTTGGTCAATCTAGACAACACCATTGCCAAAAAACCATCTTGCTTTTTTTCAATTTCGATATGGATTTTATTAGCAGAAATAAATGCTATTTCCATTCCGGAAAAAAAAGCTGAAAAAACCAAACAAAGAATAATAATAATACCGGCTGTACCCACTGCTAGTTTTTATTATCCCGTTGACGTTGTTCAAATTTTTTCCTGTAGTTTCTCCTAAACAAGAACATGCCTATGGATACCACTGCAAAGAATATGAACAAATATGCCATGCTTCGATCGGTATTCCAATCGGTGAAAATTCTGTAAATAGAAAAACCGCCTACTATTACATATAGGTATTCGGTATACCTTAAAATATTAATCATTTTGGTCTTCTTTAATTAACATTAAACCGTAGGTTTTGTGCGCATTCAAAAACTGAAGGTCCTTTTGAATATCCATTCCCTCCCCGTCCATGACAGTACCATCTTCCGGATTGGTAAATTTAAACTTTTCTTGTGTAAACGCCCATTCATTATCTCGATCATAATACAATTGGGAGGTCTCCAATTTCTTTCCATCATCCCCTTTGATGATGACATTACCACGTAAATCTACTATTGAAGTGGAAGAATACAAAACTCCATAATCCGCTTCTATGGTAGTTTTTTCATTTTTTTCATTAAATATTTCAACAAGCAATCCCTTAGGGAAGGTTTGATAAGGAAACAAAAGCTGCTCATAATCATTACGGATAGGACCTGAAAGTATGGCCAGCACTTTGGATGATCCAGTATCCTCAGAACCTAATTTTTCCGGCGTTTCCGTATAGGTCAAAATAAAATCTTCTACCACTCCCCTTGGATACACTTTCTTGGCAGCCTCTTCGCCTACCCTCTTATAGTTGTCAACACAAGCTAAAAAAAACATTGCCATGGTACATACCACGGCAATGCCTCTATAATTAACTATTTGCATCATTTTTACTATAACGAAGGTACCTTGACACTACCGCCTACCCAACAGGAGAAAGAAACCGTTTTACCGGCCATGCCAGAACTAAAAATCATTTCTTTACTAGGAGCTTTCGCTTCGTAACTAGTTGCGGATTGGCTTGCGGAACCGCTTAAAGAAGGGTTTACCCTACCTGCCTGTCTTGCCATCTCCGCAGCTTTCCAGTAAATTGCTCTCTTCTCAAATGTAGAACTACCACAATCGTTGGCACTTGTCGCATATAAATTGGCAATCAATAAATAAGCCCTACCATTCGATGGGTTAAAATCAATTGCTTTTTGTGCGTAGCTACGAGCTGTAGACTTACTGCCTTTTCTTTTATTGATAGTGGCAACCTTATAGGCAATATTCGATTTTTTTATATTATCGGTTTCCAAAGACAATGCCTTATCAAAATCCCCTAATGCTCCTTGGGTATCCCCATTTTTCATTTTTAGAGTTCCACCATAAACATATGCGCTTGCAGATGGATCTAAAGCCAATTGGGCTTCAAACAATTTTTTAAACATGGGATCATCCGTACATTCTTTATTGAACATCAAACCTACCGCTCGTTTTACCCAAACCACATCACCCTTCTTTTGCTCAAAACTTTTTTCATATAAAGGAATCAAGTTATTACAATCTGCCAAAGGACCTAATTTGGAGTCGATACTTCCCGCAATTTTACCATATACTTCAGAATAAGAGTTATATGACTTTAAACGGGATTTTTCTTTGGACGTTAATGTTCCAGCCTCCTCTTTAGGTAAAAGTGTTGCAATTTTTTCAGTAATTTTTTCGTTTTCAGTTTCTATCTTTTCTGTTACATTATCGTATACATCAAATACTTCCTGTAAATCTTTTTTGCCGGCATTATGCAAATCGACCAAACTTGAAAAATATATATATAAGGCTTTTGGATTGGTGAAGTTTTCTTTATCCTTAGCATAGGCATCACCCATCATTTCATACATTTTCGCATCGTCGGCCATTTTGTTGTCGTACATGACCAAGGCCTTATCTATCGCCGTAACCGCAACACTGGTTTTAGAGGCAAAATGCTTCAATTTATTGTCATAAAGCCCCATTATTTCATTAGCGAATTTCTCTTTATCCGCACCTGTAGCTTTATCCATCTTATCTTTAAGTATACGCTCTCCGTATACGTAAATGGCATTGTTTAATTGTGGACATGTCTCATAGACCATTTTCCATGGCTCGTAAGCCGCATCATAATTTTTGACTTTTGCATGTTCAGAAAATATAGATAGATTGGTCATACATTCAGGATTTTGAGCCTGTGCATTACTTACCCCCATCATTCCAAGGAACATAATTGCCGTGAAGTAAAATTTCGTTTTCATTTCTTATATGTTTTAAAGTGGTTAATGTACTAAATTTTTATTAATTGATTTTTCTTTTTTGGAACCAACGATCATTCAAAGAAAGGCCTATATTAATTTTAAAATAACTTTCCTCAACAAGATTCGCCCTGGTCGTTCCCCTTCTTCCCAATTCAAAGCCTATATTGAGATTGGAGAAACTTCTTCCCAGTGGTAATCCTAATCCAAAAGTTATGCCAAAGTTATTTATATCAACATCATTGACAATCATACCCGTATTATCCAACCTTAAACCCGCACGATACGTTATTCTTTTAAGGTAACTTGTAAACGAAGTATGGTCTGGGGTAATAAAGGCCCCAAATGCATATGAACTTGCGTCTTGGTAACGAACACTATCGGCTCCTAAAAAAGAATTCTCGAAGGATCCCATCCCCTGAAAACTGTATTCAGCACCAACGAACCACTTCAAATCTTCACCATATCCCAAGCCTAAAGTGGTTGTAGTGGGTATTTTCAATTCGGTATTCTTAAGGTTTTGAGCAACTAGATTGACTTGTAACTCCTCAATATTACCACCAGTTGCAACAGAGAAGGAGCCGATTTGTCTATCATTTTCTGAAACTAAATTTCCTTGTGTATTCACCCGTATGGACGAATGCAACCTATTTTTATCCTTAATAATTGGGGTGTAGTTCAATGCATAATTAAAATCGAAACCGTTTACCCTAGAGCTACGGCGATCAAAAGTCCCAAATTGTATACCATCTACTTGTTGTAATCGCTGACTGTCCAATGTTCCATAGTTAAAGTTTATGGTTGCGCCAATACTTACATCTTTAAAAACCTTATAACCAATTGAATAAAAAACCCGAGTCAATCCCCCCTCACCAGTATACACATTGGTCAAGGAGCCGCTTGCATTGGTCTGTTCATCTACCAGATTATACCCAACGGAGGAATAGGGCATAATACCAAAGCCCATACCCAAACCTTTGCCCAAACTAAATCCTAAAGCTAAATAATTCAAACTTGTTATTGAACTTCGTTCTTCCGCTGTAAAACTTTTTAGTTGATAGTTGGTATTTGAAACTCCTGCCGTATAGGTTATAAGACCTACTTTATCTATGGCATCCAACCCCAATTCACCGAAAGCCGCAGGGTTTTTTAAGTTGATATGGATACTGTCCGCATAAACCCCGATTCCCCCCATCATTTGGTTTTCTACTGTACTTCCGTTCTTTAAATCACCGATTCCGAAAAAAGAATAAGGAGAAACAGTGCCATCTTGAGCATACAGACCGAAGACGGCCATGTATACAATTGCAATTACAATTTTTTTGATCATTTAGTGCTTGTTGTATTCCAGCAAATAATTAAGCCCCTTC
This sequence comes from Flavobacteriales bacterium, assembly GCA_038256135.1. GTDB lineage: Bacteria > Bacteroidota > Bacteroidia > Flavobacteriales > Flavobacteriaceae > Maribacter. The sequence goes on along the minus strand of JBBSKR010000033.1, from coordinate 978 downwards.
AGGAGAAATTTAGAATCCGCAAATATGGTATTTTTTACCCGTTTAGACAAAAATTGAGCATCACCCCCTGTTAAAATAACTGTTAAATCTTTAAAACGACTCTTGTATTGATTAATGACCCCATCCAACTCAAGACAAATGCCGTTGACAACACCACTATGCATACAATTTTCGGTAGAATTGCCAATAAAATCGAGCAGCTCCATTTTCTCCAACAATGGTAATTTGGCAGTTTGACGATGCATTGCATTGTACCTCATCTGAACTCCCGGGGAAATGGCACCCCCCAAGTACTCATCAAAATCATTGATCATGTCATAGGTAATGCAAGATCCGGTATCGATTACCAAATTATTATGGTGGGGATTATGATAAAATGCGGCCGTTGCTAACGCCAAACGATCAACACCAAGCGTTTGCGGCGAGGCATAAGAATTTTTAAAAGGTACATTAGAGGCAGGTGATAGCTCATGGAGCTTACAAAAAACAGCAACAACATTCATTTGCTCCCTAGAAAGAGAACCCACGCTTGAAACAATGGCGGACTTAATTCTAGGGAAATCCTTAAATAATTTTTTGATTATGTCTACAAAACCATCGTTATCCACAGTTATGAGATGGACAATATCTTTTTTATTAAATATGGCGAGTTTTACCAGTGTATTACCGGCATCAATGATTAAATTCATTTTACAAAGATTATAAATTAAAAAAACAATCCGCTTTTTTTATGATTTAGTTTGTATATACTAAAATTGAAATTATATTTGCAGCCGCTTACGGCGACATGGTGCCTTAGCTCAGTTGGTAGAGCAATGGACTGAAAATCCATGTGTCCCTGGTTCGATTCCTGGAGGCACCACATAAAATCCTTACTTAACGGTGAGGATTTTTTTGTTTACATTCATGAATGCATTTCCTTTTTACACTACATATTAAATCTGCCGATAGAGTATAGGCGAAACCTCCAATCCGAAG
>JBBSKR010000032.1:0-23928 GCA_038256135.1 Flavobacteriales bacterium | reverse complement strand
CGACAAGCTCAGTGACCACGATACAAGAGCCAACAAACCAGACTTTTTTTATCTTAGTTCATGGTTCTTGACTCTTATATCTTTGCAAACATACTTGATTGTAACGATGCTACACACAAGGCAAAGCCTCGGGAAATTCTATTGATTAAATTTAATTGGTCAATGCCTTTTTCAAGAACTCAAAATGCCCTCTTATCACGACCATAATTCAATAAAATTATTTTGAATAGATATAGCCAGCACAGCAGAACTTAGACTACCTTCGCAGGCTTAATTTAATCATTGTCGATATACCTAAAAGTCCGGGCGGTAGAACGTATTTTCAACCGATTGGAAAAGGAGGTGGGCTCCTTTCAAAAATCCACAGGTTTAGGCTGTATGGCGAATTGTGGCAAATGCTGTCATAAATCGGACATCAATGCCACGGCTTTGGAATTTTTACCCTTGGCCTATCATCTTTTTAAAAACGGGGAAGCAGAGATCTGGCTCGACACATTGAACAACGATAATTCTACCACATTATGTCCCGTTTTGTCCACCGTTCTTGCTCCCAATACCAAAGGATTTTGTTCAGATTATGCCCATCGCGGATTGATCTGTCGGTTATTCGGGTTTTCCGCAATGCTCCATAAAAATGATAAGCCCGTGTTGGTTACCTGTAAACCTATAAAGGAAGGCCTGCCCAATGCAGTTGCCAAGGCAAATATACATATTGCAGCAAAAAAGGACTTCCCATTGATCAGTGATTACTATATGCAATTGCGCTCTATAGATGAGTCTTTAGGCGAAGAACTTTTTCCAATTAGAATGGCCATCGCCAAGGCGATAAATGCCGTTCTAGCTTACTATGCCTACCGCCGACCTCCTGTGAAATCTGCTTAGATTATTTTAGGACATTTAGAATTATTTACATCCGTTTCCTGTAATCCAAATAACGTAAAGAACCCAAGATTTAAGATAGACTTAATCTTTTTTAACATTATTGAGAAAGCCTAGCATGGATTTTGACTAATTTTGAAGTCTGTAATAGTTACTATTAAATCAGTGTAGTCATGGGAGAAAATCGAAACGAAATGCAACAACAGATATCCAAATTGTTAGCACAGGACAAACCGGACTGGAATAGTCTCTTAGCTGCTGTTTTAGAAGATTTTGGCTGTTCTACGGGCACATTACACTTCTTAGATCAAAAAACCTCCTTACTGCAATTAGAAACTCAAATTGGTATCCCTGATTTTTTGATCCCTAAACTTTCTACCATACCAATTGGAAAAGGAATGGCCGGTATTGCGGCAGAACGGATGAAGCCCGTTGAAATGTGTAATTTACAAACGGATGCATCTGGGGTGGCACGACCATCTGCGAAGGATACAAAAGTGGAAGGCTCCCTGGCAGCACCCCTACTTTTAAAAAACAAACTTTATGGGACTATCGGCATTGCAAAACCGGTTCCTTATGATTTCAAAACAGCGGAAATTGAGTTGTTGATGAAAATCGGAGAAAGTATTGGTCAAAAACTCGTGGAATAAAATGTAGTGACCAACCAAAATTAAGGTCAATTGCCAAATTTATCAATCCGCCGTGGTATAGATTTAAATAAGAAAGCCCGCAAATTTGCGGGCTTTCTCATGCTATATACTGCAATCAATTACTCGAACACTGCACTTGCCAGCGCTACCGTGGCAAGTTCCTTTCCTTCCTCAGCTTTATAGGTAACATAAAATGGGCCGTCTCCTGTCGCTTTTCCTGTGATTGGAATTTTGACCTATGCACCTTGCGATCCTGCCGTTTGAACCGATAACGTTGCTTTACCCAAAACGTTGCCGTCGGGTGTCTTCTCATGAATTTCAAAATCGTAGCTCAATCCGGGAGCGGATTGCCATGCCGCTCTTAGCGATAAAGCTTTTACACCGTTTAAGGAGATATCCGAAAGTTCGAACCAACCTTTCTCCGCATTCATTAATAAGAGGTCCATTCCTCCATAAGTGAGTGCTTGCATTCCATCCGTTTTAATGTCCTCCGTTAGAGGTACCGTGCTACTGGAAATAGCTACCGATTTAGAACCGGTCAATGGAATGGTCCCTTCCTCTCCTTGATCTGTATAGCTAGCAGTGATTACCATTGTATTGCCTGGAGCAGAAGGTTCTGCAGTTATAGTTCCTTTGGCAGGCAAGGACTTTTTCTGCAAACCATCACCCGCTAGGGATTGTATATACATCGCTATCTGCCTAGATTCATCCGTAGTGATTTTTGGATGTGCCGGCATCATCACCGCTCCCCAAACACCACTACCTCCAGCAACGATTTTACGTTGTAAGTAGGATAAACCATTGCGTTGGTCTTTATATTTCATGGCCACATCTTTGTAATTGGGACCAATGGATGCTTCTGCTTCCTTATGACACGTCTTACAATCCAATGCCTGAGTCAATGCTTTTCCTGTTACGGCAGCCGAAACTTGTTGGTGCCCTAAATTCATGGCGACCTTATCCATTCCCTCCAAATAATCAACACTTACAAATATATTCTTTGGGTCGATCGCTGTTCCATCTGGGTCTGTTACAGATACATCATAAGAAATCTTTAGTCCCGGTAAATAAAAGGATGGGGCGTTGTTTCCCAAAGAGATGGCAACTTCCGGTCTAGAGTTTCCTGCGATAATCCCGGTACTCTCACTAACAGCTGCGGCCCCTTTATCATCCTTAACCGTGACGTTCAATTTATATGCGCCTGGCGTCTTGTAGATATAACTAACCGTAGGCTCAGTGGTTTCCTTTGTTTCACCATTACCGAAATCCCAAACGTAGCTCACGGCATCATCTTCTTTATCAGTGGCATCGACGGATGCACTGACGGTTAACGGTAATTTCCCCGAGGTTTCGTCAACGATGAGATTGTCGATAATAGGTGGTCTATTTCCCCCGTTATATTCTATATAACCTAATGCAGAGTTCGCATTCTGTGAGAACCAGCCACTGCCGTATTCCAATAAATACAATTTTCCGTTAGGACCTACTTCCATATCAATTAGATTGTTCACCTTGACATCTGAAGCAAAGGGTTCCATTTTACTTAAACTACCGTCTTCAGATAAATGAATGGCGAACATCCAGCCCCGCATCCAATCATATATAATAACTTTGCCATCGTAATAACTAGGTAATTTCTCATCACCCTGATATAAATCTGAATAATATGTAGGCCCTGCCATCGCGTTTCTACCACCAGTCCCTGTTTGTGGAAAATCCCCTGATTCAACATAGGGATAGTAAACATAAGCTGGCATAGCCTTCGGCAATTCTTTGAGACCCGTGTTGTTTCTGGAAGTATTCATAGGTTTCTCCGGATCAAAAGTTGGTCCCGTTTCACCAGTTTCATAATTATATTGATGGTATGCAAAATTGTCTCCTATAAACAAGGGCCATCCAAAATTACCAGGTTTACGTGCTTGGTTCATTTCATCATATCCTCTTGGTCCTCTTGTGGCCAAACTATCTGCCCTTGCATCGGGACCGACGTCACCCCAGTATACATAGCCTCTTTTAATATCAACGGAGATTCTGTAAGGGTTTCGATGTCCCATAGTATAAATTTCCGGTCTTGTTTTCTCCGTTCCTTCGGGGAATAAATTTCCTTCCGGTATGGAATAACTTCCATCTTCTTTTACTTTAATCCTAAGAATTTTACCTCTCAAATCATTGGTGTTCCCAGAAGAACGTCTGGCATCATATTGTTCATGACCAGGTGTGTCATTCAATGGTGCAAAACCATTATTGACATATTTTTGGCCTTTTTCGTTGAAAGGGGTTGAATTATCCCCTGTGGACAAGTACAATAAATTATCGGGACCAAAAGCAATGGATCCACCGGTATGGCAACATATTTCACGCTGGCTATCCACTTCTAAAATTACCTGCTCGGAAGTAAGATCAAAATTACCGTTCGTATATTTAAATCGTGACAAACGGTTCACCGAGTTGTCCCCGGTAGGTGCATAATAAAGGTAAATCCAATTATTGGCAGCAAAATTAGGGTCCTTTTGTAAGCCCATTAATCCTTCCTCAGCATTTACACCAGGGGTATTCAAGGTTTTGCTATACACATCCAATTTAGCTACCTGTGTCAATTCCTTAGTGGTTTCACTGTACAACATGACCTCTCCCCTACGTTGTGCCACCAAAACATCATTATTAGGTAAAATGGCCATTTCGGTTGGCTCAAAAAATTCACCCTCTACAAGGGTCACTTTACTAAAGCGATCCGTATCCGGTGGAATCTGAGCGGATACAGCTTCGTAATCCAACTCCAAATTATCACCAATCGCATATTGTATACCACCTAATAAATGCTTTAAAAACAACTCCTCTGAAAAACTTTCATCGGTGTGTCCGCCACCCGTATAGAATGCACGACCTCCGTCAAAATCATGGTACCAAGCTATTGGATGAAAATCGCCGTTCTCTCCGCCCTCATAGGTAGACTCGTTCAAGGTCATTAGCACCTTTATATCTGGATTTATATTCTTGTAATTATACAACTCGTCCGTTCTGTTCCAGACGCTGTCCGTAAAAAATTCTGTTGCGATGAATTTTTTATCCTTGATGATAAAATCCGCATTGGGAGTTCCCTGTGGATGGCTTAAAAATTGAGCGCCAGCCAAATCATTGTACCAACCCCAGTCATATTCCGTATCTGCCGCTGCGTGTACACCCACATAGCCACCTCCAGCTTGAATATAACGCTCCATGGCAGCTTCCTGAAATTGATTCAGAACATTACCGGTAGTACTCATAAAAATAATGGCAGAATACTGCTTTAGATTTTCATCTGTAAATAGTTCCGCATTTTTCGTGGTGTCAACAGCAAAACCGTTCTCCTGACCTAATTTTTGAATTGCCGATATGCCTGTGGGAATGGATGCATGCTTAAAACCCATGGTTTTGGAAAACACCAATACTTTTGGTTCACCTTGTCGTTCATTGTCACTACAAGAGACAATAATAAGGGCTAAGCCCATAAGGAGTCCCATAAAAAATTTCTTCATACGTAAATAATTGTTGATTAGTTCATTTAAGAATTGATAAAAGTAATAATAATTTTTTGCACATTTATTTTAATTAATGCCATAATAGCGGTAAAATCACAATTTAACATTACTCCATTTCTTAAAACCTAAAATAATAAACTTGAATTTTACTTATTAAAAAAGCTGCGTAATTGCTATTCAAATTGTCCGACAAATACTTGAATTCGTTACCTTAAATTCCCTATTATTTTTCATGTGAATCTCTTAAAAATCCAAAACATAATGATGTTCCGAATTCTTAAGAAAAAAAAGAAAGAACGTATTGAAATAACAATTAGGGTCTGCCTATAATATTTAACTTTAGGTTGCTTCGGTAAATTTCACTGAGTAATGGTAAAGTAGTTTGCTTTTATTACCTACTTAACTTCAACAGTTTGCGTTTCATAAAATGCAGATTCAGAAGTATTGGCCAGTTCTTTCACATATCGTGCAGCGTTAAAAAATATAGATTACAAAGTACGTTTTGCCGAGCTCGATATGATATGGGATGATGAGGATACAATTGAAAAAATTATATTAATCTACTTTCAAATGTGTTTAAATATTGTCCAGAAGAAGGCAATTGTTTGTTTACTGCCCAAAAATTTAACCATGAGGTGCAAATTGATATTAAAAACAAGTTAGTCAATTCCTCTGAAATCAATTTAGATAAGATTTTCAATAGGTTCTATCAAAACGATGAATATACCGAAGGTGCTGGAACCGGTCTTTCCTTCGTTATGGAACTGATTAAATTATATGATGGTAAAATAACGGTACAAATAGAAGAAGAAAATCAACGGATACACTTTATGGTCCTCCTACCCGCCGAAAGAAGTTTCTTTAAAAAAGATTTTATAGTAGAACATACCATAGAGACGAAAGTATCACTAGCCAAAAATATTTCAGAAACGGTAAACTTGCAACCAGACCCAACAAAAGTTTCATATAGAACTTCCGATACCACTATTAACTAAATTGCCTACACTGTAGGTTTCAATACCCCATCTTATTTAATTAAATGTTTTTAGGAGACCTATAAAAAAACACCCCTTGAATACCTCAAATCAGAAGAATAAAAAAACAAAGTCCGTTTAAGAACATTTCTTTTATATTTAAGTTCTTATCTATCAATTAGTTGATAGTAATGTTACATCTCTTGCATAGTATGTTACATATTTAGCATGGTCAAGCTACGGTTCCCTATAATTTTGGGATAAATCAAATGTAGTAAAACCAAAAATGCAGTATACCCATAGTGGTGATGGCCTTGACCACCCTCACATATTAATTTCTGACTATGGTTCAGCATTCAATAGTGACGATGTAAACAACATAGGGTACCATCTATACAAAAGTACTTGTATTGTTTGGCCTGAAATTTAATATTTCGACCGTAGTTGCAGGTAGTTGAAGGCAAAAGATATCTAAAAAGACCATGTTTACTACTTTAAGGAAATGGAACTAATCGGTATAAAAACCAAAAATTATGAGAACAATTAAAAAAATGAAAACAAGACTTTTTTTGATCGGCTGCGGTGCGGCGATGATCACAATAACCAGCGGATGTACCAAGGACAACCCTGTGAACCCCGCAGTAAACTGTTTCGACGGAAACTGGGCGGCACAATTCTCAGACGAGTTGCAGGCTTACTCGAACGCCATTTCAGACTACAATGAGAACCCTACGCAAGGCAACTGCGACGACTATAAGAACGCTGCAAAGGGCTATCTCGACGCCCTGAACGAAGTATATAATTGTGTTCCTACTGCCAGTAGGGCCGAAATCGATCAAGCTATAAACGAGGCAAAGGCCGACATCGATGGCGAGGACTGTGATTAAAAGATAAACCGATGACGACTGATAGCACGAACAGGTCGTCAAGACCGAGTTTTAAACCTAAGATTATGAAATTAAGAAATCATAAAAGAAAAATAAATTTCCTTCCGCTGGGAGGCATAGGTTTGGTCATGCTGACATTGACCTCCTGCATGGGCGAAGTTTCCGATAAGCTAAAGGAAGCAAAACAAGGCGTCTCGAATGCCAGTACTTGGATTGATCAGGCACAGCAAGCCGAAGGCAAGATTGAACGGCTAAAGGAAATGGAGCCTTTGAACAACGAGCAACTAAAGAAATGGCTTCCGGAAAAAATCGGAGAATTGAAACGCACAGGATTTAAGGTGGGAAAGACCGGTTTTATAAACGTAGCCTCCATAGAAGGAAAATATAAGACTGAGGACGGACGTGAATTTGAATTAGAAATTATGGATGGTGCCGGGGAAATGGGTAGTGTCCTTATGACCAGTATGAGCATGGCAAGTACTATGGAAATAGAGGAAGAGGATGAAAACAAACACATGCAAACCGTCACCAAAGACGGTATTAGGGCCAAGCAGACATATTTTAAAAAGCGGAACAAAACGGAACTACAGTTTGTTTATGGGGAACGTTTTATTGTCATGGTAAAAGCTAAGGATGCCGAACCGGAAAAAACGTGGGAGTTGGTAGAACGCTCGAATTTAGATGGACTGTTAGACTAAATCCCAAGTACCTTATTAAAAAAAGAAAGAGTGAAAAGAAAATCAAAAGTAGATCACATCATAAACTTTATTAACTATCAGTAAATACTAAATCAAATGGAAAATTCAGAAACTACACTACCAAATACCGCTACCACTACCATTGAAGGCAAGAATATAGCAATTATCTCGTATATCACAATCATTGGACTCATCGTTGCTTTCGTCATGAACAATGAAAAAAAGAATGAGTTTGCCAAATATCACATTATACAATCTTTGGGATTGGCACTGACAGGGTTGGCATTAGGAGTTATTGGTTTAATTCCCATTTTAGGTTGGATCATCAATATTGTTGGCATATTTGTTTTGCTCTATATGTGGATTTTGGGTCTGATGAATGCCATCAATGAAAAAGAGAAACCAGTGCCGTTTTTGGGAAAGCATTTTGAAAAATGGTTTACTAATTTATACTAGAAATATTATGAAAACTGAACATCTATTCTCGATACTTCTCTGCTTTATTTTTGCATTTCATGTATATGAGCAGTTTTGGAAAAAACTAAAAAAAAAGACGAAAACGCCACAGAACGAACAATTCTCAACAGTACGGACAGAGAACCTGTTTAAAGTGGGATTAAATCACATTAAAAATGAAAATCACCCTTATAATGTAATTGGTGAGTTTCAATACAACGCACGAATACAATAAACAAAATTTTTAATTTACTTTTTAACATTTAAATAATAGTAATCATGAGAAAAATCAATCTAATAGTAACGTTCACAGTAGTTTACATCGCCTTTTCCTTTACCGCAATGGCCCAAACAGAAACTAGAATTGGAGGCCTGTTGGCGTACGGTACGGAAATCGAAAGTATTGGTATAGGTGCGAATGCCGAATTTCCAATTATAGAGAAACTAACCATTTCACCTTCGTTTATCTACTATCTACCAAAAGATGAAGATGGTGGAAAAATCAACTGGTTCGAAGTCAATGCCAATGCCAATTATTATCTTCTAGATCAAGAAAATGTTGGGGTCTATGGATTAGCGGGACTAAACTACTCCAGCATTAAGGTAAAGATTGATGGCGACGCCGTTTTTGGAGAGGATTTTTCAGTCAGTGATAGTAGGTTAGGTCTCAATTTAGGTGGTGGCGCCAACTTTAATCTTGGCAAGTTAACCCCTTTTACAGAAATAAAGTACGTTATAATAGACGGTGGACAGCTCGTTATCGCTGCTGGGGTAAAATTTGATATATAAAGAAGATTACCTATAGATCCATTAAAACGTGATGGCTTTAAGCACTCAATAATCTTCAATTCAAAGCAAAACGTAATAACTTAAAACCTACCGTAGAAATTGGGTTTCGGTAAACAATTGGTTTATAGAATTGTAAATTAAACCCTATTTTTGCATTATCTTTTGTGGTGTACCAAGCCAACGTGTTTCCGTTATTGGTTTTCCTAAAAGTTGCTTCAACAATGTCAAAATTACCCAAGGAACATCAGTTCTTGGACTTATCGGATTATGGAAGGCCCATTGCTTTTTCCATTGCAAGCACTTTAAAAAATACCCTGTTTACACCAGTACATGTTACGTTTTGCTTTATAATCTGCGGTCTTATTGCCATTGGGTTTATTTTATATGGCTATTACTGGACGGCATTATTTTTTCTGTTACTAAAATCCATTCTTGATGCTGCCGATGGAGAATTGGCACGAATTAAGAATACCCCTTCCCACACGGGCCGATATTTAGACTCCATTTCCGATTTTATACTCAATCTACTTTCCATACTTGCCATTTGGCACATTACCAATAGTGATCTTTTTTCCGCACTATTGGCTTTTATTGGTTTACAATTACAAGGTACACTCTATAATTATTACTATGTTATTCTTAGAAACAAGTATAAAGGCGATACCACTAGTCGTGTTTTTGAAAACAAGATCCCTACCGCATTAAAAGGTGAAAATCAGAAAACAGTAAACTTTCTATACAAAATATATTCATTTTGTTATGGTGGTTATGATCGCATTATCTATGGTTTGGATCGAAATGCCATCAAGGGAAGACGCTTACCCAATTGGTTAATGACTGCGGTCTCCTCCTTTGGTCTGGGCTTTCAATTATTATTGATCGGTCTTTTTCTGGCATTGGGCATAAAGGAATATATCATCCCCTTTTTTATAGGATACAGCCTTATGATCTTTGTTTTTATATTGATAAGAAAAATGTTGAACAGGTAATTATTTTTACCTTTCCAATTCAACTAAACAAACATGTCCATTCTCACCAAAATTAAACGGTATAACTTTCTTATTTTTTTCTTAATCTACCTCGTTTCCTGCAAATCGGAGCCTGGACTGCAATACGACTTAGAGATCAGTAACGTGAATCTAATCAATCTGGAAACAGGGCAAATACATACCATGGATATCTATATTAATGATGGGCGCATTGCTGCTTTGGAATCGGCCTCAAAAAATTCAGACATCAAGGCATCGCAGACCATTGATGCTACCGATAAATATGCACTGCCCGGTTTTTGGGACAATCATGTGCATTTTAGAGGGGGTGATAGTCTGGTAGCAGCCAATAAGAATTTCTTAAAACTTTTTCTGGCCAACGGAATTACCACGGTACGTGATGCCGGCGGGGATTTAACCACCGATGTTATGGAGTGGAAAGCCGCGATAAAGGAAGGAAGCCTTGACGGTCCTACCATTTTTACTTCGGGACCTAAAATAGATGGGCCGGACGCCACATGGGCCGGGTCATTGGAGGTCGAAAATGAAAAAGACATTCAAAATGCATTGGATTCCCTGCAACAAATTCCGGTCGATTTTGTAAAATTATATGATAGCAGCATAAGCGGCGTAAATTATCTGAATACTATTAAGGAAGCCGAAAAACGAGGAATGATAATCTCGGGGCACATGCCCTTTACCGTTACTTTGGATGAGACGATTGATGCCGGAATAGACGCTGTTGAGCACCTTTATTATATCATGAAAGGCACTTCTTTTGATGAAGTTGCCATAACCGATAAACTGAAAAACGAGGAAATAAGCTTTTGGGATGCGATGCCATTATTACAAAATACCTATGCGGACAGTACGGCCTCAAAAACCTTTCAAAAATTGAAAGACAATAATGTATTTGTGGTTCCTACCCTGCATATAGGACATACCCTGAGTTATTTGGATGAGGAGGACCATACGAATGACCCCTATTTGAAATATATGTCCCAAGGGATTCAAGAAACCTATCAAGGTAGGATTAATCGTGTGAAAAATGCCTCGGAAAAAGCTTTAGCCGATCGTAAAGCATTGGACCGTTTCTTTGGTACGTTGGCTTATTCACTGCACCAATCCGGAGTGTCCTTATTAGCAGGTTCAGACAGTGGTACCTATAACAGTTATACCTATCCGGGTATTTCATTGCATAAAGAATTGGAAGCTTTGGTCGCTACAGGAATATCTCCTTTGGAGGCCTTAAAAACTTCCGCATTTAACGGGTCTCGATTTTTAAAAAAGACGCGTGATTACGGGACCATTTCAAAAGGTAAAATAGCCGATATGGTTTTATTGAACAACAATCCCTTAGTAGATATAAAAAGCACCAAAGATATATTTTTGGTCCTCAAGGAAGGAATTATATATACGGACGTAGAACTAAAAAAGTTACTGGAATAAAAATCCAACCAAAATCAAAATTTATTATGAGAACACTAAGCTCCATTTTTTTAGCGCTATTTTTTCTTACTTCCTGTACTAAATCAAAGGGAATAAAAGAAAAACAAGATCTCCTAATTTCCAATATCTCCATCCTTGATGTGGCATCTGGTGAAGTGATGCAAAATCAAAATGTGGCCATAGATTCTGGAAGGATAAAAAAAATAACCCTGGAAAAATTAGAAAGTAGTGCTTTTGATACCGTATTGGATGGGGCAGGAAAATACCTGATGCCCGGTTTGGCCGAAATGCACGCCCATATTCCTCCACCAACTACCAGTCAGGAACGCATTGAGGAAACCCTTTTCCTTTACCTTTCTAACGGTATAACCACGGTAAGAGGCATGTTGGGAGATCCATTGCACCTAGAACTAAGAACAAAAGCTCAAGAGGGAACTTTGTTAAGCCCAAGAATTTTTACGTCAAGTCCTTCCTTGAACGGCAATTCCGTACAGACCAAAGAGGAGGCCATTCAGAAAGTAAGTCAGTATCAAAAAGACGGCTATGACTTTTTGAAAATCCACCCAGGAATACAAAGGGATGTTTTTGACCAGCTAGTAGCGACGGCGAACGAAGTCGGAATACCCTTTGCTGGACATGTTCCGGTAGCTGTAGGTATTCGGTACGCTTTGGAAAGTAAGTATGCGTCAATTGATCATGTAGACGGATTTCTTGAAGGATTGGTGCCAGCGTCTGCCAACGTCAAACCCGATGAAAATGGATTTTTTGGATACGCCTTTACCCCTTTGGCCGATACCACCAAAATTGTCGAGCTCGTAGCTCTCGCAAAGAAACATCAGGTATGGATCGTACCCACACAAAGTCTTTTTGAACGATGGTTTGCCCCGATTTCCGCAGATGAACTGTTGAGTCAACCCGAAATGAAGTATATGCCAAAATCGGTTTTGGACAATTGGAGAAACACCAAAGAAAGCTATATGCAAGATGAAAGTTTTACGGAATCGCAATGGCAACAATTTGATGCTATCCGTAAACAATTGATAAAAAAATTACAGGAAGATGGCCATGGCATCCTGCTGGGGTCAGACGCGCCGCAACTATTCAATGTTCCTGGCTTTTCCATTCAACATGAGATTAAAGGGATGCTAAACGCCGGCCTAACCCCTTTAGAAATTATTCAGTCGGGAACCATAAACCCTGCCCAGTATTTTGATGCTTTGGAGGAGTTCGGACAAGTAAAGGAAGGACTATCTGCCGACTTGATTATTCTTCAAGAAAACCCTTTGAAAAACCTATCGGCCCTAAAACAAATTGAAGGCGTTTTGGTGAAAGGCCAATGGCTATCCAAACAAATGATTGAAGAAAAACTTGAAAAAATTGCTGAAAACGCAGCCCAAAACTAAACGAATGAAATATTGGATCTGTTTATTACTTCTACCTTACTTAAATCTGTACTCCCAGACACTTTTACAACCCGACCGTGTTTTTGACGGTACCGATATGCACGACAATTGGGTGGTCATCGTAACCGATAATCACATCAGTTATGTGGGAAATACATCAGGTGCTGTTGATATTGCCATTACCAAAACCATTCCCTTAAAAGGCACTACGTTAATGCCAGGTATCATTGAAGGACATTCACACGTTTTACTACATCCATACAATGAAACCGACTGGAATGACCAGGTATTAAAGGAATCCCCTGTTGAGCGTGCTATACGGGGTTCTATACATGTCAAAAATTCATTGATGGCAGGAATCACCACTATGCGGGACCTTGGTGCCGAGGGTGCTGGATACACTGATGTATACCTAAAGAAAACCATTGACGACGGACTCATTCCCGGTTCAAGGTTGATAGTCGCCGGACCCGCCATAGTGGCAACCGGCGCGTATGGACCAAAAGGATTTCATGATGGCGTTACCGTACCTTTAGGAGCAGAAGCGGCAAGCGGTGTTGATCAATGTATAGAAACTGTAGGACGTCAAATGGGCAATGGGGCCGATTTTATTAAAATATATGCCGATTACCGATGGACGCCCGGAGCGGATTCCCAACCCACTTTTTTACAAGATGAAATCAATGCCATAGTGGCAACGGCCACAAGTGCCGGAAAATATGTGGTAGCCCATGCAAGTACTCCCGAAGGTATGAAAAGAGCTGTCCAAGGTGGTGTAGAAACCATCGAACATGGCGATGGTGGAACCCTCGAAATCTTTAAAACAATGAAGGCTAAGGGAATAGGCTTCTGCCCCACCCTTGCCGCTGGCGATGCCATCACCCGATACAGCGGCTGGAACAAGGCCACCGACCCAGAACCGGAACGTATCAAAGAAAAAAGAAAATCTTTTAAGGCGGCATTGGAAGCTGGGGTACAGATTGTTTTTGGAGGTGACGTGGGTGTTTTTACCCATGGAGAAAATTATAGAGAAATGGAATTGATGGTCGACTATGGCATGAAACCTATGGGGGTACTACGATCCGCAACCTCTGGTAACGCCAATATGTTTCATTTAAATGGGTTAGGGCAATTGAAAAAAGGTTTTATTGCCGATATCATTGCTGTTGAGGGAAATCCTGTAAAAAATATTAGTGCTATGAAAAATGTTTCCTTTGTGATGAAGGACGGGGAAATTTATCGGGATTAGTTGGTGGTTGTTCGATTTAGGTTCCCTTGTGATGTGCCAGCTGTTCGAATATGATGGCGTGTAACTGAGAGCTTGTATTATATTCTCGATGACACCTTGGCATCGAAAAGACGAACAAGGTGATGCACCTTTTCGCGGTCGCCTGCAACTCAAGGAAGTACCTGAAATTTTTTCACAAGCGTTCAAAAAGTGAGGCGGAACGGCTCTCTGGCCCGCTTTCCAACAAGTCGAGAAAAGTATCGTTCGACAGCTATTCGGTACCGCTTTGCAGCTTCTAAATTTTGATTCCACATCTAGCCTATTAAGAAAGTCCCGAAAAAAGGTTTACATTAAGAGACTGTTTGGATTTTTATCATTGGAATATGTATTGGTCATTTTTGATAAAGTTTAAGGTAAACCCGACGGGGTTAAGGATACTAGGGCTTTTGTTCAATTCCGGAATTTCGGGATAACGAAGAAATGTGTAAAAAGTGCATTCGTTGTTTTCATTTTATCAGTTTATGGAAACGCTCAATATCACCTTGATTTCCTTGTATGTAAATTACATCATCGTGTTTTAATATCTCGTCTGGCTTTAAACTCTCCAACGTTTCATTTTTTCTTTTGATTACCAAGATATTTATTCCGAAATCGGCTCTTAGGTTTAACTCTTCTAAAGATCTTCCTAGAAATTTATTACTGTCTGAGGTCATTCTTAAAGAAGTAATATTAAAGTCCGTAATGTTACTTGGGCGGTAGGTTTTAGGTCGCTTCAAATCGCCCTTAAATAATTCGTAGTTGTCGGCCCTAACCTTATCGATCATGTGATCAATATCGTCTTCTGGGACCAGAAAATTTTGTAGAATATTGGTGAATATTTGAATTGATGTTTCAAATTCTTCTGGTATCACTTCGTCAGCACCTGATGCAATTAATTCAAAAGTTTCTTTTACATACCTTGTTCTAACAACCAAATAGATCGAATCTGAGTGTGACCGAATATTTTTTATGATGGCTTTAGTAGCAAGGTTGTCAGAAATTGCTATTACAGCAGCCCTTGCATTGGAAAGATACACTGCTTCTAAAATATGGTCTTGAGTTGCGTCACCAAATAAGATGGGTAAACCCTTCGCTTTTTCTCGTTTAACCGTTTTAGCGTCCATCTCAATAACGATGAAGGGGATGTTATTAGAGGCGGCTGCTTTAGCTAAATTGCTGCCATTAATACCATATCCAATAATGACCAAATGATTTTCTAATTCATGTTGCGTAATAGCTTCACTATCTTTTTCTAAAGTTAAGTTGCCATCAAAACCAAGTTTTTTTGAAACCCCAATAAATCGGAAGACAATTTTTTCGGAAAAAATGATAACAAATGGGGTTAAAATCATTGACAGAATAGAAACGGATAGGAAATATTGGTTGGTTTGAGCACTCAATAGATCGTATTCTATACCAACTTTTGAGAGAATGAAGGCAAACTCGCCGACTTGAAAGAGTGATAAGCCTGTTAAAAGAACTGTTCTTGTTGGGTATTTAAGAATTGCGACCGCGATGGCAGCAATGGATGATTTAATAACAAAAACAGACAAAACCAAAACCAAGACTATAGGGATATTATTAAAAAAGAAACCCAAATCAAGCAACATACCCACTGAGACAAAAAAGAAACTGGTAAACAACTCCCGAAATGGTAAAATAATGCTTGTTGCCTGGTGACTATACTCTGATTCAGATATAATTAGACCAGCGATAAATGCACCCAGAGCTAAGGAAAGGCCCGCTTCCGAAGTTAGAAAGGCAACCGCAAAGCAGAGCGTTATTGTAACCAATAGAAAAAGTTCTTTGCTATTGGTTTTTGCAACAGCATGCATCAACCTCGGAACTATATATCTGGCACTAAGATATGTAATTAAAAGAAGAACTATCGTTTTTAAAACCATAGTAAGAATGCTCATCCCAATATCACTAGAATCACCTGCAATCAAGGGTGTAACAAGCATCATAGGAACAACAATGATGTCTTGGAAGATTAAAATTGCCAATGCATTTCTGCCATGCGGAGCTGAAATCTCTTGCCTGTCTTGAAGTGTTTTGAGTACAATTGCCGTGCTTGAAAGGGAAAAAAGGAAGCCAACAAATACGGATTCATTCCAAGAATTACCAAGGAAGTAGTAAACAAATCCTGTTACAATTACGGTTATAATAACCTGTAAGAACCCTCCAATAAAAACAGTTTTTTTAATGGAAATTAATTGTTTAATTGACAATTCCATTCCTATCACGAAAAGCAAAAGAATAACCCCAACTTCAGATAATATTTCCACCTGCTCAACTGCATTGATAAGGCTCAATCCGTAAGGTCCTATAACTATTCCCGTTAATAAAAAACCAATGATGGATGGAAGTTTCAATCGTTGAAGTACAAATACAATGACGACCGAAAACCCTAAAAGTATAAGAATGTCTTGAAGTAAGGGTATATGCATTAGCTGTTATTGTATTTGAGTTTTTTAATTTCTTTTTTTGATACTCTTACCATCGCCCATAAAATAGATTCCGCATTAGTTAAACCTATCACGAGCAAATTGATGGTTTAAATATTCTTTCAATACCGCTATCATGGTTCAAACATAATGGGTTCGTCTTGTTTACAATTCCTAATGACATTAATGTTAAAGGTTGTTTCTTCTCTTAAGCCTTGCATATATGCACTACCTTTTGTTATCAATTATAGTTTTAGCTTGCTGTGCGTTTTGGGCTACTACCAAAAAAGAGACCTAAAATAGGGATGTAATAATTGGCAATTACTTTCAATTTAGCATTTCATGAAAACCCATTTAACAAAACATATCAATAATAACGGTTCACATGCTGAATATTTACCCCCATACAAAAATGCAATATTAATAATAAAATTGGTCTTTATTTCATTGCGCTAAATACATATTCCTTTTTTGGTATCGGTAATTTTGTTTAGCTAGATATTGTAATTTCTTCAATACCCGTTGCTAAGATTTCAATGACTATAGGTAATTTAATTAATTTTTAGGTATTAATGCTATTGAAGAATAGCTGACTAAACCTCAAAAAAAATCCTGTACCACGCCATGTCTTTGTCATATATGAACAGCAAACCTGGGTAACTAATACTGATTTTATTTGTAGTAAGTTTCTAGAAATACTTCACTAGATCAGTGTTTTTGGACCTAAAATACTATAATTTTTACCGTAATCACTATTGATGTTGCCCCATAAGGAATTAGGGATAGGATACAAATTCTGATTTTGTAACTTCATTTATAACAAATATTAACCTCGGTAATTATGTCACAAGCAGAGCAATTAGAGCAAGAATGTATCAATACGGTTCGCGTACTATCCGCCGATGCTGTTCAAAAAGCTAATTCGGGACATCCAGGTACGGCCATGGCGCTGGCACCGATGGGCCACGTTTTATGGACGGAAGCCATGAATTATAACGCGGAAAATCCAGAATGGGCAAATCGCGACCGATTTATCCTATCCGCCGGACACGCCTGTATGCTGCAGTATAGTTTCCTTTACTTGACAGGTTATGGTATCACCATGAATGACATCAAGGATTTTAGGCAACTGCACAGCAAGACCGCGGGACATCCCGAATATGGATTACTTTCCGGTATTGAAGTGACCACGGGGCCCTTGGGCCAAGGTTTTGCGAACGGCGTTGGTTTTGCCATCGCCCAAAAATATATGGCCGCACGGTACAACAGACCGGATTTCGATATTTTTGACTACAAAATCTATGCAATATGTAGCGATGGGGATTTAATGGAAGGTGTAACATCCGAAGCCGCCTCCATGGCGGGCTCACTTAAGTTGGGTAATATGATTTATTTATACGACGACAATCATATCACTATTGAAGGGGATACCGATATTACGTTTGAGGAAGATACTGCTAAACGTTTTGAAACTTACGGTTGGCATGTTCAGGAACTATCAGATGGCAACGACTTAGAAGCTTTGGCCAATGCAATACGAAGTGCTCAAGAAGAAACCGAACGCCCTTCCCTGATTCAAGTTCGTACCCACATCGCTTTTGGCAGTCCCAATAAACAGGATACCGCCGAAGCACATGGTGCTCCACTAGGTGAAGATGAGATTAGACTGGTAAAAGAAAACTTCGGATTTGACCCTGAAGAACATTTTTCGGTATCCGATGAGGTCTTGGCCTTTTATCATGAGGCGGGTAAAAAAGGAATACGAAAAGAAGCGGATTGGACCAAACAATACAAAAAATATAAGGAAAAATATCCGGACCTCGCTGAGGAGTACGAAAGCATAAGCGCAGGAAAATTACCTGAAGCTTGGGAGCAAAAGCTACCGACTTTTGAGCCTGGAGAAAAAATGGCCACCCGGAAGGCATCGGGCAAAACACTCAATGCGATAGCGCAATTTTTTCCGCAATTGATTGGGGGTTCTGCAGACCTTGCCCCATCTACCAGTACGGAACTCGAGGAATATAAATCGTTTTCCAAAGACCAATATGATGGGCGCAACTTTCATTTTGGGGTCAGGGAACATGCGATGGGTGCCGTACTGAACGGGATCGCACTCAGCCACCACCTCATACCTTACGGGGCAACTTTCCTTATTTTCTCAGATTATATGCGGCCACCACTACGCTTGGCGGCAATCATGAAAATCCGTACCATTATGGTCTTTACCCACGACAGTATAGGGCTGGGCGAGGATGGTACCACACATCAACCCGTGGAGCAGTTAATAGGTTTACGATCGGTTCCTAATATGACCGTTATCAGACCGGCCGACGCCAATGAGACCGTACATGCCTGGCGGGTGGCCCTGAAACATACCGATGGTCCGGTGGCCATAGTACTGACACGACAGGGCGTTCCAGTTATCGACCAAGAAAAATATACGAAGGCAAATGAACTGGAGAAAGGGGCCTATATCCTTTCTGAAGCCGAAGCACCATTAGACCTGATTTTAATCGGTACCGGTTCCGAAGTTCAATTGGTGTTGGCCGCCCAACAGCATCTTATGGAGCAGAACATTTCCGCACGAGTGGTCAGTATGCCTTCTTGGAGCCTTTTCGAAAAACAGGATGCGACTTACAAGGAGAAAATATTTCCAAAACAGATAAAAAAACGCTTGGCAGTTGAAGCAGGTTCACCTATCGGTTGGCATAAATATGTGACGGACCAAGGTGATGTAATTGGCGTGGATACCTTCGGGGAATCGGCACCGGGAGACGAAATCATGAAGGAATATGGTTTTACTGTAGAACATGTGGTAGAAAGGGCTCGGTCATTACACGCCAAAAAAACTTAACTTTCTAGCTGATTCAATGTCGTTCAAGTAGTTGATATTAAGTATGTTACCTTTATTCAATTCATGTTTAGACTAAGGAAACTTGATTTCAGGAAAGCGATTTGCTTTTCCTGATCTAATTAGCATGTTTACAGTGGAAGGAAAATTGGTACAACATAAGAAAAATGCCCTCCACCTTGGAGCATAAACGATAGCGAAATCTGAAATCGTAGTGTCATAAAAAAGTAGCAGTTGGACCCTTATCTAATGGTCCACTTTTTTGTTGCAAGCCTACCCTTATTTTTTGAAGACAAAAGAGCGCAGTATTATCTCCGCATTGCCCAATTCCTCCTCGAGTTCGGAATTGTCGTTGAAGGTTGCCTTGGACAATATCCTATACTCAAAATCCAACCGGAACTCCGAACTTTCGAAGGGCCAAGGCTCCACTTTCAGTATTCCATCCCCGGAGCGCTCGATAAAATAGGTCCTATCCCTTATGGTCAAGTTAATTTCCAATTTACGGCCTACCTCTGGAATCCCGTCCTGACAAAGAATCAATGAACAGCGGTCAGAAAACAGCAGGATATCGTATAAATGGTCTTCGTCCTTTGGCTTAAGTCCGTACAGTTTGCGCTGCTTTTCCCGAAGTCCCTTAATCGTCCCAAGAAACTTCTTCATCGGCACATATTTTTCCGCCAAGCCTTTATAAAGGAATTCCAAGTGCCTTCCTACTAGCAGTGCGACCAACTGGGATTTCTGCACGGCATTGTAAAAGACACGCTTGGCATGTTCCAGCGCTTCCCCGTCCGTACCGCCCTTCATGGTAAAATCCTTAGGGGTGCCGTTGTGCGTAAGGTATTCCTGCTCATCGAAATTCAGAAGGTGGTCATCATGCTCGACAATTCCGGTCAGGACGTCTATCCAATGTTCCGGCATAAGTACTTGCTTGAGTTGGGAGGCAATCTTGCCGGCAAGTAGCCCGTGGGCATAATGGGAAATAATCTCCCATCCCTTCTCAGTGTGTCTGACGATCATAAATGTTTTATTTCAGGGTACAATATTATTGAGTTACACCAATGATCCTTGCCCCTGAAAGATTTAAAACTAATCTTAAAATTCGGCCCGTTGTTAGGGCAGCAATTTATTTTACCGATCAATTATTGGACGTATCGAGACAATGACCTTACATTTTGTTCTATAAATTTGATAATGAGACTTGTAGTAACAAAAAGGGCATTTCCAATGCTCAAATAAAACATGGTGGATAAAATGACAAAGAAAAAATAGAAAATTCCTTGATGGGAAGATTGAATAGAAATCAGGACGCCGTAGAAGGTTATGACAAGTCTGCCCAAAAAGCGAAGCAAATCGGACTGCAGCTTTTTTCCGAAATAAGTGGAAGGAAGTTCGGTTTTATAACCTCTCTGCACGCTTCGTTAACCTGTTTGAAGGATAATTGGGCCGATGTAATGGTGTGTAGAACTTATCGAGTTAGGTCTACTCGCAACCAACTACCTGCAAACATCTACTTATGCAAAACAACAACAATGGTTAATCAATATATCAGTTGAGGAATTTCAACATTTGGGTAATTCCCGAAAAAACAAAAAGATGAGAACATTCGATTACTCCTGAACCATAAGCAACTGGAGCTAAGTAAAACCCGAAATATACCCCAGAGGATTCAACTAATAATGGATATTCACAAAAAAACTTAACCATATAACCCTTTAATCACTATGATGAATTTATCCATACACACAAAGCGCGCCATTTTCGGCGGCCTTATATCGCTGGCCGTAATCGGTCTGGGCACATTTATGTTGGGCCAACTTAGCGGTTACGAGGCCAAGGAACTAATAAAATCAAGCATAGAGGGTCTCAATACACTCTGTAACACCATCGCCTTGGCATCCGCTACGATACTGGCATTGATGCTGACCCTGTTGGGGGTAAGCTCGGACAGCTCCTCCAAACTTAAGGACGATCACTATAAGCACATCTTGCAGATAGCCAAACTGGATACCATCATATTCGTCTCCTCCCTACTTTTTTTCCTATTGTTCAACCTACCCGTAACCGAAAGTGAAAATATTCCCGACAATTGGTTCAATGTTATTTATTATATTACCCTAGCGGTGAGTGCGGTGCTCAGTGCGAGTTTGATAGTAGTGGTACTTATGCTCTACAATACCATCGTCAATATCATAAAGGTCATTGGGCTTGGAATAAAAGACCACCCGTTGGCCGTGAAAGGGGAAAAGGAGGGTGAAACACCTTCAAATCAAAAGTAGGGAACAGGGTGGTTTTAAGTTTGTAACCTTCATTGATTGTTTGAAAGTTAGTAATGAACTAAAGTAAGCAGAGCCATTGAGGTATCAGAAACAAAACCGCTGCACTTCGACAAGCTCAGTAACCACGCTACAAGAGCCGAAAAACAAGATTTTTTTTATCTTAATTCTTGGCTCTTGACTCTTATATCTTTCCGCAGATACCGGATTGTATCGACGCTACCCCACAGGCAGAGCCTCGGGGAATTCTATTGATCAAAAACCTTCGGCCCATTTTGAGAAGAACGCAGCTAAAATAAGTCACCCAAACTGTTTTAAAACTTTGGGTAGGTAGTATTAAGACCGGTGCCCCTATCCAATGGACGGATTTAAAACCAAATCTATTAAAATAATGATATGGAAAAATGGTTTGACCCCCCCCCCCAGAAAATGTCATACTGGCGATAACCCTCTCCACTCTGGGAATATAAGTGACCGTCAAACCCTCAATTCCCATTGGGTACAGCCTACCATCTGGGCGAAGATTTCCCATTTAGGTTAATGGGAATTGGAACAACGCCAATTGTCGAAAGCCATAGACTTATAGGGTACAGACAAGTGGACCTGCCCACCAGCTAAGGGATTACCAACGAATTGAGACTGAATCCGAAAAAGGGTCAACCGGTATTCGTGCAAAAGTTCAAAGCCCACTTCAACGGCACATACTGAGAAACGAATTGATGTAGCTCAATCCTCTAGATTCATCGTGATATTTCCATTGAAGGTATACCAACAACTAATAGGGCGATAATGATCCGACCGATTAAAATCAGGCATGAATTAGAAATGCTTCCCTCGTACTACCGCAAGCCTTCTAACAGCACTTAATCTCGGTCGTCCCAAATTCAATGTGGATATAGCTTTATTCCCTACCAAACCACAATTTTGGCCATGATTCAGAGAATAAATCGTTTCTCCCAATCCGCATAACGTAAAATTTTTTCTGCAAATACAAGCCTGTTCTTATTTATATAGCCTCCTTAATTTCGGTGTGCAACTTAATGCGGAAAATTGATTGTTGGACAGCTATTTTTTCCAAGGTCGTTTTTCTGTGTCAAAACTCTAATGGATAAAGCCAATATCAATCGAAATTAATTTGTTTTTTGTAGAGGTTATTATCGAACCAATTTAAATAGCAAACGCATGGAAAAGATGGGCGAGAAGCCAAACTGGAAAGCGACCGATAGTTCTCCGGTGGATACGAAGCAGGAAAACAATATCGGCGTAAGAAATCAAACGACTACGAGTTCCAAGGGTAGATTTCCCTTGGCCACCATCGTTGTCGTTCTTATATTATTCGTAATGGTGAGTGTTCTACTATTCGTTCTTGGGGGAGCTGCCTAAATTTATCCGCTTAATCGGTTCACTTATGCATTTTCCCTTACTTTTGTAAAATATGGGGCAAGTTAATTTAATATCCTGAAATACGAATTCCCCTTCAATTAACCGGGCAACCTATCAATCATTTCAAATCGAGTTCAATCGTATGCTGACCAACAAGCTCTAGTACTTCTGTCCTCAATGGAGCCTATAATGTCAAGGGTTGGTTATATTTTGGGAATGAATTGGTACAAAGTAGAATTTCCCTAAAATTATCATATCCTATGTGAGAATACCCAATTCGGCCTAATGCTGCCATCGGACAGGGAATGCACAACACAAATGGAACATGGACATAAGGACCTTCGAATGTGGACCACACGATTAACGTAACGAAAATATTGACAGGCCATCAAATGTTTTTTTATGGCCCTTTTTGCCCATTTCTTCGTTATCCCGAAATTTCGGGATAGGAACGATAACCTTGTTATCCTTAACCCCGAACCGCCAGAGTTACCTTAAACTGCATCGAGAAAGATCTCTAAAAATTCCAATGACAAAAACTTAAACAGTCTAATGTACCCTTACAAATCACACGCTATTAACTACGAAACAATTTAAAAAATAGAATATTAGTGTAATCGTCTTGCTCCTACCACTTTTATTGTTTGGCAAAACCCAAAAGTATTACAATGCAGCAACAGACATAGCCCGGTCTCACAGTCTGGATGGACCCAAGGCCAGAAATTAACCGTAGCCGATATAGGGGATGTGGGAAACTCGCAGGAAAGATTGCTTTCATTACCGGTGGGGACAGTGGGATAGGTAGGAGCGTCGCGGTTCATTTTGCACGGGAGGGTGCCAATGTTGCGGTTATCTATCTTGAAGAGGGGCACTATGCCGAAATGACCAAGGAACTTGTTGAAAAGGAAGGTCGTAACTGCCTCCTTTTATAAGGGGATGTGCGGGGTATGGACTTTTGTGCACAAGCGGTAAGTGAGTGCATAAGCTCTTTTGGAGCATTTAAAGGAAGGCGACT
>JBBSKR010000031.1:0-24044 GCA_038256135.1 Flavobacteriales bacterium | reverse complement strand
AAGCCGAGAAAATTTATAAGGAAGACTTGGAGGTGTTGCGACAGAACGGCTGGTCTTTAATGGGACTCCATCAAAGTCTAAAGGCACAAGGGAAAATGAATGAAGCTCAAACCATAAAGCAAGAGTTTGACAAAGCTTGGGAACATGCCGATATTGCTATAACTACTTCTGTTCTATAATTAAAACTGCAACGATTTAAAATAATACCCATGGGATTAAACTATGCGGGTAAATTCATATGGTGGAAGGTATCCGCATCAGTTATTTGTGCAGGTTTCGTACTTTATTGTCTACTTATCTACGAGAAGGAACTACCCGTCTATAATCCATCGGATTTAAATCCGGAGTTAGTAGATTCCAGTCTACAAGAAGTGGAGGTCGATCATACCGTATCTGATTTTCATTTGATCAACCAAAATGGAAAGACCATAACGCAAGATGATTATAATGATAAAATATATGTGACCGATTTCTTTTTTACCCGATGCCCTAGCATATGCCCTGTAATGGCCAATAATATGGAGAAGCTACAGGAGCGTTTTATGGAAACTGAAAAAGTAATGCTTCTATCACTTTCCGTTACTCCAGAAATGGACAGCGTTCCGCGCTTATGGGCATACTCCCAAAAATATAATGCCAATGATTCTAAATGGAATATCACAACTGGGGATAAGGAACATATCTACGAACTGGCAAGAAAAAGCTATTTCGCGGTGAACGACACTGGTGATGGACTTCTACAGGATTTCATTCATACGCCAAATTTTATATTGGTAGATACCAAGAAACAAATAAGGGGAATTTATGATGGTACTAAAGATTCCGAAATTGAGCGATTGGTATATGATATTGAAATTCTATTGAAGAATCCAGAGCCGATGTAAGTAGCGCTTTCCAATAAAAAAATCAGTAACTTTCCTACTTAAAATCATGATCATATGTTACGGAAATTTTCCACCCTATTGTTTACACTATTTTTAATTTCGTTAAGCGCTCAAAACTCCATCATCGGGTTTACTCCTGAAAATGCGAATGAACAGGCTAAATTGGAAGCAGCTTTTGAGGGCAAACTCAATGCGAGCAATCTAGACCAATGGATGCAAAGAATGTCTGCAGAACCCCATTGGGTCGGAACAGAATATGGCGAGGAAAATGCAAAATGGATTCAAAGCCAATTCAAATCATGGGGATACGATGCCAAAATCGAAACGTATCAAATCTTATTTCCCTATCCAACGGAGAGGGTTCTGGAAATGACCGGACCAGCAAAATACACCGCTAAGCTTACTGCGGTCCCCGTAGAAGGCGACCCATATACCGCACAAGGAGACGCCTTATTGCCCAGTTATAATGCCTTTTCTACCGATGGCGATGTGGAAGCAGAACTTGTATTCGTAAATTATGGTATTCCAAAGGATTATGAAGAATTGGAAAAACTAGGAATTAGCGTAAAAGGAAAAATAGTAATCGCAAAATACCAAGGATCTTGGAGGGGTATCAAGCCGAAGTTAGCGGCTGAAAAAGGTGCCATTGGATGTATTATCTATTCCGATCCAGAAGATGATGGTTATGGTCAAGGCGATGTTTATCCTAAAGGAGCATTTAAAAATAAAACCGGGGTGCAACGTGGATCCGTTATGGATATGCCTACCTATCCCGGTGATGTGCTTACACCGGGCTATGCTGCTACCAAAGATGCTAAAAGATTGGATAGAAAAGACGCTCCTACCATTACCAAAATTCCCGTGCTACCCATTTCCTATGAGGATGCACAACCACTTCTGTCTGCGTTGGAAGGTGTGGTAGCCCCAGAATCTTGGCGGGGTGGGTTGCCCATCACCTACCATATTGGCCCTGGTCCTGCCAAAGTACATTTAAAACTTACCTTTGATTGGAAATTGGTTCCTGCCCATAATGTCATCGCTACCTTAAAAGGATCCGAATTCCCAGATCAATGGGTAATGCGCGGTAATCATCACGATGCTTGGGTACATGGGGCAAACGATCCGGTAAGTGGCATGGTGGCTCTTATGGAAGAGGCGCGTGCGATTGGTGAATTGGCAAAAAAAGGTCAAAAACCAAAACGAACCATCATGTATGCTGCTTGGGATGCTGAAGAGCCGGGACTTATTGGGTCTACCGAATGGGTAGAGGACCATAAAAAGGAACTACAGGAAAAAGTTGTCGCCTATATAAACACAGATGGGAACGGACGTGGATTTTTAGGTGCTGGAGGTTCCCATTCCCTACAGGCAATGGTAAGTGAAGTTGCCGGCACGGTAAACGATCCACAGACACAAGTATCCGTGAAAGAGCGAAGAATTGCAGCGAATATGGTCAGCGGAGGCGACGATTCCTTCGAGCTATATGCACTAGGTTCAGGTTCCGACTACACGCCATTTATTCAACATGCCGGTATAGCCGCATTGAACCTAGGGTTTGGCGGTGAAAATGAAGGTGGGGAATACCATACCATTTACGACACCTATCCCCATTACAAAAGATTTAAAGATCCAAATTTCGCCTACGGTATCGCTTTGGCCAATACGGCCGGACTCATAACGCTTCGCCTGGCAAATGCCGATATTATCCCATTGAATTTCACTGAGTGGCATTCGACAGTGTCGAAGTATTTGGAAGAAATTATCGACGAAACAGAAAAAATGCGCAAGGAGGTAAGTACCCATAATAAACTGATCGAACAGAACGCCTATGAATTGGCGGCAGATCCTACAAAAGAATATAAAAAGCCTTCTAAAAAGGAACTTGTCCCCTTTATTGACTTTTCTCCCTTACAAAATGAAATGGTTGCGCTTAAGGAAACCATTGATACCTATCAAGATAAGAATACCTCAAATGTATCCAAGGATACTATGAACGAACTCAATGAAAAACTAATGCAAGCTGAACATATGCTAACTTCGGAACAAGGATTGCCCAGGAGACCGTGGTTCAAACATCAGATCTATGCCCCTGGCTTTTATACTGGATATGGCGTAAAAACGCTCCCCGGAGTTCGAGAGGCCATAGAGCAAAAGAATTGGAAAGAGGCACAGGAACAGATTGAACTACTTGCTGCAACTTTTAAGAATTTCAATACATTCTTACAGGACATCAACGCTAATCTAAAATAAAATATATGGATTCAAAATATAGGAAAGTATTCGGAGGTAATAATATTAAGGCACGTCGAATTGAACTTACTTTAAAAAATAACGATATTGAACCGATTTTAAAAGACGAAAAAGAATCTGCCCGCCTGGCAGGTTTTGGTTCTCCAATGCCCGACTTGATAGAAATTTTTGTACATAAGGATGAAGAAGAAAAAGCGCTGGGCTTAATAAACAAGATGGCTTGGTAAGTTTAATAACTGAAAGAGACTGCCTAAAAATTATATACTGTTGTCAATTCGAGCGTCCCGAAATTTCGGGGGAGAACTACAAACTATTGAGATTGAAGACATCTCGACTCAGCTCGATGTGACAAAATGAAAAATTAGGAGTTTTTAGAAAGTCCCTTTTTACTATTTCAATTTCAATTTCGGTTATTTTTTAGTTATTGGAGTGATATCGATTTTCCTGAATTCAACGAGACCGTGATCTCCTTGAATCATGATAGGCCCTGGTTCTGCCTCTTTATTATCCAAAGCACCACCGGTCATGCCATCTATATTTTGGTTTGATATAATTGTTTTTCCATTTGCAACGATTGTAACACGTCTACCAATTAAGGTAATATCATAGGTTTGCCATTCCCCTGCCTTCATCGCTACATTTTCATTAGGGGAAAGAAGCCCATAAATGCCTCCAAAATAAATGGAAGAAGCTTCCAATCCTTTATTATCGGCAATCTGTACTTCATAACGTCCTCTCAAAAACAGCCCACTGTTACTTCCTTCCGGATAACGGAACTCAGCATGAAGTTTGAAATCCTTGAATTTTTCATCGGATATTAAATTGACTCCAGATTTAGGGCTGGTCAATATCCCATCAACTACTTCCCACTGGTTTTCTGGTTTTATTGTCCATCCCTCCAAATTCTTACCGTTGAAAAGGGAAATCGTCTTACCCATTTTCAGGTTTTCGTAGTAGGGCAGTTCCGGTGATTTTATTGCTGTCCAATTATAGGTTTTACCATCCGTATAAATCATGGTCCCCTCAAGGCCGTCACCTACTAATTTTCCTTCAAATTCCATATTGGCCGCTCCCGGTTCCCATTGCGGTGGAATTTCAAAGTGAAAGATCTCACCATATTTTTTTACCTCGGCGATGGGCCTTGCACTACCGAATGCATAAGTAAATCTACCTATCAAAGTGTTTGTTCCAGAATGCTTGATCTCTAACCATGAAGGCACCTCTTTATCCTCTTGATTTATAGTTAAATTCCATTTTCCTTCTAAGGGATGCCCTTCTTGAGCTGAAATTACCGATGTATTCAGACTAATTATCAAGAGAAAAACCAAAGCTGTATTTATACATTTCATAAAATTACTATTTTGATGTTTTGCCAAATATAGAGTAAGTTTTAAAAATACGCTATGCAATCATTGACCTAAATATTATCTAAACTAAAAAATACAAGTTCTGTAATTATTTAGTTTATATAGAAAAAATGCTAGAAAATTTCATGATTGATTACGTACAATATTCGTTACTTTTAAACCTTAAACCATAAACCATTCAAAATTTAAAATGAGATCATTTCAAAATCAAAAGTTCCTTCTTATTATTTTAACGCTGTTAGTTAGTGCCCTTTCTTGCGAAACTAAAAAACCGATGGAAACCCCATTGGTAATTCATGAAGATAGCACCACTATTTTAGAAACCGCTAAGCTTGCGAGAGAGAGTGTTTCGGCACAGGTTGCAGATGGCTTGCAATTAAGCCTATGGGCCTCAGACTCTTTGGCGCCTGACCCCATTGCAATGGATATCGATGATGAAGGTAAAATTTACATTACCCGATCCAATAGGAACAAAAACTCTGAATTTGATATTCGTGGCCATCGTGATTGGATGACCCCATCCATTGCCCTGGAAACGGTGGAGGAAAGAAGGGCTTTTTTACATAAAACATTTGCGCCAGAATTAAGTACCCAAAACGAATGGTTCCCAGACCTAAATAATGATAGCATTCACGACTGGCATGACCTAACGGTAGAAAAAGATGAAATCTGGATGTTGGAGGATTTGGATGGTGATGGAATGGCAGATGTCTCTACGCAGATTCTCAACGATTTCAATGATGAAGTAAATGACCAGGCAGGGGCATTACTAGTTAGAGATGATGATATCTTTCTAGGCATCGGGCCAGATATGTATCGTCTAAAGGATTCCAATGGGGATAAAATTTTGGATGATAAAACGAGTATCGCTACAGGATTTGGTGTCCATATCGGTTTTGGAGGACACGGCATGTCTGGTGCCATAGAAGGCCCCGACGGCAAAATTTATTGGGGAATTGGTGATATAGGAGCCAATATTACCACAGTTAATGGTGAAAAACATAAGTATCCAAATCAAGGGGTTATTGTAAGGAGCAATCCAGATGGGAGCGATTTTGAGGTTTTTGCCCATGGACTTCGTAACACACATGAATTCGTATTTGATGCCTACGGAAATATCATTTCCTCCGATAATGATGGTGACCATAAGGGCGAAAGTGAACGTCTAGTCCATATTGTGGAAGGTTCCGATGCCGGGTGGCGTGCCAATTGGCAGTATGGGAAATACACAGATCCCAAAAACAATGGTTATAATGTTTGGATGGATGAAAAACTTTACATCCCACGTTGGGAAGATCAGGCTGCCTATATCATACCTCCCATCCAGAATTTTCACAATGGCCCAACGGGGATGCGCTTTAATCCTGGTACTGGCTTAGGTAAGAAATGGATCGATAAATTCTTTTTAGTGGAATTTGTAGGCGATCCTAGTCGTTCCCATATTTGGGCTTTTGATTTGAAACCTAAAGGAGCTTCTTTTGAGTTAAAAACCGACGAATCCATCCTAACCGGGGTATTGCCTACAGGAATCGATTTTGGTCCGGACGGAGCATTATACCTTGCCGATTGGATCAATGGATGGGGAAGTAAGGATTATGGACGGGTTTGGAAGTTGGATGTTACGGAAAGTGCCAATGATTTGGAGGAAGTACGGTTGGAAACACAAAAATTGATGACCCACAACTATGAAGATGATGATACCGACAATTTGGTAAAGCTATTGGGGTACGCCGATATGCGAATTCGCCAAAAAGCACAATTTGAATTGGCCAAAAGAACCTTTTGGGGCTATAGGGTATTAGAAAAAGTAATTGCGAATGAAGAAAATCAACTTGCTCGCATTCATGCCATTTGGGGAATAGGGCAGATTGCGGCCAATGATAGCGATAAAGCCGAACCTTTACTTGCATTGTTAAATGACAGTGATCCCGAGATTATCGCACAAAGTGCAAAAGTTTTAGGTGATCTAAAATATGACGCTGCTGCCGATCAGTTGATACCACTTACTACCCATGAAAATGATCGGGTTAAATTTTACGCGGCACAAGCATTGGGTAGATTAGAATACGAAAAGGCAATTGACCCATTATTGGCCATGATCGTAGCCAATGATGATAAAGATTTATACTTAAGACATGCCGCTGTATTGGCATTATCCAGAATTGGGAAGTCTGAACCTATGATAGCCCTCGCAGGTAATGATGATAAAAGCCTTAGACTTGCTGCAGTTTTGGTACTCAGAAAATTACAGGACCCACGTATTTCAGTTTTTCTTTCAGATGAAGATGAATACATCGTCACGGAAACGGCTAGGGCCATCAACGATGATTGGTCAATTGAAAGTGCCTTACCTGCCTTGGCAGCTACCCTAAACCAAGAGGGTTATACCTCAGAACCATTATTGAGAAGGGCCGTCAATGCCGCCTTACGCGTCGGCGGAGAAAAGGAATTGGATTTGCTTATTGATTTTGCAAAAAGGGAAAGCGTACCAAATACTTTACGTGGCGAAGCCTTGGCCGCTTTGGGAACGTGGAACAATCCTTCCGTATTAGATCGTGTCGATGGAAGGTTTAGAGGAGAAGTCATACGGGAAGGAAACCAACTACAGGATAAAATCGAAAAGGATATTCCAATCTTTTTGGAAGACCGCAATCCTGAAATTCTTATTGGTATTTCTAAAACGATCAGCGCTATTGGTATAAATAGCTATAATGATGAATTATATAACATATTCAAAACTAGCCAATCTCCCGAAGTAAGAGCTTCAGTGTTGAACACCTTAGGGAAATTGAATTTTGATAAAATGGAAACTGCAATGGTGGCAGGTATGCAAGATTCCAATGAACAAGTTAGAACTGCCGCCGTTGGTCTTTTAGGTCAGTTGAAGCTGCCTAAGGAAAAACTGCCCGCTATCGTTGGACCCATATTTAAAAAAGGTTCTGTTTCTGAACAACAACGTATGTTGGATGTATTAGGTGAGCTTCCTGCTGAAAACAGCAATACCATTTTGGCCAGTCTTATAGATAAGGCTAGTAAGGACCAACTAGGACAGGGAATAATGTTGGATCTTATGGAATCCGTTAATGCAACTGAAAATCCAAAATTGATTGCCCAGCTAGATGATCTTAAAAAAGCGGGGTATACGGCAGACTCCTACCAAGAAACACTTTACGGGGGTAGCTGGTGGGACGGAAGAGGTGTATTCAATAACAACCCTACTGCGCAGTGTGTTCGTTGCCATGCGGTCAACGGCTCAGGTGGCGAGGTTGGTCCCGCTTTGGATAATATCGCCAATATTCTAACTAGGGAACAAATTCTGGAATCACTGATAGAACCAAGCGCGAGACTTGCTCCAGGCTATGGCTCAGTAACCATAACCCTGACCGATGGACAGAAAGTACAAGGGGTATTGATTGAGGAACGTAAAAATGATTTATTGCTGCGAACAGCTGAGGCAGAACCGTTGGAAGTCCCCTTGGGAAGAATTGCCAAACGTGAAAATTCCATGTCAGCAATGCCCGCCATGGGACGAATGATATCTAAAAGGGAGCTACGGGACCTTATGGAGTATCTAAGTAGTTTGAAACAAGAAAAAGAAACGATAATGGGTGAAGGTGTTTAAGCTATAGCTTTACTATAACCTTTTTCGCAGCGTTAAACTCCGTCATCATTTCTTTTATAATTTGGCCTGCTGGTTTTATGTCGTGTATCAAAGCTGATACCTGACCTATTTCCAGCTCGCCATCTTCCATATCACCCAAAAACATGCCTTTTTTGGCTCGGCCACGTCCCAATAGCGTTTTCAATTCCACAGTCGAAGCGCCTTTTGCGTAAGCATCTTGAATCTCTTGAAAGAATTTATTTTTTAATAACCTAACTGGGGCCAGTTCCTTTAATGTCAAGAGGGTATCGCCCTCCTGTGCAGTCACAACTTTTTGCTTGAAATTGATATGGTTGGAAGCTTCCGTACTGGCCACAAACCTACTGCCGACTTGTACGCCATCAGCTCCCAAAACCATAGCTGCCAACATGGCCCTTCCCGTAGAAATTCCCCCGGCCGCAATCAAGGGAATAGCTATTTTCTCCCTTACTGCAGGAATTAAAACCAAAGTGGTTGTTTCATCCCGACCGTTGTGTCCGCCAGCTTCAAATCCCTCGGCAATAATGGCATCAACTCCAGCCTCCTGTGCCTTTAATGCAAATTTTAGGCTACTGACCACATGCACAACGGTAATCCCCTTTTCCTTCAAATAGGAAGTCCATGTTTTGGGATTTCCGGCGGAGGTAATCACAATTTCAACTCCTTCCTCCACAATAATTTCCATTAGCTTATCAATTTCTGGATACAGCATTGGCACGTTGACGGCAAAAGAATTGCTAGTGGCCAATTTACACTTTTGAATATGTTCCCTTAAAACAGCTGGATACATACTGCCAGCTCCTATAACCCCTAAACCACCATTGTTGGAAACTGCGCTGGCCAATCGCCAACCACTGGTCCAAACCATCCCACCTTGAACAATAGGGTATTCGATTTGAAAAAGTGCCGTGATTTTATTTTGCATTCGCTTTAATTAGATAACCTACGCAGGAAATAGTGTAAAAAATATTACTGCAAAAATAATTTCCCAAAACTAGGAAATAACTCCAGAACCAATAAGTTCGTCCCCTAAATACCAAGCAACGAACTGACCTTCGGTAATGGCAGATTGTGGTTTGTTGAAATCAACATACATACCTCCCGCAACTTTATATAGTGTCGCAACCTGTAATTCTTGACGGTATCTGATTCTGGCCTTTACCTCTAGATTTTCATCAATGCCCAAGGACAAATCGGTACGGACCCAATGTATTTCTTCTTCATTTACGAACAAGGTACGCCTATACAAACCAGGGTGTGTTTTACCTTGACCAGTGTAAATGATATTTTCATCGACGTCAGTATCGATTACAAATAGCGGCTCCTTAGTACCACCCACATGTAAACCTTTACGCTGGCCTTTTGTAAAATAATGTGCGCCTTGGTGTTCCCCAACTATTTTACCATCGGTAAGATTATATGCAGGCTTTTCAGCAAAAAATTCGAGCTCTGAGGACTTGTTTGCAAATTTCGGAATTTGCCTATTGTATTTGTCAACCGTTGCAGGCACCTCCACAATTTTACCCTTTTTAGGTTGTAGTTGTTGTTGCAAAAATTCCGGTAGGCGTACTTTTCCAATAAAACACAAGCCTTGGGAATCTTTTTTATCGGCGGTTATCAAATCCATTTCGGCCGCAATTTTGCGTACCTCTGGTTTGGTCAACTCCCCTATCGGAAATAAGGTTTTTGATAATTGCCCTTGCGATAACTGACATAGAAAATAAGATTGATCCTTATTATTATCCCTTCCTGCCAATAGTTGATAGGTTTCAGTACCGTCGGCATGGGTTAGGGTTCCTTTCCTACAATAATGTCCCGTTGCAACAAAGTCTGCACCTAACTGCATTGCAATTTTGAGGAAAACGTCAAATTTTATTTCACGGTTACAAAGTACATCAGGATTTGGAGTACGTCCCATTTTATATTCCCGGAACATATAATCTACAATACGCTCCTTATATTCAACACTCAAATCTACCGTTTGAAAAGGGATACCTAATTTTTCCGCTACAATAAGGGCATCGTTACTATCTTCCAACCATGGGCACTCTTCCGATATCGTTACGGAGTCGTCGTGCCAATTTTTCATAAAAAGACCAATAACATCATAACCCTCCTTCTTTAATAAGTAAGCGGCAACACTAGAATCGACTCCGCCAGAAAGTCCGACAACTACTTTTTTCATCTATTTCATTTGGTCGGAACAAAATTACAAAATTTCATTTCAGGATGGCTTTATTGTAAAGTACGTAATAAGCAAGAAAACTTAAACCTCTATTTTTATGTTTATCGTAAAAATACTAATAACCTACGAACGTTAACCTGACAAATAAGGCACTTATCCATCCTTAACACTATTTGGAATTAGTTTGATTTTATGGTGGGAACGGATTGTGCGTAAACGATTATAGAATCGTCAATCATGTACTCATCCACACCATAATAAGGAGTCCTTTTTGTGTCAAATTAAATCTTGATTCCTCGTAGTAATAAGTAGTAAACATCACAATTGAGGTTAGAAGACGCAATTTTGCAGGGACATTATTTCTCTAAAATATTAGGTTAAACTACATCAATATATTACAATGTTCCTTGAACTCCTGTTGGTAACAAGGTAAACTTTTTAAAAATTAGTACTTATTTAGTGCACACATCAGCATAGCATCTTTTAGCATACAATTTATCTGCCTTTACAACTAACTTTTTTCAAAACCTACAATTAATACCATCTTTATAAACCCAAATCTTACTTAACCAAACCCTAATCAATGGCAAAAGCCCTTCCAAATTTGGAAGGGCTTTTCATTTTTGACCTATTTCTTATAAAATTATTTTTTCTTATTTGCTTCGGCCTGTTCCATCATTTCCCGCATCTTACGCTGAAACTTGTTCTCTTTCTTAGGTTTCTTTTTGTTTTCCTGTATTTGGGCATGGATCTTATCATTGTCCAAAATAAAGTTCTTGATGACTAGCATAATGCCAATGGTAATTAGGTTCGAAACAAAGTAATACAAACTCAATCCACTTGCATAGTTGTTAAAGAAAAACAACATCATAAAGGGCATCAAATACATGATGAACTTCATATTGGGCATTCCCGGCTGTGTTGGCATATTCTGACCTGTAGTCATCATCATATAGAAAAATATAGCGATAGAGGCCAAAATAGGGAACAGACTCACGTGATCACCATAAAATGGAATAGAAAATCCTTCCGGAAATTGATAAATGGTATCAAATGAGGAAAGATCATCTGCCCATAGGAACGATTTTTGTCTAAGGGCAAAGGATGTTGGGAAGAACATGAACAGCGCATAAAATATAGGCATTTGTATTACCGCCGGTACACAACCGCTCATGGGGCTTACTCCTGCCTTACCATATAGCTTCATCGTCTCTTGCTGCTTTTTCATGGCGTTGTCCTTATATTTATCCCCCAGCTCTGTAATTTCAGGTTTCAATACCTTCATTTTGGCTTGGGATAAATAAGACTTATACGTAACGGGAGATAGTGCCAAACGCACCAAGATGGTCATTATAACAATAGCGATACCGTATGGGAAATAGGTACTTATTAAGGAGTAGAATGGCGTAAATACATATCGGTTGATCCAACCAAAAATTCCCCAACCAAAAGGGATGGAATCTACCAATCCTAATTCTTCATATTGTTCCAACACATCTACATCTGTAGGTCCAAAATACCAGTGTAAATCCTTGGATATTTCACCCCCCTCAACTTTCAATGGTAAAACCGAAGCATATTCCTTGGTAAAGCCGAATGTTCTACTCTCCTCCTCCACTAAATTTTTTGAGGACAAAATACCGCTTTTAAAAGGCTCATCTGCAGCTAAAATACTACTGAAAAAATGTTGCCTGTAAGAAATCCATTTGATATCCTCTTCCGTTTCCTCATCATCGCTTCCTTCTGAAAGCTTACTTATTTTATCATCTTCATAATTATACGTCAAACGCGTATATCGGTTTTCATATTCAATACTTTTTGAATGACGGATAGCCTTTAATTCCCAATCCAATTTAACGGGTTTACTGTCATTTATAACCCCATTTAACCCTTGGGATTTAATGGTAAAATCAACCAAATAATCATTTGGTTTCATTTCATAACGGTACTCCAAATATCGATTGTTAGCTGTTTTTGCCTTTAGGGAAAGTACTTGATTGCCATCGGAATTTGTCAACGTAGGTTCAAAATAGAGGTCTTGCGTATTTAAGACCCGATTATCATCCGTTGAAAAATCCAACCCGAACGATGCGTTCCCATCCTTAACCAAATACACTGGAACCGAATCATAGGTGACGAAACTTTTCATCTTCGCTTCTACTATCTGCCCGCCTTTATTACTGATTTTCAATAATAGTACATCATTCTCCAAGGTGGTTATTTCATTGGAAGGCTTTGTAAAACCAAATGCCCCCAACTTACCTTGATAATTGGCGACTGCGCTAGAATCTTGCAAATCCAATTGAGGGGTCTGGGTGACGGAGGTTTCTGTATCAGCATCCTCTGGAATCTCAACGGCATCAATTTGTTCCTGTTTCGCCTTTTGTGCCTCCAACTCCTCTGGAGTGGGCTGATTCTGGTAAAACATGAAGATGAGAATTCCAAAAATTAGCACAAAGCCAATGATGGAGTTAACATCAAATTTCTTTTCTTCCATGTGGTATTTCTATGTTAATTCGGCACTATTTGAATTTCAAGACAGCAAATATATGCCCAATTAAGGAGTTTATGCCATAGTGGCATTAGATTGTGCTTTTTTGTGCTCCAAGGCTGCCTTTACAAATCCTACGAACAATGGGTGCGGACTTGCAACCGTACTTTTATATTCTGGGTGGTACTGTACGCCAATAAACCAAGGGTGGTCTTTCAGTTCAACAATTTCGACCAAATTGGTTTCTTTATTCAATCCGGTAGCAAGCAATCCGGCACGTTCGAATTGTTTCTTGTAGACATTGTTAAATTCATATCGGTGGCGATGACGTTCGGATATCTGGGTAGATCCTTCATACATTTTCTGGACCAAACTACCCTCAGTTAATTCGCAATCCCATGCACCCAATCGCATGGTACCCCCTTTATCGGTAACACTCTTTTGCTCCTCCATAATACTGATTACAGGAGTTTCAGTCTTTTCATCCATCTCGGTAGAGTTTGCATCGGCAAGACCTAAAACATTTCGTGCATATTCTATGACAGCCATTTGCATTCCCAAACAGATCCCTAAAAATGGAATGTTCATTTCACGTGCATACTGCACAGCTTTCACCTTACCTTCTATACCACGTTCTCCAAACCCTGGTGCTACCAAAATACCGTCCAAATCCTTTAACTTGCTCTTGTAATTAGCCGCCGTAATATATTCTGAATGAATGGATTTTACATTGACCTTAACCTCGTTCGAAGCACCTGCATGAATAAATGATTCTAAAATGGATTTATAGGAATCCTGCAATTCTACGTATTTACCTACCAGACCAATAGTAACATGGTTTTTCGGATTTTTATGACGGTCTAAAAATTCGTTCCAACGAACAAGATCCGGTTCAACCGTATTGGGCAATGCCAATTTTTGTAAGGTAACCGTATCCAACCCCTCTTCTTGCATCAAAATGGGTACGTCATAAATAGTGGACGCGTCGATACTTTGAATAACCGCTTCACGCTTTACATTGCAGAAAAGCGCCAATTTATCTTTGATCTCATCAGAAAGCTCATGTTCTGTTCGGCATACCAGGATATCGGCCTTTATTCCACTTTCCATCAATGTTTTAACGGAATGTTGTGTAGGTTTCGTCTTCAATTCACCCGCTGCAGAGAGGTATGGCACCAAGGTCAAGTGTATAACAATGGCGTTGTTATCACCAAGTTCCCAAAGCAATTGTCGAACCGCCTCGATGTATGGAAGGGATTCGATATCACCAACGGTCCCCCCTATTTCAGTTATAATTATATCGTATTCACCGCTATTTCCCAACAACTGAACCCGTTCCTTAATTTCATTGGTAATATGAGGCACCACTTGCACCGTTTTTCCCAAAAACTCGCCACGACGTTCTTTTTCTATGACGCTAAGGTAAATTCTTCCGGTAGTAACATTATTTGCCTTAGAGGTACGTACATTTAAAAATCGTTCGTAATGACCCAAATCCAAATCTGTTTCGGCACCATCATCGGTCACATAACATTCCCCGTGCTCATAAGGGTTCAAGGTACCGGGATCTACATTGATATAGGGATCCAGTTTTTGAATGGTGGTTTTATATCCGCGAGACTGCAGCAATTTCGCTAATGAAGCTGCAATGATACCTTTTCCTAATGATGAAGTAACGCCTCCCGTAACGAAGATGTATTTGGTTTGTGCCATTTGTAGTATTCTATGTTACGGGACACAAAGTTACAAATTGAGGTTAGAACTTAAAGGCTTTCCTTTGGAAAATCTTTTTGTATTTTACGAATTATGGATTCAAGGCTATTTGTTTTGATTTCCAACATAGACCGCAATAAATCTCCCAATTTTCCATCTGGAAATCCTTTTTGGTGAAACCATATCAAATAGGATTCCGGTAAGTCTACCAAATACTTTCCCTTATATTTACCAAAAGGCATTCGGTAATGTGCCAGTTCTATTAATTTCCGCTTATCCGGTTTTATTTCCATTTTTAAAACTAAAAAATTTATCTTTAATAAATCAACAACTAACATCAAATGAAAAGAAGAAACTTTATTGGAACCACATCAGCCGCTTCTGTCGGATTCTTGACCACAGCAGCTGTATCCGCAAAAAGCAAAGAAACCATCAAAAACGAAAAGTTGAAATACAATATTAACCATAGTGTTTGCTATTGGTGTTATGGAACCATTCCTTTCGAAGAATTTCTTAAGCATTTGGTAGAAATGGATATACGATCTATTGATTTGGTAGGTCCTGAAGAATTTCCATTGTTAAAAAAATACAATATTCATGCTTCAATGTGTTGGGGTGCCGGTTTAGGTATCGAAAAAGGATGGAATGACCCTGGTTTACATGAAGAATTGATCGCCGATTACAAAAGAGTAATTCCGTTGGTCGCTGATGCAGGTTATACCAATTTAATCTGTTTTAGTGGCAACAGGAACGGTATGGACGATTTGGTAGGATTACGAAATTGTGCCAGAGGCCTAAAAGAAATTATGCCATTGGCAGAGGAACATGGGGTGGTCATACAAATGGAACTATTGAATAGCAAGGTAAACCATAAGGACTATATGTGCGACACATCTGAATGGGGAGTTTCCCTTTGTGAAACCATTGGTTCCGAGAGCTTCAAATTACTTTACGATATCTATCATATGCAGATTATGGAAGGGGATATCATCAGAAATATTCAAGATTACCACCAATACTATGGTCACTATCACACCGGAGGTAATCCCGGGCGTCACGAGATTGATGAAACCCAAGAGATTTTTTATCCAGCGGTAATGAAAGCTATCTTAGAAACGGGTTATACCGGACATGTTGCCCAGGAATTCGTGCCAAGCTGGGAAGATAAATTGGCCGCCCTAAAACAAGGAATCACCATTTGTGATGTTTAGATAGTTGGATAGTTGGATAGTTTGAAGTTAAATTTTTCCACAATCTCCTTTGGTTTATAAATCCCTCAAAATCGGTTATTCTTGTAAAGCTTTTTCAATTTCAGTGAACCATCGGTTTTGAACAGGTAAGTTTCTGGAGTAATTGGTTTCGGCATCATATTTATTTTGAAAATCGTTCAATTGGCGAAGGTTGGCGCTATATATTTTACGGACTTCTTCCTTCACGTTCTCGCTAAATTGGGTATTGGCCAGCTGCTTCCGCATTTTTCGCGCATAGAGCTCTGTAATGTCGAAATGCAACTGCTCATGTGCCAACGTCACCTCATTACTGATTTTTGGCTTGTACCACGACCGTGAAGGATAGAAATAGGTAAATACCCTAACATCTATTTTAAGTTGATTGCCCTCATAATAAGTAGAAAAATCATAGCTGATTCCGCTAGACGTAGTGGCGGCTGCAGCCGAACTTTCTGGGACCGTGCCTTTAAAATCCTCCCAGTTCAATCGAAAATCAGATGTCCAACGTACTGCTTCTTGACTTTGAACAGTAGCCATATGGAAGAACAAGGTCAAAACAAGTAAACTACTGTACCAACTTCCTATATGTCCCAATGGTAAGAAATGATTCTCTCGATATCTGGATGTAGACTATGGTGTACCGGACAGGTATCTGCCGTATGCTCCAAAATCTTTCTGTTCTTTTCGGATATGCTTTTTGGCAAATGTACTTCTACCTCAATTTTGGAAATCCTTCTGGGCGACGCGGCCATGTGTTTGGTGACTGACGCCGTTGACCCCTTCAACTCTATCTCGAGCCCATTCGCTTTAATCCCCATCATGGTTAGCATACAGCTTGCCAAACCCGTAGCAACGGTATCGGTCGGCGAAAATGCCTGACCCAATCCATTATTATCCACAGGCGCATCGGTTACAAATGAGTTATTGGATTTTAGATGTACACAATTCGTTCTTAATTCCC
Source organism: Flavobacteriales bacterium (assembly GCA_038256135.1). Lineage (GTDB taxonomy): Bacteria > Bacteroidota > Bacteroidia > Flavobacteriales > Flavobacteriaceae > Maribacter. Next base: position 7,324 of record JBBSKR010000031.1, on the reverse strand, counting down.
CGTTATACGTAACTTTTGAAGTCATTTTTGTTCTATTTCTTTAATTCTCAAATCATCCATCATCATAATGTAGGAAGCCTGGTTATAGTATCCGGATACCTCTTTTCGTTCATAGTCGAACTTATTCCCGTTATATTCCGTTTCTCCTATAAATCTGGAAACATCGATCAAGTCATTTTTATAGGCCAATTTCAATAAAAGATCATACATAATATCAAAACCTCTTACGGCATAACGATCAGGATCTTCTCCAAAACGCTTTCTATATCGTTTTACAAAAGAATTATTCACCACCTGCCTATATACGGAAGGATAGGTAAAATTCAGATTGGATAAATGAGTATTGGAAATTACATCGTTTTCAAAGGCAGGATTCATATCTGTCGTAAACATTCTGACCTTTACCTTATCTTCTCCTTCCAATGGATCAAAAGCAGTATTGTTAAATGAGTTCAATATCGATACAACGCTGGATATCAGCTTATAATTCTTTGATTCTACAAAGACCCAATTTGGGACTTGATCGCTAAGAAGGGTTTGCAATTTATCCCTATTGATGCCAATATTTTTTTCCTCTTCCTTAACCACAACTACTTTGGCATTTGAAAAACGTTCTAAAATTGCTTTTTGTTCCAGCCGGCTTTTTTCATCGGCAATTACCAATATCGTCTCTTCTGTATATTGCTCTTCCACATAATCCAACAAATGCTTACGTAACACCGGTTCTTCCGTGTATGAGAAAAAGACATTGGTAAGGCTAATATCGCTTTTTGCAGGAACCGGCGCCACTACGGGAACGTTATATTTAGCTGCCTGTACCGCTGTTTCCTTAAGCGATGGAATATCCAAGGGTCCAAAAATGGCATTGTAACCACCAAGGTTCTCGCCTTGCAATATTTGCTTTGTTCGGTTTAAATCCAGTTGATTGTCAAATGTTTTCACTACTGTTGATACTCCTAAAGATTGCAGTGAATCCAATGCCACTAGAGCACCTGAATAAAGACCGAGGCTATATTTTAAACTATTTCGGGAATCTATGGTCTTCAGGGTAACCTCCCTATCTGATAAATCCAACTTATCTAAACGGAAGGGTAATAAAAAAAGAATTTTAGGAGTAACGTCAACATTGATACTATCCAACAAGTTGACCTTGTCCAACACCAACGAATTTCGCACTTCGAAATCACCCACCTTATCTTTGGGTAATTTAAGGACCATACCTGCTTTTAGGCCATCTTTCAAATCTGGGTTCATTTGAATCAGTTCTGACCAAGTCATCCCGAATTTGCGGGTCAACCTAAATTCATTTTGTTTCGGCTTAACTTCATAAAATATATAGTTATCCGTATTTATCTCACCCGGGTCCAATTTCGTTTCAGGAATTCGTATGACCATTCCTTCCTTTAATCCGCCACGTTCCATAATTTCAGGATTAAGCCGAACAATTTCATCAGACTTCACACCAAACTCCTGCTCCAATCGATAAAAGTTCATTTTGGCAGGAACCGTATAGGAGATAAATAATTGGGTTTCTTGATTGTCCACGCTGCTTCCCGCCATTCTAGGCATTAGCAATTCATACCCTTCAGATAGATAATTATCGGTTTTCGATAGCCCCGGGTTGAGCGTTAACATACTATCAATGGTTATTCCATATTTGTGGGCAATACTCCATCTGGTTTCTTTGGGAGCTACAATATACTTTTCATACTCATCAGGATTCAACCCTTCCCCAGGGGCCTTTGGCGCCCTGTATTTAGGAATTCGCAACTCCATCCTTTTTTGAAGTGAGGAAGCGTACAAAGTTTTGTTGTACTTTTTAAGTTCGTCCTCAGTAATTCCATATTCTTGGGTTATCCCAAATATAGTTTCTCTTTTCTTCACCCTATGCGTTGTAAAACCAACAGGCTTTCTAGCAGCAGCAGAGTCCTGCATGATCCTTTTGTTAAGACCCGAAACAGTAGTGGTCGGTTGCGGTGCCACTTTTGCACCAGGTACCACCAAAATTGTGTTTGGCCTCAAATTTTGACCTGGTCTAATTTCCTTATTATACTGCAGGATATTCACTGGTGTTACCCCATAATCCTTGGCAATACTTTCCAAGGTTTCTCCTTCCTTGACCTCATGCGTATTAAATTTTTGCCCCAACGTTGTGCAGGAGAGCAAAAGACAAAAAGCGCAAATGATATAAATTTGATTTTGTATATATTTCATATTATTCCCATTCTATTGTTGCCGGCGGTTTTGAACTTATATCATATACGACACGATTCACTCCAGGGACTTTATTAATGATGTCATTCGACGTTTTTTGTAAAAATTCATAAGGCAAATTCACCCAATCGGCGGTCATCCCATCTGTACTTTCTACAGCCCTTAAAGCTACACATTTTTCATACGTACGTTCATCGCCCATGACCCCTACACTATTTACGGGCAAAAGCATGGCCCCGGCCTGCCAGACCTTATCATAAAGTCCCCATTTTTTTAATCCATCAATGAAAATAGCATCCACTTCTTGTAAAATAGCCACTTTCTCAGGGGTTATAGCACCTAAAATACGAATGGCCAAACCTGGTCCAGGGAATGGATGCCTACCCAATAATAATTTATCTATCCCTAAACTTGCCCCTACCCTTCGCACTTCATCCTTGAACAACATTTTTAAGGGCTCTACTACTTTCAATTTCATAAAATCTGGTAGTCCGCCAACATTGTGATGACTTTTTATGGTCTGCGATGGTCCGCCAGTAGCCGAAACCGATTCGATCACATCTGGATAGATGGTACCTTGTGCCAACCATTTCGCACCTTCGACCAAGTGTGATTCATCGTCGAAAACCTCTATAAATACACGTCCAATTGCTTTTCGTTTTTTTTCCGGATCACTTTCCCCTGTAAGGGCGTCCAAAAAACGTGCCGAAGCATCCACCCCCTTTACATTGAGTCCCATCCCTTCATATTGTTTTAGCACATCGGTAAACTCATTTTTACGAAGGAGCCCATTATTTACGAAAATACAATGCAGGTTTTTACCAATGGCCTTGTGCAATAATACCGCGGCTACAGAAGAATCTACACCACCAGATAGTCCTAAGATTACTTTTTCATTACCTATTTTTTCTTTTAAATCTGCAACAGTGGTTTCCACAAAAGCATCCGGTGTCCAGGTTTGTGCAATTCCAGCTATGTTCACCAAAAAGTTTTCCAATACTTGTTTTCCATCCGTAGAATGATACACCTCTGGATGAAATTGAATGGCATAGGTCTGCTCCCCATCAAACTTAAAAGCAGCATTTTCAACATCATGCGTACTAGCGAGTAAGGTTGAATTTTCTGGAAGGTCTTTAATGGTGTCGGCATGGCTCATCCATACCTGACTTCCCGTGCTAATATTCTTAAGAAACGGTTGATCTTCCACCACATAACTCAAATTGGCACGACCGTACTCACGCGTGTTCGATTTCTCCACGCTACCGCCGTTGAAGTGCGCTAGATACTGTGCTCCATAGCAAACACCCAATAGTGGCAATTTTCCACGTATTTCAGAAAGATCTGCATGCACCGCGTCATCTCCCCTTACTGAAAATGGTGAACCGGATAGGATGACCGCCTTATATTCAGCAAGGTCTTCCGGTATCTTATTATAAGGTTTGATTTCAGAGAAAATGTTTAGTTCTCGCACCCGCCTGCCAATTAACTGGGTGTACTGCGAACCAAAATCTAGGATTAGGACTTTATTTTGCATGGGCAAAAATAGCAAATTGACCGTTCTTGAAAAGTATCTTTTGGTTATATTTAATATGGATTTAAATATTCTTCTATGAAACATATCAGTGCCATTATTTTTGGAGCAGCTATTATAATTGCTGCCTATTTTTTAGGAAATGCTTACGCACAAAGAGCCAACCCACCTCAAATCATTTCGGTCACCGGTTTGGGAAATGAAAATTTCACTTCTGATCTCATCGTTTGGGAAGGTCAATTCTCTGCAAATAATACGGTGCTTAAATCGGCATTTGACCAGCTCAACAGTGACAAAGAAATAGTACGCCAATATTTAATCTCTAAAGGAATAGAAGCCGGTAGTATTATATTCAATAGTGTTCAAACGACAGAAATGCGGGATAACCAATACGAAAACGGAAATTTTGTGGGAAGTATTTTTCGTGGCTATCAATTAATGCAGAACGTACAAATTGAATCTGAAAATGTAGCTTTAATCGAAAGTGTCTCGCGTGAAATTACGGAACTACTAAATAAAGGGGTACAATTCAATTCTTTTCCACCACGATATTACTACACAAAATTGGCAGATTTGAAGATTGAAATGATTTCAAAGGCAACCGAGGATGCCAGGATACGCGCTGAAAAAATTGCGGAAAACGCTGGAAGCAATCTTGGTGATTTGGTCTCCGCCAACATGGGTGTTTTTCAAATTACAGGTCAAAATTCTGGAGAGGATTATAGCTGGGGAGGTGCCTATAACACCTCTTCAAAAAATAAAACAGCGTCGATAACCATGCGCTTGGAGTACAAAGTAAAGTGATATTTTTACTTTAAGTAATAAATTACAAATTACTGGTTTTTAGTATTATAAATCAATTCCTACAAATTGGTAATTTATGTTTTGTTACCCCAATATTCACAAAAGCAAAAGCCCGGGAACCACCCGGGCTTTCTATTCAACCAACCATTAAAATGAATACAATAAAAAGAGAAAATCTTTTTCATAACAATTTGTATTCAACTTATAAGTCGGTAGAAACGAATCGGCCTTACATCATTTTTTACAAATAAAAAAGCTCAGGATTTACCCTGAGCTTTTCTTCTAAATCAAAAACCAACTTCAAACCAAAAGCATAAGTATCAAACTAAATCAAATTCTTTTTCTTAGCCATTTTATATATAACAACCCGCTCATCTTTTACCCTACTTTTCAACTCAATTATTTTTATCTTTAGTAAAATTAGTAGAATGACAGATGTTTTTTTTGAAGAATTAGGTGAAGAATTACATAATGGGGTTAATAAGAAAGGACATCCATTTAGATATATAACGCTCGCTACTGTCGGCAAAGAAACCGTAGCAAGATTACGTACGGTGGTACTGCGACAAGTTTCCAAAGATTTACAGCTAACAATCTATGCCGACGGTCGATCTAAGAAAATCATTCACATAAAAGAGAATAATCAGGTAAGCCTTCTTTTATATCATCCGAAAAAGTTATTGCAATTGAAAATAGAGGGCGAGGCGCATATTGTCAATGATACGGAACGATTGCAAAAATATTGGAGCGGAGTGCAACCCAATAGCCGAAAAGATTACACTACCGAACATAGACCTGGCAGTGAAATCAAGGATCCGGATCAGGTTGAATACTTAGCCGATGAAAACTATTTTACGATGATTGATATCAATCCGAAGAAAATAGAATATTTAAAATTAAAACGGCCCAATCATATACGGATAGAATTCATCAAAGAAAATAAGGATTGGAACGGAACATTTCTAGTCCCCTAAAAGTTAAGTTGAACTTCTACTTGGTGATGACTGTAAAATCTAATTTCAAAGGCTGTAAAGCTTCAAACAACATGGGCAGTAAATCTGTTCCATATTCCAGGTAAAACTCGGAGAAATTGAGTTTACGTTCTTGCAGCGATTGCATGGGAAAAAGTTCATTTTGTATTTCGGTCATGCGTACCACATGATCTTTCAATTTTCTTTTTTGGGCCTTTAGCAATCGTTTTTCCAATTTATCAAGGCCTTTCTTTTGCTTCACTTCTTGCGCCTTTACAGCCCCTAAAAAGGATTTATCCGTTTTTTCGGCTAGCTCATACATTCCAGTAAATTGGTCGGCAAGTAATTTCTTTTGAGGTGTAAAATCGATATCGATGTTTGAAATTTCCCTTATTTTCTTATTGATCAAACTACTTTGCTTCAAAAATAAATCCGTTTTCGAAATACGCATCCGCTTTAGTTTGTCCGCTTGTTTCTCTGTGATAAGTAGGGCAGAATTTCGAACTAGCAAAATGGGAAACGGGACATTCATAGCTTCAAAGGCATTTTTCAGTTCCAACCAATAGGCTATTTCTCCCCCTCCACCGATATAACAGAGATTAGGTAAAATGACCTCTTGATATAAAGGCCGAGCAATAACATTGGGCGAAAAACGCTCTGGATGGCTTTCCATCTCTTGAATTAATTCATCCTTAGTAAAGGAAATAGCTGTATCGTTGACAAAATAAGATCCCTTTCTTTCAACAATCCGTTCACGGATACCTTCCTTCAAATAAAAGTAATTGATTTCACGCGGATTCACCTGAACAGGATAATCGGATGACAATTTTTCCATTGCTTCGATAGTTTCAGTTACTTTTTCGAAAGCGGTTTGATAAAAAATATCCTTTTGCATATACGGAATAAGCAATCGTTTTAAATCGCGGTCATCCCCATCAATAATCACCAGCCCATAGTCCTTGAACAGTTCATTGGCCAGATAACGGGTAGCTTCGGTCAGGGTACCGTGCTTTAAATAAGCTTCTTGAAACAAGGTTTTTAATTCTTCCGCATTGCTACTGTTTCCGATGGAATTCGCAAAAGAATTAAAGACCTCCTCCAAACCGTCCGTAGCCAAATGACCCACTGCACCAGATGCCTTTGTATTCCACTGAAACTTTAATCCTTTAAAATTGAAATAATTGATTTCATCGAAATCATGGTCTTCTGTAGCCATCCAATAAATCGGTACAAAATTTTGCTCCGGAAACTCTTTTTTTAGCTGCTTGGCCAGATTAATGGTCGAAATAATTTTAAATAAAAAGTAGAGCGGCCCGGTAAAAAGGTTTAACTGATGGCCAGTGACAATGGTAAACGTATTTTGTTCCCTTAGTAAATTTATATGGGTTTGAGTACTTTTCGAAGTATCTATCTGCTGGTATTGATTCAGTAACGTTTGGCACAGAATCTCCCTATGTTCCTTGCTAAAGCTATTCCCCTTCTGCTCTATTTGGCCTTTAAAGCCTTCTACATCAGGAAACCGATGGTACAACGATTTCAATTTGGGTACTTTAGCGACGTAATCACATATCAATTTGCTAAAATAACCAGTCTTTTCTAAGGGCAAACAGTCAATTTCCATATAAAAATTAAAACTAAGTAAATATAAAACGCTTTGGTCTTACAGATCTTAAAAATACGTTAATTACGGAAAGTATTAAATACCTAAATACTCGTTGAAATCCGGTTTCTAAAAAGGTAATTCTGAAGATAATTTAATAGATTTGGCTTTTTCGGCTCATAAATAAATTCTATGAAACTATTT
>JBBSKR010000030.1:0-24102 GCA_038256135.1 Flavobacteriales bacterium | reverse complement strand
TTGGACTTTTTCAATGAAAACATTGTAGTCGCCGAAGGTTCCAAAGGAGCCGGGGTATATAATGCCATTACCGGTAACTTTGTGGAGTACCTTCCAATTTTAACCAATCCACAAAACGCGGAAACAGGGGATATTGTCACCAATGCCGTTGCGGTAAACCAAGAGGTACTTTTAATGGCGAATGGTGCAGCAGGACTTAGTCTTTCGGAGAAATTGACCGATAATACCGAAGGGGTTGGCGTTATAGAGCTTACAGGCTCTATCAACTATGTGGCATCTAAAGGGGATTATATTTTCGCGGCTTCAGGTAAATCGGGATTCCAGATTATCAAATTGAACCGACCTAGCCGGACCTTAGAGGCGTTATGTTCAGATTTGAATTCATTTGAGGGTAGTGCCAATTATACGGTTCCTTCAGGTGAGGAACAAGCCTTTAAGGGGTCGAAGCGTTTCAAATCAATTGATGTAAACGGTTCCTTGCTGCTATGTGGGTCATGGGCCATTAAGGATAATGTCACCATCAACGATAATGCATTATTCGAAATGAACGGTACCATTGCGGTAGGAAGACAGCGCAAAAATGCGGTAGGAAGTCAGTCCAACAAACAAAGTATCGTAGTTAAATCAGGCGCTACCTTGCGAATTGAAGGCAACATGACCATTTATGGGGATTTAATCCTTGAGAATGGGGCTAAGCTAGAATTTCTAGGCGAATCTTCGGTAGCTGCCATATGGGGTGATGTTGAAAGGGCTGAAACGGCAACAGTGACAGGAACATTTAATGATTATTATAATAAGTTTTAAAAAAGGCTAAATATAAAATCAAAGGCCCCAAGGTGATTACCTAGGGGCCTTTGATTTTTTGAAAGATAACCTATTTTAAAAGTTCTGCAACTTTTTGTTCAAGTTCAGGCCCTCTCAAATTCTTTGCAACGATAACTCCGTTTTCATCCAAAAGAAATGCTGCGGGAATCGCATCTACATTATATAGTTTCGCAATTTGATCATCAAAATAGGCAATATTGGAGATATGGTTCCAGTTTAAACCATCTTCCTCAATGGCTTTTTTCCAGGCTTCTTCGGTTCTATCCAATGACACCCCAAGCACATTTAAGCCCTTATCATGATACTTATTGTATACCGCAACAATATTTGGATTTTCTGCCCTGCAGGGCCTACACCATCCTGCCCAAAAATCGATCAAGGTTAGTTTCCCCATAACATCGGTCAAGGCTATTTCCTTTCCTTCCGGATTCGGGCCTGAAAAATCGGGTGCCTTGGCGCCAATATCTGTGTTTTTACTGGCTTCTTCAGATTTCTTTAATCGTTCAATACCTTCCTGTATCCTTTTACCAGGTTGTGAATCCTTGATTGCGGGTGTCATACCCTCATAAAGACTTTCAATTTCTTCGATTTCCACCGTTTTGGTCGCAATGGCCCTTTCCAAAAGTAAAGCTGATATTAACGCATCGGGATGGTTTTTAACGAAGGCAAGTTCAAAATTCTTATACTCCTCTTGAAACTCTTTCCACTCATCACCCAATGCCAATGCAGCTTCACCACTGGCAGCTTGCATATCTTTTTGTATGGATTGGGCCTTTGTGGCCAATTCCCTGGACTGTACCATATAGTCTGAGAATGTATCGTTTTGAAAGGTGCCCTTTATTTCGGCAAAACCCATACTATCTTTTTGGGCATTGAATAGAATTTCGCCATTCTCCAAGATTACAGCAGTGTAGCCAGGTAATTGCTCCACAAATATATAGTGAAGTTCGGGGGTGTCCGAAATACCTGTAAAGGTAAACTCACCGTTGGTGGTAGTCGCCGTATCGACCTCTACCGGTTGATTGTTTTCCCCAATTTTTTTCAGGAATACTTGAGTACTATCCTTAATTTCCCCCCTTAAGGTTCCGTTTAAGGTAAAACCTTCCGGTTTTGTATTACAGCTGAACAACAAAAATCCCACTAGAAGGATTACTATACTATTTTTCATAAAAATTTCTTAGTTTATTCGGCAAAGGTACTTATTATATTATAGGAATAAAAAAAGACCTCGAACAGTTCTGCTAGAGGTCTCAAATGTATTTTTAATTACGGTTCTAGAATTGATATCTAATCCCTAAACCTATGTCAAAATCAAAATTATCGGAAAAGCCATCATAACCAACAACCCCCACTTCTGGTCTAAAGTCCAAAGAAAGAATTAAGGGAATGTCAAAATTGTATTCGATTCCGATATTTCCCGCGGCGAAAACAAATAGGCCTCCGTTATCGTCATCATCATTTCTATCAGGGAAGTCGACACTTCCTAAGCCCCCGCCTACGCCGTAGTACCAATTAAAATTGTTTTCTATAGGGCGTACCCATTGATAGAGTCCGACCAATTTAAAGGCGTCAAAATTTCTACTATCCCTCCAGCCCAAATCAAATTCGGCCCTGTTGCCAACTCCCAATGCTTTTTGATAGCTGATTTCCGCTCCAAAACCGTCACTATCCCCTAAACGCAAACCTAAGGCATGATTGGCTATCTCTTGTGCCGATAGCGAACAGGTTGCCATAAATAATAGTATCGAAATACCTTTTAAAATCTTCATATGTTTCTATTTTTTAGGATTAAAAATGAGCTTTTTTGTACTGTGGCTCAAACAATAAAACTTAATTTAGCAATCAAAATTGTGTTAGGTTGAACAATAATTCGCTGTTAAAGTTACAACAAGATTTAGAAGGGGAGCTACGTTTTGATAAACTTACCAAAAGTATATACGCCACCGATGCTTCGGTCTATCGTAAAATTCCTCTAGGCGTTGCTTTTCCAAAATCGGTCTCGGATATTAAACGCATCATTCGCTATGCCAACGAGGAAAAAATAGGGTTGATTCCAAGAACCGCAGGCACCTCATTGGCCGGCCAATGTGTTGGTGACGGTTTGGTCGTAGATGTTTCCAAACATTTTACGGATATTGTAAGGTTGGACGAAGCCAAAAAACAGGTTACGGTGCAGCCTGGGGTTATTAGGGATGAATTGAACCAATATTTAAAACCATTCGGACTATTCTTTGGCCCTAATACTTCCACCTCCAACAGATGTATGATCGGTGGTATGGTGGGCAACAATTCTTCCGGTACCACTTCCATTCAATACGGCGTAACTAGGGATAAAGTTATATCACTTAAAACGATTTTGGCGGATGGTAGCGAAGCTGAATTTGGAAGGATTTCAGAAGATGAATTTGAACAAAAAAGGGCAAGTAATACCTTTGAAGCATCACTTTATAAAAATATATTTAAGGAATTAAAAGATAAGGAAATAGCTAATGAAATTATCGCTAATTTTCCGAAGCCTGAAATCCATCGAAGAAATACCGGCTATGCTGTTGATGAGCTATTGAAATTCCATGTATTCGGTGGACTACAATCTTATTTCAATATGGCAGAATTATTGTGCGGTAGCGAGGGGACCTTGGCATTTACTACAGAAATAAAAATACAATTGGATGATTTGCCGCCTGCTTTGTCCGCTATGGTGGTGACCCATTATGCCGCTTTGGAAGATTGTTTGTTGGATGTAGTACCGGTTATGGAGCATCCCTTACAGCTTTGTGAAATGATGGATAAGGTAATTTTGGATTGTACCAAGAATAACCGTTCTCAGCTGGCCAATCGGTTTTTTGTGGTAGGTGATCCCGAAGCGCTGTTGATGTTGCAAGTGAGTGCCCATACCGAAGTTGAGCTGCAGAGCGCCATCGACGCATTACTAAAAACCATTGAGTCATCCGGCAAAAGCTATGCGAGCCCTATATTATTAGGTGATAATATTGGTAAGGCCATTGAGCTTCGTAAAGCAGGTCTGGGGCTTTTAGGAAATATTGTTGGGGATATGAAAGCTGTTGCCTGTATTGAGGATACAGCAGTGGCTTTGCAAGATTTAAAGGATTTTATTGGGGAATTTTCCCAAATCATGAAGGGTTATGGCCAAAAAGCGGTCTATTACGCCCATGCTGGTGCTGGTGAACTACACTTAAGGCCTATTCTCAATCTTAAAAATGCGTCTGATGTTGCTTTGTTTAGGAGCATTACGACCGATGTCGCAAAACTCACAAAGAAATATCGTGGCTCTTTTAGTGGTGAACATGGGGATGGAATCGTACGTGCCGAATTTATTCCTTTGATGATTGGTGAGAAGAATTATGAACTATTACGACGGATTAAGTCATATTTTGACCCACAAGGTATCTTTAATCCTGGTAAAATTGTGGATGCATATCCCATGGATAAATCGTTTCGGTATGAGGTGGACCGTGAAGAACCGAAGATTAAAACCTTGATGGATTTTTCAGATAGCGAGGGCATCTTAAAGGCAGCGGAAAAGTGCAATGGTAGTGGCGACTGTAGAAAGACCCATCATATGGACGGCGCTATGTGCCCGAGTTACCACGTTACCAAAAATGAAAAGGATACGACCCGAGGCAGGGCAAATGCCCTTCGGGAGTTTTTGACAAACCCTCAAAGTACCGCGCAAAATGCCTTCGACAGTAAAGAGCTGAAAGAGGTTTTCGATTTATGTATCAGTTGTAAGGCCTGTGCCAGTGAATGTCCAAGTAATGTGGATGTATCCACCTTAAAAGCGGAGTTTTTATATCAATATCAAGAAGCCAATGGCTACCCCTTGCGCGGAAAATTATTTGCCTATAATACCAGATTGAATGGTTTGGGTAGTAAGGTATCCGGTCTGACCAATGCAATCTATGATTCCAAGTTTTTGGCTGGATTACTGAAAAAAGCCAGTGGGGTTGCCAAAGAACGCAGCCTGCCAAAAGTTTATAGTTTTAATTTCGATACCTACTTACAAGATATTAAAATTCAACAAACTATAACTAAAAAAAAGGTTGTATTATTTATTGATGAGTTTACGAAATATTTGGATATCGAGGTAGGAAAGGATGCCATAGTTCTATTGGTCAGATTGGGCTATGATGTGGAATTGTTCTTTGCTGAAAGTGGCCGTACTTTTCTTTCCAAGGGATTTTTAAAACAAGCCAAAAGGTTGGCTCAAAAGAACACAAAGGCTCTCTCACAAATCGCTGAGCAAGGGTTGCCTATTCTTGGCTTGGAGCCATCGGCAATACTTTCCTTTCGCGATGAATACTTGCGAATGACAGAAGACAAAGCGGTTTCACAACGAATAGCAGATCATTCTTTTCTAATTGAGGAATTTTTGGCCAAGGAAATTTCGGAAGGGAACATACACTCATCTTTTTTTACCGATACGGCAAAAGATGTAAAAATCCATAACCACTGCCATCAAAAAGCGCTAAGCAATCAAAAAGTAACCTTTGATATCTTGAATTTACCCGTGAACTACAAGGTGACTATCATCTCCTCCGGGTGTTGTGGTATGGCAGGGTCCTTTGGGTATGAGGAAGAGCATTATGAAACAAGCATGAAAATTGGTGGGTTAAAGCTTTTTCCTGCCGTATCCAATTCGGCACCGGATACAATCATAGCTGCGAACGGAACAAGTTGTAGGCATCAGATTTTTGATGGAACAAAAAGAATTGCCCAGCACCCTGTAAGTATTCTTAAGGATGCTTTGTTGAATTAATTTTCACTGATTTTTGTTTTGCGATCACTTTGGCTTTCCTTGGCCTTAGTCTGGGTAAGGTTGGCGATTAGCTCGTTCATGTCCATGGCCTTTAGCTCTTCATCCATGTAAAAGGTTGCTAGTTTGTCGTTTTCGTATCGGTATATTTTCCAACGTTTAAAGGAGTATTCGAGCGCCGTCATATGCTTAACCCAATCCCCGGAATTTAGATATAGACATTCGCCTTTCTTGGTCTCCATCACTTCTTTTTTTGGGGAATGGCTGTGTCCGCAAACAACATGGTCGTAATGATGTTCAATGGCCATTTTGGCGACATTCTTTTCGAAAAGTGAAATTTGATGCTGGTCTCTTTCATTCTCATTCTGATCTGAACCTAAAAAAGGGGTACGCTCCTTTCCTAATTTTCGGAGTAACTTAGACCTTAGTTCAGAAACTGTGAGCAATAGTTTAAAACCCGCACTACCCAAATTTAATAGCCAATGGGAATATCGAAATGAAAAATCAAAGATATCGCCATGGAAAAATAAGGTATGTTTACCGTTAAGTTTTAAGGTCAGCTGGTTAGATACTTTGATGGCTCCCATGGATGGCGGGTCAAGTTTGCGGAAAATTTCATTATGGTTTCCGGTAATTAAATAAACTTCCGATCCCCTTGAGGCCATAGAAAATATTTTCTTGATTACTTTTAGATGCGCCGGCGGAAAACAATGGTTTTGCATCCCTTTCGCATCCAATAAATCACCATTGAGAATCAATTTACTTGGTTCAATACTGGAAAGATAAGTTAGCAGCTCTTCGGCATGACACGCATAAGAACCCAAATGTATATCGGAAAGGACCGCAATTTCAAGTCGACGTTTTTTCAAACATGGATATTTTGATACAAAATTAAACCTATTGGTATGTAAAGCCACAGGACAAGGGTCAATATTCTATAATCATAAGGTTAAAATATCATTATGGAAAACGATGAAGGTTATCCTAATATTAAGCACTTTTAAAATTTCTCTTTATGCATTTAACATTTATCTTTGAAACTTGCATTGTTTTTTAAGCAAAACAACGCATATCCTTTAATTTAGAAATTTAGCATTATGGCTGGAAACACCTTTGGAACGCTATTTAGGGTAAGCACCTTTGGAGAATCGCACGGTATAGCGATCGGAGGGGTAATTGATGGTTGTCCATCTGGAATTGAGTTGGACATGAAGGCCATTCAAAGGGATTTGGACCGCAGGAAACCTGGACAGTCTGCAATCGTTACCCAACGTAAAGAGCCGGATGAAGTCGAATTCTTCTCTGGAATATTTGAAGGGAAAACTACTGGAACGCCCATCGGATTCGCTATTCACAATACCAATCAGAAATCAAAGGATTACGGGCATATTAAGGATTCTTACCGACCATCCCATGCGGATTATGTGTATGACAAGAAGTACGGCTTTAGGGATTACCGTGGTGGGGGTAGAAGTTCTGCAAGGGAGACCGCCAGTAGGGTAGTGGCAGGTGCCATTGCCAAACAATTTCTTAAAGGTATAGAAATACAGGCTTTTGTATCCCAAGTAGGGGACATGTCGCTTGAAAAGGATTATAAAACCTTGGATTTGAGCCTTACCGAAACCAATGCAGTGCGCTGTCCCGACCCAAAAATGGCTGTGAAGATGGAGGAATATATCAAATCCGTTAAAAAGGAAGGGGATACCATTGGCGGTATCATTACCTGTGTGGCCAAAAATATACCCGTTGGTCTAGGGGAGCCCGTTTTTGATAAATTGCATGCGGAACTGGGTAAGGCCATGCTTTCCATTAACGCGGTAAAAGGATTTGAATATGGCAGCGGGTTTGAAGGCGTAAAAATGAAGGGAAGTGCCCACAACGACCAATTTAATAGTGATGGTTCCACCAAAACAAATTATAGTGGGGGAATACAAGGGGGTATCAGTAATGGCATGGATATCTACTTCAATGTAGCGTTTAAACCAGTGGCAACCGTTATCCAAGGCTATGAAACCATTGATAAAGAAGGAAAAATGGTCCAGACCCAAGGAAAAGGCAGACATGATCCATGTGTAGTACCGAGGGCAGTGCCTATTGTTGAAGCGATGACGGCTTTGGTGCTGGCCGATTTTGCCCTGTTAAACAGAACCATAAAATTATAAATGGAGCTTTTTCCTTTATTCTTTTCAAAATACTAACTTCGAAACTTAAATAACACAAATGCGAAAACTGGCACTTCATTGGCAAATCATTATCGGACTTGTATTAGGAATTATTTGGGCACTTTTATCAAGTTCCATAGGTTGGAGTTCTTTTACCATTGATTGGATTGCGCCATTCGGTACCATTTTCATTAATCTATTAAAGTTGATTGCCGTTCCATTGGTGCTGTTTAGTATTATAAACGGGGTAGCAGGTATTGGAGACCCTGCCAGTTTGGGCCGTATGGGCGGTAAAACCCTTTTAGCCTATTTAATTACCACGATTTTAGCGGTAGCTGTTGGACTATTTTTGGTCAATCTTATCGGTCCTGGTAAACTGATCGATCAAGAAAGTAGAATTGACAACAGAATTTCATATGAGCTTTGGGCAAATTCCCAAGGATACCAGATTAAGGATGGTATAAATTACCTCAATGAGCCAAAATTCATGGAACGAGCCAAAAAAATCACCGATCTCTCCAGGGCTGAATTACAGGATGCTTCGGTTTCGGCTAAACTCGAATCTGCCGATTCGGCTCAGGAATCCGGTCCTTTACAGCCTTTGGTCGATATTGTTCCGCAAAATTTCTTTAAGGCTTTAGGGGATAATGGATTAATGCTTCAGGTTATTTTCTTCGGACTTTTCTTTGGGATAAGTCTGTTATTCATACCCAACGAGAAATCAAAACCGGTCATTGAAGTAGTCGATAGCATTATGGAGGTGTTTTTGAAAATGGTAGACTTGGTTATGAAAGCTGCACCATTTTTTGTGTTCGCTTTGTTGGCGGGGGTAGTTAGTAAAATGGCTGGAGATGATATATCGAAAGTGGTAGAGATTTTTAAAGGATTGAGTTGGTATTCACTGACGGTGGTACTAGGCTTGGCGAGCATGATATTTTTGATTTATCCGTTGTTATTTAAAGTATTCGTAAAAGCCGTTTCCTATTCCGGTTTTTTCAAAGCCATGGGTCCGGCACAGACCTTGGCTTTTTCGACTTCAAGCAGTGCAGCTACCTTACCGGTAACCATGGAGTGTGTTGAGGATAATTTAGGGGTCGATAAAAAGGTAACCAGTTTTGTATTGCCGATTGGGGCTACGGTAAACATGGATGGCACCTGTCTCTATCAAGCGGTTGCCGTGGTATTTTTGGCGCAAATGCACATGATTGACCTTACCTTAGGGCAACAACTCACCATTGTCTTAACCGCAACCTTGGCCTCCATTGGGTCGGCAGCGGTACCTAGCGCAGGATTGGTGATGTTGATCATTGTTTTGGAGTCTGTAGGATTGAATCCTGCCTGGATAGCCATCATTTTCCCCGTAGACCGTATTTTGGATATGATGCGTACCGTGGTAAATGTAACGGGTGATGCTACGGTTTGTTCCATTATCGCAAAAGGAGAGGGGCTATTCAATTATAATCCTGATAAGGACCCTGATGAAGCTTGGAAATTAAAGGAGAATGCTTAATTACTATTAGCATTAATCATCAAACTTGCGATAAGCCGCCATTGTGAACATATAAATACCGTAACAAACTAGTCCTGCGGCTACTAATCCAAGAAGCCACTTTCCATAGGCTTGTTCTTGAATGAAGGAAAAAGCCTCTGCCGTCCCTTTCATTTCGTTGGAGGTGTTTCCACCAAGGTTGAGTGCCGCGGTAAGAAAAAAGTAGGCAATAATCGATGTTACGATACCCCTTGCTATAAGTCCCGCATACCCAATTCGTTTGATATATTTTCTTTTACCAACGGCCGAAATAGATTGAATTTGAAACTTTTTAAGAAAATCTCCCTTGTAGGCTTTTATAAATTGATAGATTCCTTTACCCGCTAATGCTAGTCCTACTATAATAAATAGATACTTTCCCGTGGTACCGTTCAGCATTGAATTACCGCCGCCGCTACTTTTGAGTAGGGAACCATAACCCAAAACGTTTAATATAGCGATAATTCCCAAACCGGCATAAACTAAACCACTGATGAAAAAACTGACTCTTTTAACCATGGCCTTGCCATCCGTACCTATATTTTCGGGATCAATAAATGATTCTATGAATCGCCAAGCAGCATAGCAGAGAAGGCCAAGGCCCAAGAAAATAACCAGCCATTGGCCAAAGACCTGATCACCTAAAAATTCAATTACCTTTAATTTGCCAGCTTTTTGTCCACCCATATTAAAAGCTGCCATAAAGGCCAATATTCCAGTTAGCGCATAAACTACCCCTTTTGCGGTATATCCGGCGTACGCAACTTTTTTTATAGTGTCTTTCATGGTATTGAATGTTCTTTGAGTTCTCAATATCAGAAAAGTTGACTAGTGCCATTTGCTGCAACACAGATAATTTTAACTCCCTACGTTTTTATATAAATTTTTTCTTCAGCTCCGGTGTCGGTATCATGCATTCCTCCTTTTTACCGTACCAAGCATATCTGTTTCTAGCAATAAAATCGTATACGATATTTCTAAATGACTCCGGCAACCATAATAAAATAGACATTAGGCTCCACAACCCTTTGAAGTCATCTGCAATTTTTAAGGCAGCGGTGGATTTCGTATAAAATGCTATGTTGGGCTCTATGAGAATTATAGAATCAATGGCTTCTGTATCGATATTTCGTTCCGTTATCAATTTTTTACCGGTCTCACTTTGCAATGCGGCAAAACGGAAAATATCGTTTTCATCTCGCTTGATGATGAACTGTACGGCACCATTGCACAAATTGCAAACCCCATCAAAAAGTATAATTTTTTTATTTTTTTCCACTGGGTAAAGATAGTTTATGGAAAAGAAGTATTGAACTTCTTTATCTTTATTTTAAGCAACATTGAGGGTTTAATTCTATAAGAGGCTTGTCTTGAAATTATAAAATTCTTCCAAATTTAAGTTTGCTGAAAACTTTTGTAATTGGGTATTATTGATAATCGTTTACGATATTTTGTGAACGATTGATAACCAATCTACTTTTTCTTCTCTACCAATTCCAACTGGTCCACACTTACATTGGTGGTGAAGATGCCATAGTTGACAATGGCCTTACCTTTTTCAAGCGAATCTATGCTGCCAACGGCTTTACCATCATACATACGAACTCGGTCGCCAATGTTGAAAACAGGTCTCGGTTTATTTTTCTCCTTTAGAACCGCTTTTTTATTTTCACCCTTCTTTTTTTCCCTTATGACCTTTACTTCCTTCTGGACTTCTTGTGCCACTTGAGCCTTTTTCGCTCGCTCTGTCTTGGCCTGATTCGCTGTTTTCTTCTTGCGCTTGCTGTTTTCGGTTTCTACAATATGTAAAAGTTCGGATACCAACGGACGTTTTTTATTGTCCTGAAAATACTTGTCCGCCGCAATATTGACTTTATTACCCAACAGGATCATGCGCTGATCATGGTCATAAAGCTCTTGGTAATTTTCCAGTTTGGACTTGACCTTCGCATTCAATTTCTCCAATTTGGCCGCTTCTTCACGTGCTTTGGATTCCTCTTCCTGCAATCTAGAGCCAGTTTGAGCCATTTTGCTGCGTTCTTTTTGCAACTTGGCAATGGTGGCATCAAACCGGACTTTCCCTCGCTCAATTTTTTTCTTTGCCTTGTTGATGAGCGAGAAGGGAATGCCGTTCTTCTGGGCCACCTCAAACGTAAAGGAACTACCGGCCTGCCCTAAAACTAATTGAAAGATAGGCTCCAGGGTACTACCGTCAAACAGCATATTGGCATTGGTAACATGCGGCAGTTCATTGGCAAGTGCCTTTAGATTGGCATAATGGGTCGTGATAACACCAAAGGAACCACGTTCATAGAAGACTTCTAAAAAGGCCTCGGCCAAAGCACCGCCCAATTCTGGATCACTTCCCGTTCCGAATTCATCAATCAAAAATAAGGTTTGCTCATCACAGCGCTTAAGAAATTGGTTCATGTTTTTCAATCGGTAACTATACGTACTTAAATGATTTTCAATACTTTGATTGTCTCCGATATCGGTTAGTATTTTTTTAAAGAAGCAAACTTCACTGCGCTCGTGTACCGGAATCAATAACCCGCTCTGCAACATGACCTGCAGGAGTCCTATCGTCTTTAAGGTAATGCTTTTACCTCCCGCATTAGGCCCGGAAATTACGATAATACGGTTTTCTGGATGTAATTCTATCGTTTGTGGAAAGGTCTTTTCCCCTTTGCGTTTGTTGTTCAAAAAAAGGAGTGGATGATACGCATCCCTCAAATAGAGTCTATTGTTCGTATTGATTTTCGGCAATAGGGCGTTGATATCCTCAGCGTATTTAGCTTTTGCGGCAATAAGGTCCACTTGTGTCAAATATTCCTGATAATCCTTCAAAAGAGCTCTAAATGGTCTAATTTGATTCGTTAAGTGTTTTAGAATTCGTTGTACTTCTTCTTTTTCCTCAAATTCCAAATTGTTGAGTTCGCGACTATACTTTAAAGCAGCTTCGGGCTCAATAAACACGATACTACCAGTTTTAGAGGTTCCCATTACGGAGCCTTTTACTTTTTTACGGTACATGGCCTTTACGGCAAGCACCCTCCGGTTTTCGATTACCGACTCCCGAATTTCGTCCAAATAATCGGATGCCTGGTAGCTGTGGAGCGCGGCACCGAAACTCTGACCTATTTTGCCACGTACCTGGTTCATTTGGCGGCGGATGCTGAATAAAGTATCCGAAGCATTGTCCTTAACCTCCCCAAACCGATCAATTACGTTGTCGATACGGTCCGGGATCTCCGTATTCGGTTCCAAGGCCATAGCAAATTCGTGGAAAAGCGGATAATACTCCTTAAATTTCTTAAAGAATTTTTGATGTTGGACTACGGTACTACAGATGCTGGCAATACGTTTAAAACCTTGCAGTTCTAAGGTCGTGTTTTCGATTTTTAGTAATTTTAGGTCCGTATTGATGCTATCAAAACCATGATTTGGAATGCGATTCTCACTGATTAGTGATGAAAGGTATTCGGCAGTTTTCCCCAATTCCAAAGTGATGCTCTCTTCGTGGGTAAAGGGAGCAATTATAAGTGCGGCCACTTTTCCCAATTCGGTATT
Organism: Flavobacteriales bacterium; assembly: GCA_038256135.1. Taxonomy (GTDB): domain Bacteria; phylum Bacteroidota; class Bacteroidia; order Flavobacteriales; family Flavobacteriaceae; genus Maribacter. Next base: position 11,243 of record JBBSKR010000030.1, on the reverse strand, counting down.
ACAACGGGAAGAAATTTGCTTTAATACGGATGGAAATTCTAGATCTTGAAGGGTTTTGGAATGTATGTTCGCCACGTTTTATTTTGATAAGCGGTAAAGGTACGGATTGGTGGTGAATTGTGGAATAGTAGGATGCCGCACACAACAATGAACTGCCTCCTGGCTGAGCCATCCAGGTATCAGAAACAAGATCACTGCATTTCGACAAGCTCAGTGAAAACGCTACCAGAACCAAGAAACAAGACTTTTTTATCTTGGTCCTTGGTCCTTGGCAAAGATACTTGATTGTATGGATGCTACACCCGAGGAAGGGACATGGGGAATTCTATTGATTAAATACGCTCTATTCTGTAAAAAGTAAATAACTCTAAAAAAGTATTGAAAATTAGAATACAGTTGGCGCCAAAATAGTAATTTAATAGTGCTTTGGGGATTGATAAATAGTAGTTTTACTGTTTTAATAGCTATAACTTAAAATTATGCCGATAACCATGCACCCAAGTTGGAAACAGCAGCTACAACCAGAGTTTGAACAGCCTTATTTTGAAAGTTTGACCGCCTTTGTAAAGAAGGAATATGAACAATTTACCTGCTACCCCAAGGGTTCCGATATTTTTGCCGCATTTGATCATTGTCCCTTTGATGAAACCAAGGTGGTCCTTATTGGACAAGACCCCTATCATGGTCCGGGGCAGGCCAATGGTTTATGCTTTTCGGTCCAGGATGGGATTCCGCATCCGCCCTCCCTGATTAATATCTTTAAAGAAATTTATTCGGATTTGGGAACACCATACCCAAAAAGCGGCAATTTAGAACGTTGGGCTGAGCAAGGGGTGTTATTATTGAACGCCACCCTTACTGTAAGGGAGCATGATCCGGGGAGTCACCAAAAGAAAGGCTGGGAGACTTTTACCGATGCCGCTATAAGAAAATTATCCGAAGAAAAGGAAAATATAGTTTTTCTGCTTTGGGGCGGTTTTGCCAAAAAGAAGGCAAAACTAATCGATTCCCAAAAGCATCATATTCTTAACTCAGGTCACCCTTCCCCCTTAAGCGCAAACCGAGGATTTTGGTTCGGAAACCAACATTTTTCAACCTGTAATAATATATTGTCCGAAACAGGCAATAAATCTATTGCATGGTAAGTTATTCAATCAGATTTTTCCTAACTTTAAGTAGTGTTTTCCTTGATTTTTACTGAACATAGCCAATAAAACCGACTAACAATGAACAATTTAGACAGATTGAATACAATTTTGCTTGTAGATGATGATGAGGCAAGCAATTTTCTGCATTCTATTTTCATCAATAAATTAGCTATGGATGTTAATATTAACTCTGCACTCAACGGTCAGGAAGCTTTGGATTACATCTTGGGAAAAGGTCAGGAAAGACTGGAACTACCGTGTATGGTCATGCTAGATTTAAGAATGCCGGTAATGGATGGATGGCAATTTATGAAGGCCTACGAGGAACTGGTGCCAAAAAAACTAAAAGATCAAATAACGATTGTGCTGGTAACCATTAGTGATAACCAAGAGGATAAGGATAAGGCAATTACCAATGAGTATATTGCGGATTTCTCACAAAAACCACTATCCGATGAAACTTTTAAGTCCTTGATCCAAAAGCATTTTAGTCTTGCAAATATCTAATTATGCAATATAGCGGCATGAGGTAGTATGGTATCAATCAATTTCAAATCTTTTAAAATCTCCTGAACTTTGATCAAAGAAGTTTTTGGTAATTGCTCATGACTCCATTCGGTTGACAATAACCATTCTTGAATGTCCTTTAACTGTTGGTTGTACCGGTTGGCCAACGTTCTATCGATACTGGGTATGTGCTTAAATTCTGAAGTGTAGGTATTAATAATTTCCTGAATATGTTTTACCAAACCTGGGTCTTCAGATAAAAATTTATCGGTTCCAACGAGCATAAAACAGGGCCATGGAGTCGGACAATCCCCTAAATGCCTAAAAGTACCGTTATCTACCAAAGGTTTCGTGGTAAAATGCTCCCACATAAAGTAATCGGCCTTTCCTGAGTCCAAACCTTCTATCGCACCTTGAAGGTTATTAATGATTTCAAATTTCAGATTTCCTGTTTCCCAGCCCATTTGTTTGGAGTGTACGTAGGCCATGAGATGGCTGCCGCTACCATAACGGCTTATGGCAGCCGTTGTATTTCGTAAATCCGCTATATCATTGTAGGGGCTTTGAGCTGCAACGTGAATGCCCCAGAGAAGGGGAGAGGAGATATATTCTTGTATAATTTTAGCCTTATTACCTTCAGTTATGCTCTTAATAATACCTTCGGTGAGAATTATGGCGAGATCGGTTTCGTTGTGTTCCAATTGTTCGCACATTTTACCGGTTCCTTCCGGTACGTCGGTCCAATTTAAATGGATACCCCTTTGTTCAAATGCACCTTCTTCAATGGCCATGTGCCAAGGAAGGTTGAAATGTTCCGGTACCCCTATTATTCTAACGGTTTTCATCTAGTTTGTTTTTAAGATAGTCGTATATGGCATATTGTGAACGTATAGGTTCTACGGTATTCCCAAGGTCCACTTTTTTATTGGAATTTTCTATATCCAATACTCTTGCCTTTTCCGTATCGTTCAATTGTAGGTCGAGGACCTGCTTTAATTCCTTGAAGATAGTTTTATCCAGAATAGGGGTTAGCACTTCAATTCGCCTGTCTAAATTACGTGTCATCCAATCTGCGGAACCTATATACATTATTTCATCCCCACCATTTTCGAAAAGATATATTCTGCCATGCTCCAAAAAGCGATCTACAATACTGGTTATTAAAATAGTGTCCTTCATTTTAGCTTTAGGGTCATCGCTTGCCTTTAGATAACAACAGAAGCCCCTTACGATAAGGCGAACGTAAACACCTGCATCTACAGCTCTGTAAAGGGCTGCAATCATATCTTCGTCCTCCAGACTGTTCATTTTCGCAGTAATGGCAGCTGGTTTACCGTTCTCAGCGGCATTGATTTCATTTTGAATGAGATTTAGAATGGTATTACGGGTTGAGAATGGGGAGACCAATAACCGTTTGAGCTTAGGTACGATAAGTTTTCGTTCCAATACTTCGAATACCCGCTGCAGGTCCCTCGTGATTTTTTTATGGGCTGTAAAAAGACCATGGTCACAATAAATGGTTGCTGTCTTCGCATTAAAATTACCCGTTCCAATGTAGGCGTACCTTTTCTGCTTCCCCTTTTCTTCCCTATAGACCATAGCTATCTTGGAATGCACTTTTACTTGCGGAATACTAAAAATAACTTTGGCCCCTTTTTCTTCAAAAATACGGCCCCACTTAATAGTGTTGGCTTCATCGAAGCGAGCTTGCGCCTCCACAAATAGGGTGACATCTTTTTTGTTATCCAATGCCGTTAATACCGCATCTGCCAAAGCAGAGGATTCCGCAATGCGATAAATGGTCATTTTTATGGTGGAAACCGATGGATCCTTGGCAGCACTTGCTAGAAATTCCTCAACGACCTTAAAATCTTGGTATGGAAAATGTACCAATTGATCTTTCTCGGCTATGGTCTTAAAAACATCCGTTGTAAAGGACAATGCTGGATGCTCTAAAGCAGGTTTTGGTTCATATTGTAGGTGTTCGGTGCCCTTTGGTCTCGGAAAAGAGAAAAAATCGGAAAGATTATGATACTTTCCACCGGGTGATAGATCAACTTCGCCCAAGTTTAAATTATTTTTTAATGTACTGAGGAGCCAATTGGGCATTCGGCCATCATATAACAAACGGGTTGGTTGCCCTGTTTTTCGCTTATCCAGGGATTGATAAATTTTCTCTACAAGTTCGGTATTGGAATAATCATCTTCCAAATATAGTTCCGCATCCCTTGATAGTTTAATGGAATAACAACCCTCAATTTCCTTAGCGGGAAGTAGCTTATCCATTTCTAACCTAACCACATCGTCCAAATAACAGTATTGATGCCCTTCGCCGGGAAGAGCGATAAATCGCTCCAATTCCTTCGTTGGCAGCTCTATAAGACTATAGTTGGCGTTAGGGTAGGTTACGACTAGGTACAGCGCTCCATCTTTAAGTTTAATGTTTTCAGTGGAATGGTGGACTTTACAAAATTGTTTCATTGAGGACTTAAAAAAATCACGAAGGAAGTCTTTCTGTTCCCGGTTGAAATCGGAGAGATTTCTAACGGTTATGCCATGTTCTTCCAATTCATTAAGGGTGGAAGCGATTACTTTACCAAAATGGATTTGTTGTGCGTCGATGATGTTTAAAATGTGCTTTAGTGTCTTATTAGGTTTTAACATTAACTTTTTGCGCAATTTCTTGTCCAGCCGTTTTATCTGCCGAAGCCTTGATACACGTACTTTAAAATACTCATCGAGATTAGAGGAGAATATGGCCAAGAATTTTAATCGTTCCAATAACGGAACATTCTTATTTTCTGCTTCTAGCAACACACGCTCATTAAAGTAAAGCCAATTAACATCCCTATGCTTCAGTTTGTTTTTATCCATGATAAGATTTCCGCAAAAATAATTATTGCCCTTCTAAATAAATTTAAATGAATGTTAACAAAGCCTTTCCAAACAAAATTGGATAAGGGCATCTACAGATCGAACCGGATTCTTGGAAAATTCACCAGTGGCCCTATTCGCTAAAATGCAATTAAGCGAAACCGCATCATGACCTAACAGTTGTGCTAATGCATAAATACCGGAAGTTTCCATTTCAAGGTTGGTCAAGGCTTTTCCCTGCCATCTAAAATTGGTTATTTTTTCCATCAATCCGACTTGGCTGGGCACCAATCGCAATTGCCTATACTGAGGTCCGTAAAACCCTGTATTTGTGGCTGTAAAACCTAATCGTATAGGATTATCCTTAAAAAGTTTCGCTAATTTCCTGGAGAAGGATAGGACGTAGGGTCGTGCTTTGGCAGTATTCCACGAGGTGAAATTTATAAATTCATCTTCGATCTGTTTATTACTGATGTTATCGTGTTGGTAGTAGTGCAGTAATCCATCAAACCCGATGACATATTCGCTCAATAAGAAGGAATCCACTGGAATATCTGGTTGAATAGCACCAGAAGTGCCAATTCTTATAATCTGTAATCGTATATGATTATTTTTAAGGGTTCTGGTCTTAAAATCGATGTTGACAAGTGCATCGAGTTCATTTAAAACGATATCGATATTGTCCGTTCCAATCCCTGTTGAAATAACAGAAATTCGTTTACCATTCTTATATCCAGTATGGGTAAGGAATTCCCGTTTTCCTTTTTTTAATTCAATAATATCGAAATAACTGGAAACCTGCGACACCCGTTCTTGATCTCCTACCGTAATTATGGTAGTAGCTATGTCTTCTGGGAGTAGATTAAGATGGTAAATGCTGCCATCCTCGTTTAGAATAAGCTCAGCAGGCTTTAGTTGCATGCTATAACTTTAGAATCCTATTGGCATTGGTATTGTAGAGGAAATTGTATTTTAAAGCCCCGCCAAGGTACACATCATTGTCTTGGATACAGGAGTAATAACTGGTTTTACCTTCCAAAATTTCCTTTCCCTTTTTAGATAACCGTACTGGGTTTAAACTTGATATCAAAGGTTTGAGGCGGGTAATGGCCCTTTCATATTGGGTATCACCAAATCCAAGATTTCCTTGATTTCGCAGAATAGTATCTAAATACTCTTTTTTGGATTTCGGTTTTTCGTCCATAGCCAAGCGCAAAATGGCATTTTCCATGTCGTTTAGCCCGTTGGTAATACTTGGAAATCGTTTTAAGTGGGTTTTAACTGCCGCTCCAAGGTAATCAAACTGAAAATCGTTATAATCGGATAAATTCTCTAACCGTATCGGGTTATTGCTACAGTAAAGTTGCCAAACATAATCCGCATATTCCGCATCATCTTGGCTTAATACCTTTTTGTTTTTATATAATGTGAGCAATTGTTCATCGGTGAGTTCGTTTAGCCCGTACAATTTAACGGAATCATCTTCCTTTCCACTGCAGACCAATGAAATTTCCGCATATTTTCGATGGGTCAATAGCCAACTGATAACGGCCAACATATTCACTTGACAAAATAGGTCATATTCGAACCATAGTACAATGTGATCCTGCTGCTTGTGGCTACATAAAGTACGGTACTCTTTTAAAGTCTTCTCAATAAACCAGGATTTTGAAACTTTGTAATTTTTATGGAGAAAATCGAACCTAGTCTTCCAAAATGTCTCTGTACCTACGGTAGGTAAGGTTTTCCCTTCGCATAACATTTCCCGCCAAGTAATCACATCACCGCTCAAATTTAATTTTTCAAGACGTTTGGTGAAATTATCTCCGTTGGTAATGTGTAAAAGCGAACTCATACCCGTTAGTTTTTAGATTGTAAGAATAAAAATAACATTAATTACAACACCATTTAATATTTTAACAGAAAACTAATTGAAGTTTATCGATGATGCACCTATTTTATTAGCCTCCCACACGCTTCACGTTAAAGCCTTTTTCCTTTAAAATGGACATTATCCTGTCCCTATAATCGCCCTGAATAATAATTTTATCATCTTTGAAACTACCCCCAACACTAAGTTTGGTCTTTAATTCTTTTGCCAGTTTCTTGAAATCGGGATCAGCACCGGTATACCCCTCTAAAATGGTAATGGGTTTCCCCTTACGCTTCTCATATTTACAGATAATAGGATTATCTTGTAACCAAATATCTTTTTTTTCTACTTTTTCAGACGGAATATCTTGGGGCTCGTGATCAGGAAAAAGGTGTTTGAGTTGATCTTTTAAGTCCATGCTTTTATTTTTTTATCAATCCCAATTCGATCAAGCGTTCATGTAGAAATTCGCCTGCCGTGATATCCGAATGCAATTTAGGGTGATCTTCATTTATGCAATTTTCTAGACTATTTAGGGGCATTTCACTTATTGGATGCATAAAAAACGGTACCGAATACCGAGAGGTACCCCAAAGTTCTTTGGGTGGATTTACGACCTGGTGGATGGTGGATAGTAATTTATTGTTAGTTAATCGTGATAACATATCGCCTACATTGATCATGAGTTCATCTGGCTTGGCAATAGCATCCACCCATTCCCCTTCATGATTTTTCACCTGTAATCCCTTGCCTTGAGAACCCATCAATAGGGTAATCAAATTGATATCGCCATGTGCGGCAGCTCTAACTGCATTTTTCGGTTCAGAAGTAATGGGAGGGTAGTGGATGGGGCGTAAAATGGAATTTCCGTTCTTTATAAAGTTATCAAAGTAATATTCTTCTAGATTTAAATGGATGGCCAATGCCCGAAGTACATATTTGGCGGTTTTCTCCAGCATCATAAAGGTTTCCTTTCCGACTGAGTTGAATTTAGGAAGTTCCTTTACCATTACATTGTCCGGGTATTCCTGCTCTAATCTGGTATTGCCCTCTACGTACTGACCAAAATGCCAAAATTCTTTTAAATCTCCTTCTTTACGTCCTTTTGCATGTTCTTTTCCAAAAGAAGTATACCCACGCTGGCCGCCAATACCTTCTATTGCATACTTTTCTTTTACATTTTCTGGCAAATCGAAGAATTTTTTTATTTCGGTATACAATGAATCAACCAATTCATCGGATAAAAAATGTCCGCTCAAGGCTACAAAGCCAATTTCTTCAAAGGCTTTTCCAATTTGATCAACAAATTTTTGTTTTCTTTTTGGGTCTTCTGAAAGAAAATCGGACAAATCAACACTCGGTACTAAACTCATAATTGAAAGGAATTTATGTAAAATTAGTAATTATTGCCGAGTTGCAGGTAGTGTTATAAATGTTACTTGCTGATTTCATTTTTGTTACATTTATGCTTAATTCGTAAAATAGACCGTATTAATGGATTATAAAAATTTTCAAGTAGCTGAAGATATGCAGCTAAAGCTCTTCAGGTCAATGCTCAGACCCCGTATGATCGAAGAAAAAATGTTGATTCTTTTACGACAGGGGAAAATATCAAAGTGGTTCAGCGGAATAGGTCAGGAGGCTATCTCCATAGGTGTGACCTGTGCCTTGGAAAAAGATGAATATATATTGCCCATGCACCGTAACCTAGGGGTTTTTACGACGAGGGATATACCCTTGTATCGATTGTTTGCCCAGTGGCAGGGTAAGGCAAGTGGTTTTACCCAAGGGCGTGACCGTAGTTTTCATTTCGGGACGCAGGAGTTTAAAATAATCGGGATGATATCCCACTTGGGTCCACAGTTAGGGGTCGCAGACGGTATTGCCCTTGCGCACAAATTAAAAAAGGAAAAAAAGGTCACCGCCGTATTCACCGGAGAAGGAGCCACTAGTGAAGGGGATTTTCACGAAGCCCTTAATGTTGCATCGGTATGGGATTTGCCTGTACTATTTTGTATTGAGAACAATGGTTATGGGCTATCAACCCCCACAAACGAACAATTTAAGTGCTTGAATTTGGCAGATAAGGGCACGGGATATGGTATGGAATCCCATATTATTGATGGTAATAATATTTTAGAAGTCTTTAGCCGGGTATCTGAATTGGTGCAGGATATGCGAATCAATCCCAGGCCGGTTCTTTTGGAGTTCAAAACTTTTCGCATGCGTGGACATGAGGAGGCCAGCGGCACCAAATACGTACCACAGGAACTTTTGGACGCATGGGCGGAAAAAGACCCGTTGGAAAATTTCGCGTCTTTTCTAAAGCAAGAGAAAATATTGACCCAAACCATTGAGGACGACCTGAAAGCTGAAATTCAAAAAGAAATCGATGGGCATCTGCAAAAAGCGTTTACTGAAGCCGCTATTGTACCAAATGAAAGTAAAGAATTAAACGAAGTATATCAAAAATTTGAATATAAGGAAGTTAAACCTAGTAAAATTGTCAAAAATATTCGATTAATAGATGCTGTTTCCGATGGGTTACGACAGTCCATGAAAAAATTTGACAACCTCATTATTATGGGTCAGGATGTAGCGGAGTATGGCGGGGTTTTTAAGATTACAGAAGGATTTTTGGATGATTTTGGGAAAGATCGTGTGCGTAACACACCTATTTGCGAATCGGCTATCGTCTCTACCGCAATGGGACTATCGATAAATGGGATGAAGGCGGTCATGGAAATGCAATTTGCCGATTTTGCAAGTAGCGGGTTTAACCCTATCGTAAATTATTTAGCAAAGTCCTTTTACCGGTGGGGAGAAAAGGCAGATGTGGTCATTCGTATGCCCTGCGGAGGTGGTGTTGCGGCGGGCCCGTTCCATTCCCAAACGAATGAGGCATGGTTCACCAAGACACCTGGTCTCAAAGTAGTATACCCGGCATTTCCTTACGATGCAAAAGGACTGTTGGCGACCGCAATAGAAGACCCTAACCCGGTATTGTTTTTTGAGCATAAGGGCCTGTATCGAAGTAGGTATCAAGAAGTGCCTACCGATTATTATACTTTGCCGTTCGGGGAGGCCAGTCTTTTGAGGGAAGGAAAGGATATTACTATTGTAACCTATGGGGCAGCAGTGCACTGGGCCTTGGAATCCTTGGACGAAATTGGCGATGTTGACGCAGATGTTTTGGATTTACGCACGTTACAACCATTGGATATGGAACGTATTTATGCTTCCGTCAGAAAAACGGGAAAGCTTATCATTCTTCAAGAGGATAGTTTATTTGGCGGCATTGCCAGTGATATTTCAGCTTCGGTCATGGAAAACTGTTTTGAATACTTAGATGGTCCCGTTAAAAGGGTAGGTAGTTTGGAAACCCCTATCCCCTTTAACGCAAAACTGGAAGAACAGTACTTATCCAAATCTAGATTCGAGTCGGATTTGTTGGAATTGTTACACTACTAGTATTACCGCTAATAAATTTGTTAAAAGAGCCTAGAGATCATTTTCTTTAGGTGCATATTTGTTCGGCCTTATGAAGGTAAAGAATAGATTCCGTCCAAAAGGGAACTTAAAACGTATATACAAGCGAACCTAATAAATTTAGTACTTATGAAAAAGATGATTTGGCTTTTTAGTATTGTCCTTCTAGTATCCTCATGCTCTATATCGAAAGATGCACGAGCCAAGAGAAATCTTTTAAGCGGTACTTGGACTTTGAACAATGTTTCTTTTGAAAATAATACGGGCAACGTAAAAGCCGTCCTATTCAATGATGTAGAGGATATTTGCCTGGAAGGCAGTGATTGGTTTTTCCGTGACAATAACAGTACGGGAAGATATACGATAAGTCCGTCAACTTTGTGTAATGGAGGAGATCGTTATATAAGATGGTCAGTTGTGGAGCGTGAAGAAAATTATACGAGCCAATTGCAGTTCAAATTTATCAACGAAAAAAATCAGGATGTTTCCGGGGGTGTTGGATACCGTTTGAATATTGAAAGTTTAACGGAATATGCAATGACTTTGAAATCTAATACCATGGTCGATGGCACCCCTATTAATGTGGTGTATGAATTCACCAAAAAATAAAAAACCTACTTTAAAATTAAAGATAAGAATATGAAAACAATGATAATAAGAAAGACAAGTTACATCGTAGCACTTGCCATGGTAATGAGCTGTAGTACGGTTAAAAATGCAAATAAAACCCAAAAAGGTGCCGTTATAGGTGCTGCAGGAGGTGCCGTTATCGGTGGTGTTTTGGGAAATAATGTTGGTAGTGGTGACAATACGGCCCTTGGTGCAATTTTAGGAGCTGCCATCGGCGGTGCTGCAGGTGGTTATATAGGAAACAGAATGGACCGACAGGCAGAACGGATTGAGGAAGAAATACCAGGGGCTGAAGTAAAACGTGTTGGTGAAGGTATTAATGTCACCTTTAATGAAGATGCCGGTGTTTATTTTGATACGAATAAATCAAATGTAAAAGGTACTTCTGCTACTACGTTGGATAAATTAGCCGGGATTTTTAAGGAATATCCGAAATCGAATATTTTGGTCGAGGGACATACCGACAGTGCAGGATCTGATGAATATAATATGACCCTATCAAAACAACGGGCAACCTCCGTTACCGATTATTTGGTATCTAAGGGCATTGATAAAAGTCGTTTCGATACCAAGTGGTATGGAGAAAACCAGCCGGTAGGGGATAATTCAACTGCAGCGGGTAAAACAAAGAACAGAAGAGTAGAATTGGCCATTGTAGCTAGCGAAGAGTTAGTACAGGAAGCGAAGCAACAAACCAATTAATATCAATTTATTGTTTTTTT
>JBBSKR010000029.1:0-24401 GCA_038256135.1 Flavobacteriales bacterium | reverse complement strand
TCGGTCGCATTGTATTTTTTTGTGAAACCGGTCAAAACCTTTTTAATACGATTGGTCGCCTTCGTATCTTCCTTAAAATAAGTGCCCAACGGACTCCATGACATGGCCAATCGATTATTGACAATTCAATCATCCAAAGTACCGTCGTTCATAACCCCATTAGCAGTTAGGGAGTATTCTACCTGATTCCCTTCTACGGGTAATTCCTTTTCCAGTAACCGTATCTGCGATGGTGTAAAATTGGATACCCCAAATTGTTTGATTTTTCCCTCACTTTTTAGTTGATTTATAGCCTCCGCAATTTCTACCGGATCTATCAAGGGACTTGGCCTGTGCAATAAAAGCAAATCCAGATAATCGGTTTGTAGCATTTTCAAGGATCGTTCTACGGACCAAATGATGTAGTCCTTTCCATAATCGTAGTGTTTTGCCCTGTTTGACCGCTCTTTAGCATCAAACTGAATGCCACATTTACTTATAAGCTGAATAGCTTCCCTAACAATGGAACTTTCTGCAAATGCCTTTCCAAATTGCATTTCATTGGTATAATCCCCATAAATGTCAGCATGGTCAAAAGTGGTTATTTTGTTTTGCAAACAATGTTCCATTAGAGAAACCATTTCGCTTGTGGAAAGTTGCTTCCCCCAACTACCCCACGTCATGGTACCTGCAATAATTCTTGAATAAGTTGATGTGTTGTTCATAAGAGGATGAAATTAAAAAGAAATACCTTAAAGGCTTCATAAAAATAAGGGGTTTTCCCATTTTTTAACCTATCATTAACAGCTACTGAGTGAATAAATTTTCAATTTGCATGATTGTTAAATTTCGTAGCGCAAATAACCGAAAATATAAAGTTTTAAATGGAAGAAAATACCTCAGTTGACATTAGTGCAGTAAACGAGAAAATAGCGCAGGAAAGTGCTTTTATTGATTTGTTGATGCTTGAAATGAACAAAGTGATCGTGGGCCAAAAATATATGTTGGAGCGATTATTGATCGGTCTTTTGGGACAGGGCCACATCTTATTGGAAGGTGTTCCCGGTCTGGCAAAAACACTGGCCATCAACACTTTGGCCAAGGCGGTTCAGGGAAGCTTCAGCAGAATACAGTTCACTCCAGATCTTTTGCCGGCAGACGTGGTAGGTACCATGATATACAATATGAAGGAGAACGATTTTTCGATCAAGAAGGGGCCCATATTCGCCAACTTCGTCTTGGCTGATGAGATAAATCGAGCTCCTGCCAAAGTGCAATCCGCACTTTTGGAAGCAATGCAGGAAAAACAGGTGACTATTGGCGATGAAACCTTTATCTTGGATAAACCCTTTTTGGTAATGGCTACCCAAAATCCAGTGGAACAAGAAGGTACATATCCGCTGCCGGAAGCCCAGGTCGACCGTTTTATGTTGAAGACCGTAATAGATTATCCTAAGATGAACGAGGAGCAATTGATCATGCGCCAAAATTTATTGGGAAATTACGAAACGGTAAATCCCGTAGTGTCCCTAAAGCAGATCTTGAGTGCCCAAAAGGCCGTTCGTGAAGTTTACATGGACGAAAAAATAGAGAAATATATTCTTGATCTAGTTTTTGCAACGCGATATCCTGAAAAATATAATCTAGCAAGCTTAAAACCCTTAATCAGCTTTGGTGCTTCCCCAAGGGGTAGTATCAACCTTGGTAATGCTGCCAAATGTTACGCCTTCATAAAAAGAAGGGGCTATGTTGTGCCCGAAGATGTACGTGCCGTTGTGCATGATGTGTTGCGACACAGAATTGGAATCACCTACGAAGCGGAAGCAGAAAATATTACTTCCGTGGATATGATCAACAAAATAGTTAACGAAATAGAAGTCCCTTAAAAACAGTTGGCAGTTGCAGTCGGCATGACTTTTTTAAAAGTGTTTCTGCAAACTGCCACTGAGTACTGCTCACTGAAAAATATGGATACCAAAGAGTTACTCAAAAAAGTACGGAAAATAGAGATTAAGACGAGGCGTCTTTCCGACCATATATTTGGAGGGGAATACCACTCGACTTTTAAAGGTCGTGGTATGACCTTTAGTGAAGTACGGCAGTATCAATTTGGTGACGATGTTAGAAATATTGATTGGAATGTAACGGCACGCTATAACGAACCCTTTATAAAGGTTTTTGAAGAAGAGCGGGAACTCACCATGATGCTTATGGTCGATATCAGTGGCTCAGAACAATTCGGCACCTCCAACCAGTTCAAGAATGAAATTGTAACCGAGATTTCGGCTACCCTGGCATTCAGCGCGCTTCAAAACAATGATAAGGTAGGTCTCATTCTATTCTCTAATCAGATAGAACTTTATATTCCACCAAAAAAGGGAAAAAGTCACGTCTTACGAATTATTCGTGAGCTGTTGGAGTTCAAGCCAATTAGCAACAAGACGGATATTGCCGAAGCGTTGAAATTTCTGAGCAGCGTTATGAAGAAGAAAGCCATTGTTTTCGTGCTTTCCGATTTTATTGCATCGGATTATGAACGAACCCTCAAAATCACGGGGAACAAACATGATCTTACCGGGATCAGGGTTTATGATGAACGTGAGGAATCAATTCCTAATTTGGGCATGGTACAGCTAGAAGATGCGGAAACCGGCAAATTACAACTGGTGAATACCCAATCCAGAAAAGTACGTAACGCCTACGCTGAATTTCATAGGGAACGTGTTATCTATTTCAAGGAATCCTTTACAAAATCAGGTTGTGGTATTTTAGATTGTAGGGTGGATGAAAGCTATGTGAAAAAATTATTGGGCTATTTTAAAAGAAGAGGTTGATACGATTGATGAATGATGATAGAATATTAAAAAAAGGCATTTCGTTTCTAAAACGGACCGTGCCTTTATTCCTATTGCTCTTATGTTTTGTTCAACTTTCAGCACAGGTCAATCCTACTATTAATACAAGGATAGACACCACGAATATTAAGATTGGCGAACAGGTCAAATGGACGGTGACCGTAGATGTGGATTCCACAGACCAGGTAATCTTCCCTGAGGGGCAGACATTCTCTCCCATGGAAACCGTTGAAGCATTTGCGACGGATACCACGAGAAAAAAGGACAGACTCACCTTACAAAAAATATATGCACTTACCCAGTTCGATTCCGGTACCTATAAATTGCCCGCTCAACGCATAGAGATAAACGGAACGGGATACATGACCGATTCTATGTTGATCAATGTAGCAACAGTTCCCGTAGATACCGTTGCGCAACAGATGTATACTATTAAACCACTGTTCAATGTCAAGAAAAGCAATGCGGAATTTTGGAAATATTTGATCATTGGTCTTGTCGTACTACTGTTATTGGGAGGTCTATTTTACTGGTTCGTTTTGCGAAAAAAACCATTGACCGAAGCGGAAAAAGTGGCGCTATTACCTCCCTATGATAGAGCCTTGTTGGAATTGAAGCGTTTGGAAAATTCCAAATATTTAATCCAGGACGAGTACAAACAATACTATTCCGAACTTACTTCCATAGTTCGTTCCTACTTGGAAGAGGATGCACATGTAACTGCTTTGGAAAGCACTACGGACCAACTGATTGAAAAATTAGGACTTTTAAAGGATGCAGGAGAATTAAAATTGGATGATGACACCATAAAGCAATTTCAACAAATTCTACAAACTGCAGATTTGGTGAAATTCGCCAAGAACAAACCAACAACCGCAGTTGCTGAGCAGGATAGAAGGTTGGTCGAGCAAATTGTAGTCAAAACACACGATGCACTTCCAGAACCCACCGAGGATGAATTATTGGAAAAAGCAGAATATCAAGAGGAACTGGAACGCAAAAAGAAAAAGAATAAATTGGTGATGGGCATTGCATCGGCAATAGCTATCATCCTTATTGGAACCACTATTGCGGGAGTCAAATTCGGTTTCGGATATTTAAAGGATACGGTTTTGGGCCATCCAACCAAAGAATTATTGGAAGGCGAATGGATACAAAGCACCTATGGTTTTCCACCTATTCAATTGGAGACACCACAGGTTTTGGTGCGGCAAGAAGTAAAATTGCCGCCAGAGGCCAAAGCTGCCATTGCAGCTATACAGGCTTTTGGCTATAGAAGTCCCATTGGTCTATTTACGGTAGCCACCACCTCCATTACCCTTGGCCAACAGGAAGCAGAACCTGATTTCGAAAAGACCATTGAGCAGATATTATCCAATTTTGAAAGTCAAGGTGCCAAAAATATTATTACCAAGCAGGAGGAATTCACAACTATCAGTGGGGTAAAAGGATTAAAAGTGTATGGGAGTGGAAATTTTGCCGTGCCGGAATCCAAAGAATTGATAGATGGCAACTATACCGTCCTTCTATTTGGAGGTAAGGGATTTCAGCAATATGTTATCCTTACTTGGTTGGAAGATGACACCTATGCCCAAGAAATCGTAGACCGAATTTTGGCATCGGTAGATGTAAAAACTGAAGTATAAATGTTAGAGAATATATCATTTGCAAATCCGGATTTCTTTTGGCTGTTCCTACTACTGCCATTGGCCATTCTGTGGTATATTTTTAAACAAAAGGAGCAATCCGCATCCCTTCGTATTTCGAGTATAAAAGGATTTAGCCATCACAGTATTTTACCAAAATTAAAGCCCGCCCTGTTCCTCTTTCGCTTACTCGCTTTAAGCGCCATAATCGTGGCCATGGCCAGGCCTCAAACAGAGGATATTTCAACCCGTACCAAAACAACAAAAGGAATTGATATTGTCATGGCCATTGATGTATCGTCAAGTATGTTGGCACGAGATTTAAAACCTAACCGCTTATCTGCGCTTAAGGAAGTAGCGGCCGATTTTATAAAGAAAAGACCGAATGACCGTATCGGCTTGGTGGCTTATGCGGGGGAAGGGTATACAAAAACGCCTATTACCACGGATAAGGCCATTGTTTTGAACTCCCTAAGGGAAATTACCTATGGTCAATTGGAAGATGGGACGGCTATAGGGATGGGATTGGCAACATCGGTCAACCGATTGAAAGAAAGTACCGCAAAAAGTAAAATCATTATTTTACTGACCGATGGGGTTAATAACTCGGGTTTTATTGAACCACGGACCGCTGCAGATCTAGCCATTGAATTTGGCATTAAAACCTACACTATTGGGTTGGGAACCAACGGTAATGCATTATCACCCATAGCCTATAATGCCGATGGCTCCTTTAGGTATGGTATGCGGCAAGTAGAAATCGACGAAGATCTTCTAAAGGATATCGCCCAGGCTACAGGTGGTCGCTATTTTAGGGCAACCGATAATGAATCTTTAGAGGAAATCTATGACGAAATCAACAAATTGGAAAAAACAGAAATAGAGGAATTCAGATATTACCGTTATGAAGAGAAATTTAGACCTTGGATTTTGTTGGCGGGTGCGCTCCTTATTTTGGAATGGATCTTGAGATACACCCTTTTTAGAAGTTTTATTTAATATGGTACAGTTAGACGAAAAAATATATTTCTATTTGCTATTCATCATTCCCTTGATGGTGGTACTGTTCCTATTGGTTTTAGTCTGGAAAAAAAGAACCCAGAAGAAATTTGCAAACACTGCCCTTTTGAAACGATTGACACCTGATCGGTCTTATAACAAAGGTCCTTTAAAACTCATCATAATTTCCCTTGCGCTAGCCCTTTTAATTATTGGCCTGGTAAATCCTAAAATCGGGACCAAACTGGAAACGGTAAAACGGGAGGGCGTGGATATCGTTTTTGCGGTAGATGTATCTAAAAGTATGTTGGCCGAGGACATTGCCCCGAACCGATTGGAAAAAGCCAAAAGACTGGTTTCTGAAATTATAAATCAATTGGCCAGTGACCGAATAGGTATTATTGCTTATGCTGGTCAAGCTTATCCACAATTACCGATCACTACCGATTACGGGGCGGCCAAAATGTTTCTGCAGGGCATGAATACCGATATGTTGACCTCCCAGGGTACGGCCATTGACCAAGCCATTGATTTGGCCAGTACCTACTATGACGATGCGGAACAGACCAATCGTGTTTTGTTTATTATTTCTGATGGCGAAGACCATTCGGAAGGTTCGACCTTAGATGCCGTAGAAAATGCCGTTGATCAAGGCATTACGATTTACACCATTGGAGTGGGTAAACTAAATGGGGCACCTATCCCAATAAAAAGAAACGGAATTTTAGAAAGCTTGAAGAAGGATAATGATGGGGAAACGGTTATCACTAAATTAAACGAAACCGTGTTAATTGATATTGCCAGGGAAGGGAATGGACAATATATTGATGGTTCAAATACCGATGCTGCCGTAGAATTGATCAAAGAAGAATTGTTGCAAATGGATAAAAAGGAATTTGAGGCCAAACAATTCGCAGAATTTAAAGATCAGTTCCAATGGTTTATTGGAGGGGCACTTTTGCTTCTTTTTTTAGATATTTTTATATTGGACCGCAAAACAAAGTGGTTAAAGAAACTCAATTTGTTCAATGAAAAAAGACATGAATAAAATAAGCACAATTTTATTGCTATCATTTGTTTCCTTGGCTTCCTATGCCCAAGAAATAGACGAGCAAGAAAAGGAAAAGTCATTAAAGGCCTCCACCAACTTGACTTGGGAGGGTAATAAAGCCTTATCAGAAGATAATTTTATTGCCGCCGAGGTAGATTATAGAAAAGCAATTGCCAAGAGTCCAGATAATAATGTGGCCCCCTATAATTTGGGAAATGCCTATTATACAAATGAAACCTATAACGAAGCCTTTGGCAGGTTTAAGGAGGCCGGGGAAATAGCTACCTCAAAAGGTGACAAACATAAAGCCTACCATAATATGGGCAATGTATTCATGAAACGTAAGGATTATGCCAAAGCCGTAGAAGGCTATAAGGAAGCTTTGCGCAACGATCCAACAGACGAGGAAACAAGATACAATCTCGCCCTTGCCAAAGAACTCCTTAAGAAAGACGAAGAAGAGAAAAAACAAAATCAGGACGAACAGGATAAAGATAAAGAGAACAAGGAGGAGAATAAAGACCAAGATCAAAAAAACGACGGAGAAAACGAGGATAAGAAAGATCAGGATCAAGACCAAAAAGAACAAGGCGACAAGGGAGAGGAGAAAAAAGATGAGGATAAGGAAGGTGAGGGCGATCAGAAACAAGATCAAAAGAAAAACCCCGAACAAGGAGATAAGGAAGAGGAGCAAAAACAACCTAGACCGAATCAACTTTCAAAACAGCAAGTGGAAAATCTATTGAGGGCCATGCAAAATGCAGAGAAAAAGGTGCAGGATAAAATAGATGCGAAAATGGTAAAAGGAGTGAAGGTTAAAAGTGAAAAAGATTGGTAAGATTTAAGGGTATAGCTAAATTATCATTATTAGTACCTGCATTGCTGTTTTCTTTATACGCAATTGCACAAGATAATGATGCCGTAACTTTTGAAATGAAGTTGAGCAAACCTACGCTTGGCCTAAATGAGCGATTACGGGTAGATTTTGTTATGAACCGGGATGGAGATAATTTTAATCCGCCCGACTTCAATGGCTTTAGGGTTATCATGGGGCCTTCGCAGTCCATCAGCTCTTCATGGATCAATGGGGTAAGAAGTTATTCCAAATCCTATTCCTACACCCTTGCACCTATAGCTAGAGGAAAATACACGATCAAACAGTCCTCCATAGTCATTGATGGCGAAACGTATAAATCCCTAGCTAAAGAAGTCGAGGTAACCGCAGCAGTAGATAAACCAAGTGATCAAATGACGGCAGATGATGTAGCCGATGAAAATCTGCATTTGGTTGCCGAAATTTCCAAGGTAAATCCGTATATGAACGAGGCCATCACGGTCATTTATAAACTTTACGTGAGCCCGAATATCAGTGTATCCAATTACCAACCCTTGGACAATCCGAAATACAACAATTTTTGGAGTCAGGATATAAAAGTATCAAGCTTAAGTGCTCAAAATGGAACCTACCAAGGAAAACCATATCGGTATGTTATACTAAAGCGGGTCGTGCTCTATCCGCAAAAATCAGGATCATTGGAAATTGAACCCCTGTCCCTTGATGTTACCGTAGACGTGCCTACTGGTAAACGTGACTTTTTTGGAGGACGTATTTATGCGCAGACCAATAAAACAGTTTCGGCAGGCAATAGAACCATTACCGTAAAAGCATTACCCTTAAAGGACCAGCCAGCTAACTATAATGGTGCGGTCGGTGATTTTGATTTTGCCGTAACTACTAGTAAAACAAGTTTAAACGCAACAGAATCATTACAAGCAACCGTTGAGGTAAGTGGAAAGGGAAACCTAAAACTCTTCAAACTTCCCGAACCAGAATTACCAAGCGCGCTCGAAGTTTATGAACCCGAATTTACCGAAGGTGTACGAACCACTTTAAGCGGTATGCAGGGCAAAGTGAGCAATCAATATACCATTGTTCCCGCCTTTAGGGGAAAATATCCCATAGCGCCTTTAAGTTTTAGTTTTTTTAATCCGGAAACGGAAAAATATACCACCCTAACATCAAATGAGATTGTTATCAATGTGTTGGATGGGCCATTGAGTGCAACGAGCAATTCCACTGCTAATCCCTCCAGTGCAAAACAATCCGTCGTTGCAAGTGGCAATCAATTCAATTTTATAAAATTGTCGCCCAATCTAACCAGCAAGTCGGAATCATACTTTTTTGGTTCCACCTCTTTTTATCTATGGTTGTTGTGCCCGCCATTGTTGATTCCATTGGCTATTCTATTTAGAAAGAAACGGGAGGCCATTGCAGGAGATATTGTCGGGAATAAAGTGAGAAGAGCTAATAGATTGGCCAAGAAATATCTCTCTGCCGCTAAAAGGCAATTGGGCAATAAGGAGTCTTTTTATGTAGCATTGGAAAGGGCTTTACATAATTACCTGAAAGCCAAATTAAAAATAGAGACCTCGGAATTCAGTAAGGATAAAATAGCCGAACTCCTTACCAAAAAGCAAATAGATGATACTACGATAAATGGTTTTATCGCTTTGCTCCAAAATTGCGAGGCAGCTAGATATAGTCCATTTTCCGATGTGCAGATGCAGGCCGATTATGAAAAAGCAAGTGAGGTAATTTCCCTAATGGATAAACAACTGTAATCATGTGCAACAAACTATTCGTACTTATTGGTCTCTTTACCGTGCTGCTTTGTAGTGCCCAGAACGAAAAATTGTTTGATCAAGCTACCACGGCATATAATACGGGTGAATATGAAAAAGCAATAGCTCTTTATAAGGATATTCTAGAAAATGGAGCGCATTCCGCAGCTGTATATTACAATTTAGGAAACTCCTATTATAAACTGAATCAAATTGCGGAGAGCGTGTATTTTTACGAAAAAGCATTGTTGCTATCCCCAAACGATAGAGAGATCAAAATAAATCTAAGCTATGCACAAAACATGACTTTAGATGCCATAGGTACGGTTCCAGAAACAGGCATTTCAAAGTTATATAAGAATATCACAGGTAAATTAACATTTGACCAATGGGCCTATCTGGCAGTTGGTGCTATGTTCGCCTTTATTCTGTTATACATCGCTTTTTATTATTCCAATTACTCCGCAAGAAAACGATGGTCTTTTATTGGAAGTTTACTTGCGTTGTTCATTTGTATCATTGCCGTACTATTCGCCTTCATACAGCAAAGGGACTTTAGCGCAAAGCAACCGGCAATTATATTCGCCGAGGAAAGTACGATAAAAGCTGAACCTAACGAAACCGGGCAACAGGTATTTTTGCTCCATGAAGGCACTAAAGTCGACATTTTAGAAGAGTTGAATGAATGGAATAAAATAAGGTTGGCCGATGGAAAAACCGGATGGATGCTAAAAAGCGAATTGAAACCGTTAAAAGATTTTTAGAAATCAATTAACAGGTATTTTAAAACTAACCACGTATCTTTAAATTATTAAAATTTCAAATTGAAATGAATTCCAAAATCCTAATATTTCTAGCACTGTTTTTATCCATGGCCAAACTTGCGCCTTCGGTGAAATCGCTATTGGATTTAGATTCGAAAACAGTTCTGGCAATGGACCTCAATGAGGAGGAACCACTAAAGGAATTCAATGAAGAAATTGCTCAACCTGAGTTTGTTGAATTCAATACTTTTGATCATTTGTTTGATTTTATGGAAAATCTAGGTTCCAATAATAACGATATTTTTAATAAGACATATAAAACCTCTTTGGACATACTTCTACCTCCACCACGTAGTATTGCCTAAATTTCTACTTCCTATATTTTTTTAATCTTACCAATAGCGTTTACTTTGAAAGTAGATGCTGTCCTAAAAACCAATATTTTATGTTTAAACATATAAAAAGTGATATTCCGGCGAGTATCGTTGTATTTTTTGTAGCCCTTCCACTTTGTTTGGGTATTGCCCTTGCCAGTGGAGCACCGCTATTCTCAGGTGTTATTGCTGGTATCATAGGTGGTGTTGTGGTAGGCGGTCTCAGCGGTTCAAAAATTGGGGTAAGTGGCCCTGCCGCCGGTCTGGCGGCTATTGTTTTGGTTGCCATAACCTCTTTGGGGGGATATGAAAATTTTCTAGTAGCGGTAGTTCTAGGGGGAGTTATCCAGTTACTATTCGGGGTTTTAAAAGCCGGTATTATTGGCTATTATTTTCCCTCATCGGTAATTAAAGGGATGTTAACCGGTATCGGTATTATAATAGTTTTGAAACAGATTCCCCACTTTTTTGGTTATGACCCCGATCCAGAAGGAGATTGGGCTTTTTTTCAAGTAGATGGGGAGAATACTTTTTCTGAAATTTTTAATACCTTCAATAATATAAGTCCTGGAGCAACCTTGATTGCCATTATTGGATTATCCATATTGCTACTTTGGGATAAAGTATTATCTAAAAAAGGAAAAATATTCCAATTGATACAAGGGCCTTTAGTAGCCGTTGCCGTTGGTATTATTTTTTATATCATGACCAAAGGTCACGAGACGTTATCCATTTCTTCCAACCATTTGGTCAGTGTTCCGATTCCAGATGATTTTTCTTCATTTTTAGGACAATTTAGATTTCCGAATTTTGGTGCGATTAACAATCCTGAGATTTGGATTACCGCTTTTACTATAGCCTTGGTCGCTAGTCTTGAAACGCTTTTATGTGTTGAGGCTACTGATAAATTAGACCCACACAAAAACGTAACCCCCACCAATAGAGAACTTTTGGCTCAAGGTACTGGAAATATAATTTCCGGTCTTATCGGGGGATTACCGATTACCCAAGTAATAGTACGTAGCTCTGCCAATATTCAATCTGGTGGTAGAACCAAATTATCGGCAATCATACATGGTTTTTTATTGCTAATATCAGTAATTCTACTTCCAACGATATTAAATATGATCCCCCTGTCCGTTCTTGCCGCCGTACTGTTTATTGTTGGATTTAAACTGGCTAAACCATCGTTATTCGTTAAGATGTTCAGTTTGGGTTGGAAGCAATATGTACCGTTTTTAGTTACCGTTTTAGGAATAGTATTTACGGACTTGCTCATTGGTATTTCTTTAGGACTTACTGTTGGTATAGTTGTCGTTTTGATAAAAAGTTACCAAAATTCCCATTTTCTACATATCGAAGATAAAAGTAACGGTAAACATAAAATAAAAATGACGCTAGCCGAGGAGGTGACCTTCTTTAACAAAGGAGCTATACTTAAAGAATTGGATAGCCTACCTAAAGACACGCAATTAGAATTAAACCTACTTAAAACAAGGTATTTAGATTATGATATTATTGAAATTTTGGATGATTTCTCGGTAAAGGCGAAAGAAAGGAATATTGATATAAAATTAGTTTCTAAACGGGGAATAGTGGAAAATCCTACGAGTTATATTGATTTCTTTGAAAAAAGACCTAAATCCAATATTAGCTTAAGTTAAAAAGACATACAATTAATTATTGGGGCATTACCGATATTATTCGCATTGGTACTCCATTATAAAATCACATTTAACTAAAAAAAATAATATGAAAGCACATACCAAAGAAACGCAAGCTTCAATGACCCCAGAAAAGTCATTGCAATTCCTTAAGGAAGGAAACCAGCGATTTCAAAATAATTTAAAGGCCAACCGTAATCTCTTGGAGCAGGTAAATGACACAAGCGAAGGGCAATTTCCATTTGCGACCATATTAAGTTGTATCGACTCAAGGGTATCGGCCGAATTGGTATTTGACCAAGGTTTGGGCGATATATTCAGCGTACGCATTGCCGGTAACTTTGTAAACGAGGATATCTTGGGCAGTATGGAATTTGGGTGTAAACTGGCCGGCACCAAGTTGGTGGTCGTTTTAGGGCACACTAGTTGTGGCGCCATCAAAGGAGCTTGTGACCATGCCCGTTTGGGCAACCTCACCGCATTGATCAATAAAATTGAACCTGCCGTAGATGCCGTTGAGGAACCAACCGATGAAAGTCGTAGAAACTCCAAAAATCTTGAGTTCGTGGATAGGGTATCTGCTAAAAACGTTGAAATGACCATAGGCCATATTAGACAAAGAAGTCCTGTGCTTGCTGATATGGAAGCAAAAGGAGAAATAAAGATACTAGGGGCCATGTACGACATTACCAATGGAGCTGTAGAATTCTACTAAATAGTAACTTCACAATAATTTTAAATGCCGTTTATTGCTGACAACGGCATTTTTTTGTGGCAAAATCTTATTGCACTAAGATATCAAATTACGTTAAAATCAGTACTTTCATTTAATGAAAAAATTATTTGCCAATTTAAAGGGCGATCTTTTTGGAGGCATCACTGCGGGGATTGTAGCCTTGCCCTTGGCATTGGCTTTTGGGGTAAGCTCGGGTCTGGGTCCAAGTGCCGGGCTTTATGGCGCCATATTTATCAGTATTTTTGCTGCCCTATTTGGAGGAACCAATACCCAAATTTCTGGTCCAACAGCTCCAATGACCGCTGTAAGTATGGTGGTCATAGCCGGAATCATTGCCCTGAACGACGGTAGTGTTGAACAGGCACTTCCATCCATTTTAACCGTTTTTCTATTGGCCGGACTAATGCAAATCGGGCTTGGTCTAATGGGCTTGGGAAAATATATAAAATACATACCGTATCCTGTGGTCTCGGGCTTTATGACCGCTATCGGTGTTATCATCATCATAACACAGATATTGCCCTCTATCGGTTATTACCCTAAGGAAGATGCTGATTTCGTTGCTAATTACAAGCCTATCGCCGAGGAAGTGATTTTAGAAAACATTCTTTTGGAAGAAGCAAATGAGGGTATTTTGGTTTTAGAGAATTTTGAGGAAACTGTTAAACGCTCCGGAGAAATAACGGTTGCAGCTATTTTGGAGGAAGCACAAACATTGGCCGCCTCGGATGCCTCTGGTGTAACGGGGTCAATTAAAATTTTACCACGGGCTTTTGAAAACATTAATTGGCTGGAGCTTATATTGGCAATTTCTACAATAATTATAATTTTTGGGTTCAAAAAAATAACTACGGCCATACCGAGCACGCTTGTGGCCTTGCTGCTGGTTTCAGGTGTTGCCTATGGTTTTGGATTGGATTATAGGGCTATCGAACAAATACCCCAAGGCCTGCCCTTACCAAGATTGGAAATATTTACCGAATTCGAAATGGGCGTAGTTAGTCCATACATATTTACTGCACTAACCTTAGCGCTTTTAGGGGCGATAGATTCCTTGCTTACTTCTGTAGTCGCGGATAATATGACAAAAACAAAACACCTACCTAACAAAGAATTGGTTGGACAAGGTATAGGGAACAGTATTGCCGCAATTTTTGCTGGTTTACCAGGGGCTGGGGCTACCATTAGAACGGTTGTCAATATTAATTCTGGCGGGAAAACAAAACTTTCTGGAATGATAGCCGGAATACTTTTGTTATTTATCCTATTGGCCTTGGGTCCGGTTGCATCTCAAATACCTGCAGCTGTGCTTGCAGGCATTCTTATCACCGTTGGTATTAGCGTTATGGATTATAAGGGCCTAAAAGCCATCCCCAGTTTGCCTAAAGACATAAAAATAGGTCCCCTGAAATTAAGTTCCGAGGTTATCATCATGATTGTCGTGTTGGTGCTTTCTACATTCTGGAATCTAGTGTATGCCGTCGGAATAGGATTGGTAATAGCATCCCTCACGTTCATGAAAAAAATGGGTGATTTAACAGCACAACGGTCAGATGTGAAATCATTGTCACACGAAAAAGCTTGGTCCGATGAAAAGGATTTTCCTTTAAAGCTAAAAGAGGAAGTTTTTATCAAACATTTGAAAGGTCCTTTATTTTTCGGTTCTACAAGCGATTTTCAACACTTGGCAAATCAAATTCCGGCCACAGCTTCTGCAGTAATCATACGATTGGGTCGTATGCAGTATATGGACCAATCTGGCCTATATGCATTTGAGGATGTAGTCATAGGTTTAAGAAAATCGAATATCGACGTGCTCTTCGTAAATTTATTAAAACAGCCAAGATATATGATGGAACGTGTAGGTTTGATACCGGAGCTAATTTCTGAAGAACATATCTTCAAAACATTTGATGATTGTTTGTTATGGGTCAAGGACAATGTAAAAAATACAACAGATCCTTCGTGATAGACACCAATCAAAAGCTATAAAAAAAGGGTGTACTCTAGTAAAAGTTATAAATTTGCCTTTTTATAGCATATCATGATTGAAGATATTAAGAAACAGATTGCAGAAGTCAAATCTTTCACTGCCGAAAGTTTAGAGGCGGTTGAAACGTTCCGAATAAAATATTTAGGCAAAAAAGGGATTTTAAACGATTTTTTTGCCGAATTCAAGAATGTTCCGAAAGAGCACAAAAAGGAATTTGGTCAAACCATCAACGAACTAAAGCAAGCTGCCACAGAAAAAGTGGAGATTCTTAAGGAAGCCTTGGCAAACAATAGTTCTGAGGAAAAAATGTATGGCGATCTTACCCGACCCGGAACGCCCATAGAACTTGGTTCACGACACCCAATCTCAATAGTAAAGAACAAGATCATCGATATTTTTTCTAGAATTGGCTTCAACGTTTCCGAAGGTCCTGAAATTGAGGATGATTGGCATAATTTTACGGCTTTGAACTTACCAGAATACCATCCAGCAAGGGATATGCAGGATACTTTTTTTGTTCAAACCGATCCCGATATCCTATTACGCACCCATACTTCATCGGTGCAGGTACGTTATATGGAAAATAATAAGCCGCCCATTCGTACCATTTCTCCGGGAAGGGTATATCGAAACGAAGCTATTTCCGCAAGGTCCCATTGTTTTTTTCATCAAGTAGAAGGCTTGTATATTGACAAGGATGTATCCTTTGCCGATTTAAAACAAACCTTACAATATTTTACGACCGAGCTTTTTGGGAAATCAAAAATTAGGCTAAGGCCCTCCTATTTTCCGTTTACCGAACCTAGTGCCGAAGTAGATGTGTATTGGGGACTGGAAACAGAAACCGATTATAAGATGACCAAAGGAACAGGTTGGTTGGAGATTATGGGCTGTGGCATGGTAGACCCCAACGTGCTCAAAAACTGTGGCATCGATCCCGAGGTATATTCTGGTTTTGCTTTTGGCATGGGTATAGACCGAATCACGCTGTTGCTACATCAAATCTCCGATATTCGATTGCTGAGTGAAAATGATCTGCGTTTTCTGGAACAATTTAGAAGCGCCCTATAAAATCATTTTGTGAAAAAAGATATTGAAATACCAATTGCCAAAGAGGTCTATATTGCCATTATCCACGAATGGAACGAAGAATTCCTTTCCAAAGACTGGAATGCTTATATCATTAATAATAGAACTACACTCATAGAAATGGCGTTGGTCGTATCCAAAGGATATGACGGTGATAGAAAAACAGCTACCATGCGGCATGCCATACCGGTTGTGGCCGCAAAATCATTTGCCAAAATTGAAGTGGTACAGGAAGAGGTTTTAGCATTGAACAATGAGTTTTTCGTTACCTATTATGCAGACAATAAATTGTACGAAAAGCGATTTCTTTTCGAGCAAAATAGCGTCAACGAAAAGAACTTGGTACCCATTCCACTTATTGAAAGAAATGGCGTTTTTGCGAAATAGGCCTCGGCTACGCAACCATTAGTTTCCATTTACTCCTTCTTGAGAACAATTCTCTATTTTAAGCCTAACCGTGGAAAACCCAGACGGGGCTTGTTGTAATCCAATTTTTCAAATCACCGATGCATCATAAAATGGTTCTGAAATTAAAATGCAAGATGGAAAGTATTCTGGGAAAATAATTGTGGTAAAGTCCTAAGCCTAGATTTTACCACCTTTTAAAAGGCCTTTTACTCAATTGGGAATTGTAATATTTGATTTCCCCAGTAACTTCCTTTCCTAACCAATCCGGTATTTCAAACGTTTCATTTTCGGAAACCAACTCAATCTCTGCCACGATCAAGCCCTCATTTTCACCAGTAAACTCATCTACTTCAAATACATGATTTCCAACTTGAATCTCATATCTATGTTTTTCCATGACACCCTTCTCACACAAGTCAAGCAAGGCCTCAGCCTCTTTAACCGGTATATTCTTTTCCCATTCAAATCTTGAAGTGCCCGATGTATTCGATTTTCCTTTTACCGTAATAAATCCCTCATCGCCTTTTATTCGTATTCGCACGGTTCTATTGGCATCGGTATTTAAAAACCCTTGAACGATTCGTGTCCTTGACCTCGCAAAAGATCTGTAGGCATTTGATTGCACCAAAAATTTACGTTCTATTTCTATCATATGATTCGTTGCCCCTACTAACCTTACACTAAGATAAGTCTTAAATTTGCTTATGCCCAATGAATTGACTTTACGGAAAATAATCCATGTGGATATGGACGCCTTTTATGCCTCCGTTGAACAATTGGACAACCCAAATTTACGTGGCAAACCAATAGCTGTTGGCGGAAGTTCTAAAAGAGGGGTCGTAGCCGCTGCGAGTTATGAAGCTCGAAAATTTGGGGTTCGAAGTGCTATGAGCAGTGTGGTAGCCCAACGTAATTGTCCGGAGCTCATCTTTGTAAAAGCACGATTTGACCGGTACAAAGAAATTTCACAACAAATAAGGGCGATATTTTTTGAATATACCGACCTCGTGGAACCTTTATCCCTAGATGAGGCTTACTTAGATGTTACCATCAATAAAAAAGGGAATCCGTCCGCAACTTTAATCGCCAAGGAGATACGCCGTCGGATTTTGGAAAAAACTGGGCTGAATGCCTCCGCAGGTATATCCATCAACAAGTTTATTGCCAAAGTGGCCAGTGATATCAATAAACCTAACGGCCAAAAAACAGTTAACCCCGAAGAGGTCATTCCATTTTTAGAACAACTCGATATTCGGAATTTTTATGGTGTGGGAAAGGTTACGGCAGAAAAAATGTACCAATTGGGCATTTTTACGGGAAAGGACCTGAAGGGTAAATCCATTGAGTTTTTAGCCGAAAAATTTGGAAAGAGCGGTAGTTATTATTTCCATGTGGTAAGGGGCATACATGATAGTGAGGTAAAACCACATCGCATCCCGAAATCAGTCGGTGCCGAAAGAACCTTTACTAAAAATCTAAGCAGTGAACTCTTTATGCTGGAACGTTTGGAACATATTGCAGCGGAATTGGAACGGAGATTAAAGAAAGCCAAAATTGCTGGTAAAACGATTACCCTCAAGATAAAATACAGTAATTTTACCTTGAATACCAGAAGTAAAACCATCCCCTATTTTATTGCGGACAAAACCCTAATTCTTGAATCGGCCAAAGAATTATTGTATCAGGAAGAATTACAAAACTCCGTTCGACTACTTGGGATTTCGCTTTCCAATTTAAATACCGATACTAAGGCCACGACAAAAACTGATGATAATAACTCAATATTGATACAGTTAAAGTTCGATTTTTGATTTTGAATTTTATCATATAGGTAATGATTACATTGAGTAAACTGCTCCTATAACCTATATTTTAAGGCTTTTGCCCTCATTTTGTGTTCAATGTTTCCTTTCCAAAATAGAATAAAAGCGGTGATAATTTGAACACTTCTGTTAATCATTGCTTAATACTTTTACTCGATTGGTAAATTTTATAGTTTTATCAACAATTGTTATGAAAAGGAAAATTTATCAATTACTTTAAATTTTATATGATGGAAGAATTGAAAGATTACGATAATGCCGTAATCAAGTTTAGGAACCGTTTAAAGTATTCGACTTTACCCATAGTATCTTGGGACTTCTATGCCCAAAGTTTTGATTCAATAAAAAGGACCGCAGAAGATATGAATTCCTTATTGCAACTTGCCATGGCCAATTCTTGGAAGATAGATACCGATTTATTGGATGAAAAGATCAAAGCCAACAAGAATGTAGTTGTTGTGACCGACCCTAAATTGAATATTGTTTATGCCACCAAGAATATATGGGATATGAACCAATATCATCCGCAGGAGATTATTGGTAAAAAACCAAAAATGTTCCAGGGTAGTAAAACTTCAAAAGTGTCGTTAAAAGTTATTTCTGACGCGCTTAAGGAAAATAAGCCTTTTGAAACTACGGTCATCAATTACAGAAAAGATGGTTCTACTTACAACTGTTGGATCCAAGGCCTACCTATTTATAATATAAAAGGAGAATTGGTCAATTTTATAGCCTTTGAAAAAGAAGTAGCATAAATTTGATTACAAAATCAAACAAAAAAGGGTCTCTACGTAGAGGCCCTTTTTTGTTTATAATTTCAATTACTATTAAATTTCTTCGGACTCTATTTCTGTAACCCTTAAGGTATTCACCATCCCTTTATCCTTGATAGGCATGGCGGCAAGACTGACCAACATATCCCCAACTTCCAAAAATCCTTTTTTGTACGCCATACGGTTTACATCATCAATGGTATCATCCGTAGAAACAAAACGGTCATAATAAAAAGACTTAACACCCCAAAGAAGGTTCAATTGTGTTAGGATTCTTCTGTTGGATGTGAACACTAGAATATGCGCACTAGGCCTCCAAGCAGAAATTTGAAATGCGGTATAGCCACTATTGGTCAAAGTTGATATGGCCTTAGCCTTAATTTCATTTGCCATTAATGCCGCATGGTAACATATTGATTTTGTAATGTATCTTTTGGTACGAATATGTGGTGGTTCTTGCGGTACACGAATCAATTCTGAACTTTCAACACTTTTTAGAATACTGGTCATTTTTTGAATTACTTCAACAGGGTAATTCCCTACGGAGGTCTCCCCGGATAACATAACCGCATCGGCACCGTCCATTACAGAATTGGCAACATCATTCACTTCTGCCCTAGTTGGGGTAAGACTTGTAATCATGGTTTCCATCATCTGTGTGGCAATGATTACAGGAATCCTTGCCTTTTTGGCGCGCAGTACCAATTGCTTTTGGATCAATGGAACTTCATGAGCTGGAACCTCTACACCTAAATCCCCTCGAGCGACCATGATACCATCACAATAAGCAACGATTTTATCAATATTCTCTACTGCCTCCGGTTTCTCTATTTTAGCGATGATAGGAATTTTATGGTCAGAATGTTTATTGATGATATTCTGAAGATCTATCAGGTCTTGACTAAAACGAACAAAAGAAAGCGCAATCCAATCAACTTCTAATGAAATTGCAAATTCTGCATCCTTTATATCTTTTTTTGTAAGTGCCGGTAAAGATATGTTGGTATTTGGTAAATTGACCCCTTTCTTTGATTTTAAGGGACCCCCTTGAATAACCTTGGCTTTGACCTCATCCTCGCCATTGGTAGCTACCACTTCGAACATTAATTTGCCATCATCCAGAAGAATGCGTTCCCCCGCCTTTACGTCTCTAGGGAACTGTTGGTAGTTCATATAAACTCGCTCCGCAGAACCTTCAAATGGCTTGCCCGTTACAAAGGTTATCTCGTCCCCAGGGCTAACAACCACATCACCCGCCATAACGCCCACTCTTAATTTGGGCCCTTGTAAATCTGCCAAAATAGAAGTATTGGTATCCATTTCCTCATTTAACTCACGGATCATTTTCACACGCTCCTTGACATCTTCATAATCTGCATGGGAAAAATTTATTCTAAAGACATCTACTCCCGCCTGGATCATGTTTCTAAGTACCTCTTTCTTGCTCGTTGCAGGCCCTAATGTGGCTACAATTTTCGTCTTTTTTACAGTTGGCATTTTTAAAATATTAAATTGTTCTTTGATTTTAGTTTGTCCATGCTTATTTCATAGGCCGCCATGACCCTCGGTAACATGAGTATTCTTTTAATATGAGTATCTGTTTCCATATCCTTTTCCGTTTCTATTTTTAAAAGATAGTCGACATCCTTATATTCTGGTATAAGCCTTGGTTTGGTATAGGTTGTTTCGTTTTGAAACAAATCATTATTGGCCAAAAGCTCTTGTTCACTGCTGTGGTTTGCGACCAATACCCAATACCGGTCATGAAATATATCATCCCATTCAAAAATTGGAAACGACCTATTTTCGGCAATTTTAAAGTTTTTCTTAGCTCTTCGAAACCTTGCTTTCAAACTTTGATTTAATCCGTAGACCAAAGCATAATCTTCTAACGTAGAATGTAATGCTATCAAAATAAAAGATTCATCATAAAAATCATCATTTATTTTATAGATAGCTCCCATACGCCAAGAAAACGGTAAATATAGAACTTATAACCTTTACTGCCTAGTTTCACAAATTGATATAAATGGTATAAAAGTTACTAAAATGTTAGGGTTTATCAATTTTCCCTGACTATTAACTCTCCATTTTATCCTGCAGTGCAAAAAAGGCTCTTTTTGAGGCTCTTTCCTCCGCCTTTTTTTTGGAAGTGGCCCTGGCCTTGGCTACCACATTACCTCCAATGGATAGTTTAACTGCGAAATGTTTTAATGGATCGTTGCCCGTATCTTCATAAACATCATAGTTAAAAGTCTTTTTTTGCTTTTGGCACCATTCGATCACCAAACTCTTATAGCTTATTACCCTACCTTCCAATTGCTCAATATCCACATAAGGTTCTATTACCCGTTTCTGAATGAATTTTTCGCAATAATGATACCCTCTATCCAAATAGATTGCACCTACCAGTGCCTCAAATACATTGCCGTGGATATTCTGTCCAAAATGCGATTTGGGAATTCTGCTTTCTACATAATTGATCAGTCCCAAATCTTTACCAAGTTCATTAAGATGTTCCCTACTTACTATTTTAGAACGCATTTTGGTCAAATACCCCTCGTCACCTTCAGGTACCTCATTGTATAGATGCTTTGAAATGATGGTCCCTAACATAGAATCTCCCAAAAACTCTAACCGCTCGTAGTTCATGGCATTTCCGTTTTTGTCCTTTTGGTTCACGGATCTATGCAGGAAAGCCTTTTTATAACATGAGAGATCTTTGGGCTTAAAACCTAATATCTTGGTAACCCCCAAAAAAAAATCCCCATCCTCTTTAGAATGGGAATTAAATAAGTTCGTGGGGAATGTCATAAAAAAGAAATTAATCCAATTTTTTAAAAACCACACAAGCATTATGGCCGCCAAAACCAAACGTATTGCTCATGGCTACCTTTACATCTCGTTTCTGCGCCTTGTTTAACGTAAGATTTAAACTAGGGTCTATATTTTCGTCGACCGTAGTATGGTTAATGGTCGGCGGTACAATACCATGCTCCATCGCCAAAATTGATGCAATGGCTTCAATAGCACCAGCAGCACCCAACAAGTGACCCGTCATGGATTTGGTCGAATTTATGTTTATATTCTTTGCATGTTCTCCGAAAACTTGGGTAATAGCCTTAAGCTCGGCTACATCTCCTAATGGTGTTGACGTACCATGTGTATTAATGGCATCGACATCTTCTATGGCCAAACCGGCATCCCGTAAACAATTTTCCATAACCCTAACCACGCCTATACCTTCTGGGTGTGGTGCCGTCATATGGTAGGCGTCACTTGATAATCCGCCACCTGCTACCTCGGCATAGATTTTGGCCCCCCTTGCCTTGGCATGTTCGTATTCCTCCAAAATCAAAGCCCCTGCCCCTTCTCCTAGAACGAATCCGTCACGCGTGGCATCAAATGGTCTGGAGGCCGACTCCGGACTTTCATTTCTAGTGGACAAGGCGTGCATAGCGCCAAAACCGCCCATACCGGCGATGGTAACGGCCGCCTCACTACCTCCGGTTACAATCACATCACAATATCCCAAACGAATATAGTTTAACGCATCTATCATTGCATTGGCCGCTGAAGCACAGGCAGAAACCGTAGTATAATTAGGGCCCATAAAACCATGCTTGATGGAAATATTACCTGGAGCAATATCGGCAATCATCTTTGGTATAAAAAATGGATTGAACCTTGGAGTACCATCACCGGCAGCAAAGTTCATGACTTCGTTCTGAAAAGTTTCAAGACCCCCAATACCAGCTCCCCAAATTACACCAACACGGAATTTATCGATTTTGTCCAAATCCAATTTGGAATCCAGAATAGCTTCGTCAGAAGATATCAATGCATACTGTGCAAATCTATCCAACTTACGGCCTTCCTTTCTATCGAAATGATCTTCGGTATTGTAGTTCTTTAATTCACATGCGAATTTGACCTTGAATTTCTCCGTATCATAATAGGTTATAGGTGCCGAACCGCTTTTACCGCTTACCAGTGCATCCCAATATTCCTCAATATTATTGCCTATGGGAGTAAGTGCCCCCAATCCTGTAACTACAACTCGCTTTAACTGCATTTAACTTGTTTTTAGTTTAGATATAAACCAAGCGTAAATTAAAAAAAATTATCCATGCGGAGCATTTACCACATGGATAATTTGTATTCTATTTAAGAAAACATGAATTTACTTCGCTTCTTCTATATAGCTGATGGCTTGACCCACTGTTGCGATATTTTCGGCTTGATCATCTGGAATCTGGATATCGAATTCCTTTTCGAATTCCATTATCAACTCAACCGTGTCCAAGGAATCTGCGCCTAAATCGTTAGTAAAGCTAGCTTCTGATACCACTTCGTTTTCATCAACTCCTAATTTATCTACGATGATAGCTTTAACTCTTGATGCAATGTCTGACATAATAATATTTGTTTTAAAAATTTAAATTGTTGGCAAAAATAAAAAACTTTGGTTTAATTACACTAATTGTCGCTAAAATGTATTGTAATTTAATAAAATTAAACACAAGTGCCCTAATTTTACCATAATAATATTTCGTTTAGCTAAGGTGTAAAAAAGATTATGAAAAGAAAGGAGCCATTCGAAACAATGAATAAATATCGTTTTTCTAAGTTCTGGTTTGCTTCATATTAACTTTTAATAGCCAAAATTAATTTGTTCCTTACCTCCGATTAAAGACCACTTATATTGAAAACCAAACAGATTATTCTTTTTGCCTCAGGTTCTGGATCTAATGTAGAAAATATTGCCAACTATTTTAAATCACGACAAGACGTTGCTATTTCCTGTGTATTGTCTAACAAAAGCGATGCAAAGGTCTTGGAACGTTGCGATAGATTGAAGATCAATGCCCTATATTTTAACCGCCAAGCATTTTCTAAAAGCGATTTTATATTAAGACTGCTACAAGGCCTAAATCCAGATCTTATTGTTTTGGCCGGATTCCTTTGGAAAATACCACAACACATTACGAATGCCTTCCCCAACAAAATCATCAACATCCACCCTGCCCTATTGCCAAAATATGGCGGTAAGGGCATGTATGGTATGAACGTACATAACGCTGTTAAGGAGAACGGCGATAAAATAACAGGTATTACCATTCATTATGTCAATGCCAATTATGATGAAGGCGCTATAATCCGTCAAGTGCAAACACCTATTTCACCAGAAAATACCCCCGAGAAAATCGCAGAAAAGGTTCACCAGCTTGAGTATGAGCATTTTCCGAGAGTAATTGAAGAATTATTGTCCAACTCGGTAAATGTCCTCCCCCGTAAATGCTAAATAGTATTTACGACCACTCCCCAAAAAGGGTAAACCAGTAGTTTTTTGATATGGCAAAAAAGAATAAATTTTATGTGGTCTGGAAGGGGAAACGACCCGGTATTTATGATTCTTGGAAAGATTGTAAAGCTGCCATTACCGGTTATGCCGGCGCAGAATATAAGTCCTTCGATTCCTTTGAAATAGCGAAGAAAGCCTACAATGGCAACTATGCCGACTATAAAGGGAAGACAAAAGGAAAATCCACACTATCAAAGGAAGAGCTGCTAAAATATGGCCAGCCCAATTACCATTCCATATCAGTAGATGCTGCTTCGAGC
>JBBSKR010000028.1:0-24496 GCA_038256135.1 Flavobacteriales bacterium | reverse complement strand
TGAAGCATTGCCATCTGAATCATATGGTAAATAATCATATGCTTTATACAAGAATGGGGATATCGCTATAAAAAAAACAAGTAAAGATTCGAGATATATCTTTTTTTTAGCTTTTTTTCTTTTGACCTTAGTTACCATTAATTAGTTATAAAATTACTATATATTAACGTAGATAATTGGAAATTATTACGAATAAAAAAAAGAGCAATAAATTGCTCTTTTCTTCTAACTAAAATTGATAATTAAATTCTTCGGTCGATTTTTCTTTTATCGACACCAAGTTGCTGATTATCCACATCAATAATGGGTGCAGCCAAGGCTAAAAGAAATACGCCTAATGCCAATGAGGCAAGAAAAGTTCTTTTTTTCTTCATTTTCAAGGGTTTTTGGTTATATATTAATTTGTTCTATTACAAACGTAAGAAAAAATGCACAAACCAAATGATATTAAACGGAAAAATTGAGCATTTTATCCGAAAAAACATACTTTTTATCGAATTCTGTGTTTTTCATCGAAAAAATGCAATAAAAATTCACGGAAAACGATGCTAATATTTTAAAGAATCTATAATCAAAAAGTACAGAAATTGATTTAAGCAACTAAAGCAAGGTCAGTTTTCTAGTTTGCTCATCAATTATTTCAATTTTAATGTGTTGCGCATCTACAGGGACCAGATTGGGTATGTTTTCTGGCCATTCCATAAAAATCCAGCCATCAGTATTCAAATAGTCTTCCAAGCCCATATCCATAGCTTCGGTTTCATCATTCAATCGATAAAAGTCAAAATGATAGCCGAGAAGTACTTCATTTTCAGTTTCATACTCATTGACCAATCCGAAAGTGGGACTACTCACGTTATCCCTGCCTCCCAATTCCTTGACCAAAGCCTTTATTAGTGTGGTTTTTCCGGCACCCATGGGTGCGTATAAAGCTAAAACTTTACTTTTCGTATTGTGCAGCACTATTTTTGCCGCCTTTACAAGTTCTGTTTCCTTATATATCATATCCATATTCTTGGCTATTTTGGCTCCAACACCACAAACGGAATAATCATTTCCTCCAACGAAACCCCACCATGCTGATAGGTGTTTCTATAGTAACTCACATAATGATTGTAGTTATTGGGGTAGGCGAAGAACAGGTCGTTCTTGGCAAAAATGTATGAACTACTCATATTGATACTCGGTAAATAAATAGATTTTGGATCCTGTGCGGCCAGCACGTCGTTTTTGTCATAGGTAAGGCTCCTACCTGTTTTATAGCGTAGGTTTAAACTGGTATCTCGATCTCCCACAACTTTAGACGGCGATTTTACATTTATAGTGCCGTGATCCGTAGTAATAATCAATTTCATTCCCAAAGTCTGTGCTTGCTGAATAATTTCAAGCATGGGTGAATTTTTGAACCAGCTCGTGGTCAAGGAACGATACGATTTATCATTGGAGGCCAATTCCTTAATTACTTCCATTTCGGTTTTGGAGTGGGACAGCATATCCACAAAATTGTAAACGATGACCGTTAAGTCATTATCCTTTTGCGTTTTGAAATTTTGGCTAAGGTGCTTTCCCTGTTTTAAACTACTGATTTTATGGTATTCCCATTTTAAGTCCAGTCCTAAACGCTTTAATTGTGCTCCCAAAAATTTATCCTCGAATAAATTTTTACCACCTTCCTCGGTATCGTTCTTCCACCAATCGGGATATTTTTTTTCCATATCCAAGGGGGTCAATCCCGAAAATATCGCGTTACGGGCATACTGAGTAGCGGTAGGTAGAATGCTGTAATAAGAATCTTCTTTTTTCTTTTTATAAAAGGAGCTTACGGTATCTTCAAAGGCATACCATTGGTCATATCGCAAATTATCCACCACGATCAATAGTGTTTTTTGGTCCCGAATTTCCGGTGCGATCCATTCCTTAAAAAGGGTATGGGACATTATTGGTGCATCAGCATCGGTAAACCAATCCGCATAATTGCGGTCTACGAATTTCCCAAATTGCTGATTGGCCTCCGTTTTTTGTGATTCCAAGATTTCGAACATCCCACTATCCTCGATTTCTTCCAATTGCAGTTCCCAATAAATCAATTTTTTATAGAGATCCGCCCACTCTTTGTAGCTGTTGACAATAGAAAGGTCCATCGCTATTTTTCTAAATTCCTGTTGGTAGTTGCTCGTTGTTTTTTCGGATATCAACCGCGAGTGATCCAGGTTCTTTTTGAGCGAAAGCAATATTTGATTCGGATTAACGGGTTTAATAAGGTAATCGGCAATTTTGGAGCCAATAGCCTCTTCCATAATAAACTCCTCTTCACTTTTTGTAATCATGACCACAGGCAGTGAGCTGTCGATTGTCTTGATTTCCGATAAGGTTTCGAGGCCAGATATCCCTGGCATATTTTCATCGAGAAATACAATATCTACTCTTGTTCCGTTTAACTCTTCCAGAGCCTCTTGTCCACTCTGGCACGTAATGACCTCATAATTTTTTGCCTCCAAAAAGAGGATATGTGGTTTAAGTAAATCAATTTCATCATCTACCCACAATATTTTTATCTTGTTCATTGATTCATTATTTGGTAATTATCAATTGCTATGCTATAACTTTGAAATGTTAATTTTAGAAAAGTCCATGCTATTTTGAAGACATCGAACAAATTGAAAATCTTTAATGATCCAATTTACGGATTTATTAGAATCCCCAATACGCTCATTTTCGACCTCATTGCCGACCCCTATTTTCAACGGCTTCGTAGAATTTCTCAAATGGGGCTTTCTTATTTGGTATATCCAGGTGCTCACCACACTCGTTTTCATCATGCCCTCGGCTGTATGTATTTAATGCAAAAAGCTATTCAAGTACTTCGTTTTAAGGGGATTGAAATTTCTCAGGGGGAAGAAGATGGATTATTGGGAGCCATACTCCTGCACGATATTGGTCACGGTCCGTTTTCCCATGCCATGGAGCATAGTATTGTAGAAGGGGTAAGCCATGAGTTTATTTCACTTCAGTTTATGCACGAACTCAATCATCGATTTAACGGAAGTTTAACGGAAGCCATATCCATATTCACAGGGAAACACCCCAAGAAGTATTTGAACCAGTTGGTTTCAAGTCAGTTGGATATGGACCGATTGGATTATTTGAAACGGGATAGTTTTTATACCGGTGTAGCCGAAGGGAATACCAATGCGGAGCGTTTAATTACCATGTTGAACGTGGTCGATGGTAATTTGGTGGTGGAGGAAAAGGGAATTTACTCAGTTGAAAAATTTTTAATGGCCCGGCGCTTTATGTATTGGCAGGTCTATTTACATAAAACAGGGGTTGTAGCAGAGCAACTCTTGATAGGAATTTTAAAAAGAGCACGATTTCTTATCAAAGAAGAAGAAACATTAGCCTGTAGTGAAGCTTTGCATTATTTTCTTTCCCATCATATCGATAAAGATAATTTTAACACAGAAATTTTGGTGAAATTTTCAAAATTGGATGACGTTGACATTTTATCAGCAATCAAAGAATGGCAAAATGCCAGTGATTTTGTTCTTTCAGAGCTTTGTACAATGATCATCAACAGAAAATTACTTCATATCAAAGTTAAAAAGGAACCCATTAATAAGGTTAAGTTCAACTCGAATTTCGAAAAAATTAAAAAGCAATATCATTTGTCCGATGAAGAAACTTCGTACTTTGTGTTTAAAGGGGAACTAAGGAATAAAGCCTACGATAGGCAGTATCAGAATATTAATATTCTGCGAAAAAATGGGAAGATTACCGATGTGGCAAAGCTTTCGGATCATCTCAATTTGAATGCGCTTTCCAATACGGTTACCAAATATTATATGTGTTACCCCAAAGAGGGGGTTTAACTATTTTTCTTACTTTTGTGCCCATGGTATTTACAGCAGGTCAGATTGCAGGTATTTTAGAAGGAGAAGTACATGGAAATCCGGATATAGCCGTTCATAAACTTGCTAAAATTGAAGAAGGGGAAGAAGGTTCCCTTACTTTTTTGGCCAATCCAAAATACACTTCATTTATATACAAGACCAAAGCTTCAATCACCATTGTAAACAAGAGTTTTATTCCAGATCAAAAGCTAAAAACGACCTTGATCAAAGTAGAGGATGCCTATAAATCATTTTCAAAATTGCTTGAATATTACAATCAGGTAAAAAATAATAAGGTAGGAATAGAAGAACCTGTTTTTAAATCGGAGACCGCTACCTATGGAGAAGGTCTTTATTTAGGCGCATTTTCCTATTTGGGCAATAATGTCATTCTTGGTGACCATGTTAAGATTTATCCTAATGTGTATATCGGGGACAACGTGACCATTGGGGACAATGTGACCATTTTCGCTGGCGCAAAGATATATTCCGAATGTGTAATTGGAAACAATTGTGTAGTACATAGCGGTGTTGTCATCGGGGCGGATGGATTTGGATTTACACCAAACGAACTAGGGGAATTCACAAAGGTACCACAGACGGGAAATGTAATTTTAGAGGATAATGTTGATGTCGGCGCCGGAACAACCATTGATCGTGCTACCTTGGGATCAACCATATTGCGAAAAGGGGTAAAGTTGGATAATCAGATTCAAATTGCCCATAATGTGGAGATAGGCGAGCATACTGTGATTGCGGCACAAACAGGTATTGCGGGTTCAACAAAAATTGGAAAATACTGTATGATCGGCGGGCAGGTCGGGATCGTTGGCCATATTATAATTGGCGATTATGTAAAGATTCAGGCCCAATCAGGTATAGGAAGAAATATTAAGGACAAGGAGGTACTACAGGGATCACCTGCGTTGAACTATGGTGATTACAATAAATCGTATGTTCATTTTAAGAACTTGCCTAAAATAATTAGTAGAATCGACAACTTAGAAAAAAAGGATTGACGATGAGTGCGACAACA
Organism: Flavobacteriales bacterium; assembly: GCA_038256135.1. Taxonomy (GTDB): domain Bacteria; phylum Bacteroidota; class Bacteroidia; order Flavobacteriales; family Flavobacteriaceae; genus Maribacter. Next base: position 19,570 of record JBBSKR010000028.1, on the reverse strand, counting down.
AACAAACAACGAACCATAAAAAAGGAAGTAAGCCTAACAGGAGTGGGTTTACATACCGGAAGCAATGTTACTATCAAATTTTTACCTGCAGACGAGAATCATGGCTATGCCTTTAAAAGAATAGATTTAGAGGGAACTCCCGTTATTCCAGCAGATGCAAATTTGGTCGTGAATACCCAAAGGGGAACCAATCTGGAGAAAAATGGCGTAAAAATACAGACTTCCGAGCATGTGTTGGCCGCATTGGTAGGATTGGAAATCGACAATGTACTTATCGAATTGGATGCAGCCGAACCGCCTATTATGGACGGTTCTTCCAAATTTTTTGTAGAAGCATTGGAAAGTGCAGGTATCGTGGAACAAGAGGCTACCCGTGAAGAGTACGTGGTTAAGGAAGTGATTACCTACAGGGATGAAGAAACAGGCAGTGAAATAACCGTTATTCCTGCCGATACCTATCAAGTGACGACCATGGTAGATTTTGGCACCAAGGTTTTGGGTACCCAAAATGCAACATTGGAAAAGTTATCGGATTTTAAAAAGGAAATAGCCGATGCCCGTACCTTTAGTTTTCTACATGAATTAGAAATGTTACTGGAGAACGGACTCATTAAAGGGGGTGATTTAAACAATGCCATTGTTTATGTGGATAAGGAAATTTCGGAAAGCACCATGAAAAAATTGGAGAAAGCCTTTAATAAAAAGAAGCTTTCCGTAAAGGCCAATGGTATTTTGGATAATCTTACCCTACATCAACCCAATGAGGCTGCCAGACACAAATTATTGGATGTAATCGGCGATTTAGCATTGACGGGCACACGCATACGGGGCAAGGTTATCGCTAATAAACCTGGTCATAATGTGAATAACCAATTCGCTAAAAAGCTTGCGCAAATCATTAAATTGGAAAAGCGAAACAAAGTTCCAAAATACGATTTGAGCTTGCCTCCGTTGATGGATATCCATAAGATAATGGATATGTTGCCTCATAGGCCTCCATTTTTGTTGATAGATCGTATTATCGAACTTTCTGAAGACCATGTTGTAGGTATGAAAAATGTGACCATGAACGAGCCGTTCTTTGTGGGCCATTTTCCCGGGGCACCTGTTATGCCTGGTGTATTGCAGGTAGAAGCTATGGCACAAACCGGAGGTATTTTAGTATTAAGTACCGTTCCCGACCCAGAAAATTATTTGACTTTGTTTATGAAAATTGATAAAGTGAAATTTAAAAGACAAGTATTACCTGGAGATACATTAATATTCCACTGTAGTTTAATTACTCCAATAAGAAGAGGTATCTGTCACATGCAAGCCTATGCCTACGCAAATGATAAATTGGTCAGCGAAGCTGAATTGATGGCACAAATAGTTAAAAGAACATAGCATGAACCAACCTTTGGCCTATATCCATCCAGGTGCAAAAATATCCAAAAACGTGGTGGTTGAGCCTTTTACCACCATTCACAATAACGTTATCATTGGCAGTGGAACCTGGATCGGATCCAATGTTACCATAATGGAAGGTGCCCGCATCGGTAAAAATTGTAATATTTTCCCTGGTGCCGTGATTTCCGCATCTCCACAAGATTTGAAATATGATGGGGAGGAAACAACCGTGGTCATCGGTGATAACACGACCATTAGGGAATGTGCTACCATTCATAAGGGAACTTCTGATCGTATGAAAACCATTATCGGTAAAAATTGTTTGATTATGGCCTATTGTCATATTGCACATGATTGTTTAGTTGGAGATAATTGTATCTTTTCCAATAATTCCACCTTGGCAGGACATGTTACCATTGGTGATAATGTAATATTAGCGGGATTGGTTGCGGTTCATCAATTTGTATCTGTCGGTCAACATGCATTTGTAACCGGTGGTTCTTTGGTAAGAAAAGATGTGCCTCCTTATGTAAAGGCTGCAAGAGAGCCATTATCCTATGTCGGTATAAATTCCGTAGGATTAAGAAGACGTGGATTTGAATCCGATAAAATTAGGGAGATCCAGAATATATATAGAATTCTGTATCAAAAGAACTACAATAATTCACAAGCGGTTCAAATTATCGAGGCTGAAATGGAAGCCACACCGGAACGGGACGAAATACTTCAGTTTATCAGGGATTCCCAGCGTGGAATTATGAAGGGGTATTTTAGTACTAATTAGGTTTTTAGGATCTAGAAGATTTATTTAACAACCAAGAACCAAGAACCAAGAACCAAGAACCAAGACGCAAGAAAAGAGAAGAAAATATCGAGAAGGGAACAGCGAGAAGAGAACAGCGAATAACCAAAAACGATTAACGATTAACGAACTTAAAAAATGGCATCTACATCAGATATACGAAAAGGCTTATGTATTCGATATAATAATGATATTTATAAAATCATCGAATTTTTACATGTAAAACCCGGAAAAGGTCCCGCTTTTGTGCGCACTAAGTTAAAAAGTGTTACGTCGGGCAAAGTCTTGGACAATACCTTTTCTTCAGGTCATAAAATTGAAGATGTTCGTGTAGAAACTAGGTCATACCAGTATCTCTATGCAGAGGGTGAAACGTATCATTTTATGAATACGGATGATTACAACCAAATAACCTTACAGGAGTCTTCTTTGGATGCCCCTGGATTATTGAAAGAGGGAGAAGTGGTAACCATATTGTTCAATACGGAAGATAGCATGCCTTTATCCGTTGATATGCCTGCAAGTGTTATTTTGAAAATAACCTATGCTGAACCTGGTGTAAAGGGAAACACGGCCACCAACGCGACGAAGCCGGCTACGGTAGAAACCGGTGCCGAAGTCAATGTGCCCTTGTTCATCAATGAGGGGGATAAGATTAAAATTGATACAGCTAGCGGGTCATATATGGAGAGGGTAAAAGAGTAAAACAAAATGAGTGGACGGGTTTAGAAGATTATGAGTTTATATGTCTAAAACCTTAAATATTATAGTCGATTAAACCACTAAACATATAAACCTAATAAACTATTATTCGTGAAGTTTCCCACTACATTTACACTTAAGCAAATTGCCGATATCCTATCCTGCGAATATGTGGGCGAAGCCGATTTTCCAGTTCTGGGGATGAACGAAATTCATGTGGTTCAAAATGGGGATATCGTTTTTGTGGACCATCCGAAATATTACGACAAAGCCCTTCGTTCAAAGGCTACCGTAGTTTTAATCAACAAAAAAGTTGATTGCCCGGAAGGGAAGGCACTTATAATTTCCGATGATCCCTTTAGGGACTTTAATAAATTGACCGCCTATTTTCAACCCTTTGTTCCTTCCAATCACGCCATATCGGTTTCGGCCAAAATTGGAAAAAATACAGTTGTACAGCCTAATGTTTTTATAGGAAACAATGTTCAAATAGGGGATAACTGTCTAATCCACTCCAATGTTTCCATCTATGACAACTGTATTATTGGTAATAATGTGACCATACATGCCGGAAGTATTTTAGGAGCGGATGCTTTTTACTATAAGAAGCGGCCAGAAGGTTTTGATAAACTAGTTTCTGGTGGTAGGGTGGTATTGAAGGACAATGTGGACATCGGTGCACTCTGCACCATAGACAGGGGGGTTACCGGAGATACAACAATAGGGGCAGGGTCAAAATTGGATAATCAGGTTCATGTTGGGCATGATACCGTCATTGGTGAAAAGTGCTTGATAGCTTCACAAACCGGAATAGCGGGATGTGTAATCATAGAAGATGAAGTAACCCTTTGGGGGCAAGTAGGAACCAATAGTGGCATTACTATAGGTAAAAACGCCGTGATTATGGGTCAAACCGGGGTCACAAAATCGGTTGCTGGAGGTAAAAGTTACTTTGGAACACCCATAGAGGAGTCCCGTGAAAAATTGAAACAATTGGCGTATATAAAGAAGATTCCAGAAATAATTAAAAAAATGGACAAGAAATAAGGGTGCTAATGCTTTAAAATTCATTGGCAAACCTATATTTTTGTGCAGTTAAAAATAAAAACTACAGTAGTATGAGCGTATTAGTAAATAAGGATTCCAAAATAATCGTACAAGGTTTCACTGGGAGTGAAGGTACTTTTCATGCCGAGCAAATGATAGAATACGGCACCAATATTGTAGGCGGTGTAACTCCGGGAAAAGGCGGACAAAAACATTTGGGAAAACCTGTTTTCAATACAGTTGCAGAAGCTGTTGAAAAAGTAAGTGCCGATACTTCTATTATTTTCGTTCCACCGGCTTTTGCCGCTGATGCCATTATGGAGGCTGCAGAAGCAGGAATCAAGGTGATTATTACGATTACGGAAGGTATTCCCGTGGCCGATATGGTCCAGGTGGCTAACTACATCAAGAAAAGGGATTGTCGCTTAATTGGTCCTAACTGTCCTGGTGTTATTACGCCAGGTGAAGCTAAAGTCGGCATCATGCCCGGTTTTGTTTTCAAAAAAGGGACTGTTGGTATCGTTTCAAAATCCGGAACACTTACCTATGAGGCTGCCGATCAGGTGGTGCGTCAAGGATTGGGCATTACCACCGCTATAGGTATAGGAGGCGACCCAATTATTGGAACAACGACTAAAGAAGCAGTTGAGTTGTTGATCAATGATCCAGAAACCAAATGTGTGGTGATGATCGGTGAGATCGGAGGTCAATTGGAAGCGGATGCGGCAGAATGGTACAAGTCAAGTGGCAGTAAAAAACCGATTATTGGTTTTATAGCTGGTGAGACTGCTCCAGCAGGAAGAACCATGGGTCACGCAGGTGCGATTGTTGGAGGTAGTGACGATACGGCACAGGCCAAAAAACGAATTATGCGCGAATGTGGAATCCATGTAGTCGATTCCCCTGCGGAAATAGGATTAAAAGTTAAGGAAGTGATGGGTTAGTAATCCTTAAGGTTCATATAAAATCCCGTTTGTGACGGGATTTTTTTTAGCCTATAGATCAAACAAAACTTATATTTGGTAAACTACGCTATAAATTTGTCGACTTATGAAATTATTAGAAGGAAAGAATGTCATTATAACAGGGGCAAGTAGGGGAATAGGAATGGGTATCGCCCAAGTTTTTGCAGACCATGGTGCCAATATTGCGTTCACCTATAGTTCAAGCGAAGCTCCGGCACTTCAATTGGAGAAGGAATTAATTGCCAAAGGCGTTAAAGCCAAGGCGTATAAAAGCAATGCAGCGGACTTTGAGGAAGCCGATGCTTTGGTACTGCACGTTCTAGAAGATTTTGGTGGTGTCATCGATGTATTGATCAATAATGCCGGTATTACCAGGGATAATCTTCTGATGCGTATGTCCGAAGCGGATTTTGATACAGTAATCGATACCAATTTGAAATCGGTCTTTAATATGACCAAGGCGGTACAACGAACATTGTTGAAACAACGCAGTGGTTCCATCATCAATATGAGTAGCGTGGTAGGAGTTAAAGGAAATGCTGGCCAAACCAATTATGCCGCGTCCAAAGCGGGTATGATCGGTTTTACAAAGTCGGTCGCACTTGAATTGGGCTCTAGAAATATTCGTTGTAATGCCATTGCACCAGGATTTATAGAAACTGAAATGACCGAAAAATTGGACGAGAAAACGGTTCAAGGTTGGCGAGATGGAATTCCTCTGAAACGTGGCGGTTCTCCAGAAGATATTGCCAATGCCTGTCTGTTCTTCGCTTCTGATCTTTCAGCCTATGTGACGGGTCAGGTCTTGAATGTTGACGGCGGTATGTTGACCTAATCTGGTTAAAGGATAATCGGTTGCTCGGTTATTTTTTCTATCCCTACAAAAGCATAATTGTATCTAGTACATGGAAACCGTCACGGTATTGTATATCATTCTTGCTGCTATTGTTGCTTTGGCCATAGTGGTGCTGCAATATGTTTACAAGCGAAAGGCTAAGGGTAGAATTTATTTCCTTTTGGCCTTTTTCCGATTTATAGGTGTCTTTGGTATTTTACTGCTCTTGATAAACCCACAGTTTTCGAAAAAATCCTATAGCTTGGAAAAGCCCAACTTGGTTATTTTGGCGGATAACTCGACTTCAATTTCTGAAAATGGAAGGCAATTGCTTGATTTAATTTCAGAAATAAAAAATTCCCCACAAATTAAGGATAGGTTTAAGATAAGCAATTATCACTTTGGTTCTGGCCTAGGAACGCTAGACAGCCTTACTTTTAAAGATAAGTATACCAATATATATAAATCGCTCTCTTCGTTGAAGGAGGTGTATGCCCGTGAACAGACGGCAACCCTTTTGTTATCCGATGGGAACCAGACTATTGGACAGGATTATAGCTTTTTCAAGTCTGACAGAAATAATACAATTTATACCGTTGTCATGGGAGATACCACCAAATACCGTGATCTATCCGTTGGCCCTATTGCAACGAACAAATATGCATTTTTGAACAACAAATTTCCTCTGGAAACCTATGTTTCCTATCAAGGAAATACTTCAGTAACGGCTACTGTTTCCGTGACGATGAACGATAAAGTTGTGCATCGGGAAAGTATCAAATTGGATTACGGCAATAATTTAAAATCGATTTTGACTCAAATCGATGCCAATTCCGTCGGAATTAAAAATATTGAAGTCAAGGTAAGTATCTTGCCCGAGGAACGTAATATTTCGAATAATAAAAGGACTACTTCCCTAGAAGTTATTGATGAAAAGACCAAAATAGCGCTTATTTCAGATATTTTACATCCAGATTTGGGAACTTTGAAAAAGGCTATTGAAAGCAATGAGCAAAGAGCGGTTTCCATTTTAAAATCAAATGTTTCGAATAGTGTATTGGAAGATATCGACCTATTTATTTTCTATCAGCCCACTGTTGCTTTTCGGAACAGTATGGAATTTGCCAATCGTAAAAATGCCAATATGTTTATTATTGCCGGCACACATACAGATTATTCATTCTTGAATGAAGCAAAGGTTGGTTTTGAAATAGAAAGCGGATATCCTGAACAAGAGGTTTTTGGAATTATGAACAATGGTTTTACAAAATATGACATTTCCTCTTTTGACCTTGCGGATTTTCCTCCGTTAGAAAGTGATGCCGGACCTATTAACCTTCAAACTCCATTTGAATCTTTACTTGGTACCCAAATTAAAGGATTGGATATTGAAAAGCCACTGTGGTCCGTTTGGGAGGACAATTCAAGGAAAAAGTCTTTGCTTTTAGGGGAGAATCTTTGGAAATGGCGTATGCAAACGTATCGAAATACGGGTGATTTTATCAATTTTGACGAGTTTGTGGGTAATCTAATTCGTTACCTCACCAGCACTAAAAATAAATCCCGACTCAATGTTGATTTTGAAAAGGTATATGAGGGTAGTAACAACGTAGTAATTTCAGCCACTTATTTCGACGAGGCTTTTCTGTTCGACCCAAATGCCAAGATGAATATTACCGTTACAGATAAAAAAACGAATAAGCGCTTAGGTTATCCAATGGTTTTAAAAAATGGCTATTTTGAAGCCGATTTGACTACCCTAGTGCCAAGTGAATATGATTTTGAAGTATCCGTTGAGAACGAATCCAATAGCGAAACGGGTACGTTTGTGATTTCAGAATTTGATATGGAAAATCAATTTGTATCCAGTGATAATCTTAAAATGAAACAATTGGCAAACAATTCTGGAGGTAAACAATTTTATCCTTCACAAATAGATGCCTTAAAACAAGAACTTATCAACAATGATAGGTACGTGCCTACGGAGAAAAGCGCTGAAATTGTTGTATCTTTGATCGATTTTAAAATTCTCTTGGCAGTCATAGTTTTTGCCTTCGCAGCAGAATGGTTTATAAGAAAATATAACGGATTAATTTAAAAAAGAATAAAACGAATGGACAAATTACCAAAGATTGCACTACCCGCAATATTTATTTTTATTGTTTTAGTTATTGGAATATCAAAATCTACCGTGACGATAGACTCTGGTAAGGCAGGGGTTTTGTATAAAACCTTTGGTGGAGGTGTAGTTACCGATGAGCCACCGATGGGGGAAGGTTTTCATCTCGTTGCCCCATGGAATAAAGTGACTATTTATGAAGTACGACAACAAGAAGTGCTTGAAAAAATGAATGTACTTTCGAGTAATGGTTTGGATATCAAATTGGAAGCATCTGCTTGGTTTGAACCAATACGTAATGATTTGGGGAAATTGCATCAAGAAAAAGGAGAAGATTACGTGCAAAGGGTTCTTTTGCCAACAATAAGATCAGCGGCCCGGTCAGTGGTTGGGCGTTATACACCAGAGCAATTGTACTCCAGTAAAAGGGATGCGATCCAACAAGAGATCTTCGATGAGACTCAAAAAATAGTAGCAGGACAATACGTTCAATTGAATGAAATACTCGTTAGGGATGTTACCTTACCACCAACTATAAAGGATGCCATAGAGAGAAAATTAAAGCAAGAACAGGAATCCTTGGAGTATGAGTTCCGTTTGGTTACTGCTAAAAAGGAAGCAGAAAAGGTGACAATCGAAGCCCAAGGTAAGGCAGATGCCAACCGTATTTTAAGTGCCTCGCTAAATGATCAAATATTAAAGGATAAAGGTATCGATGCTACCTTAAAATTGGCAGAGTCACCTAATTCTAAAGTGGTCATTGTTGGTGGTGGCGGTGAAGGATTACCATTGATTTTGGGTAACAACTAAAGCTATAAAGTAAACTACCTCGGGGCAAGCCCACGAGGCATTGTAGGAAAACAACCTTATAATTTCGAGGCAAGCCCCGGAGCATCTAAATCTCGCTTATCGAGTAAAAGATTTATTTCATTTTAAACTTTTCTTTTGTAAAATCAAAAATACCTTTTACTTTTACATCATAATGAAAAACAGAACTGCACATCATCATTTCCATACACACGCTCAGGCGAGGTAGGAATGTATTGTAGTAGTACAACATATTTTATAACCCGTTTGAGCAATCAAACGGGTTTTGTATTTCAACTTGTTTTGATTGCCAAGCATTAACAGAAACAAATGACTAAGATTAGAATTGCTATTCAAAAATCAGGAAGACTAAACGAGGATTCCCTACAAATATTAAAGGACTGCGGCATTTCCATAGATAACGGAAAAGACCAATTAAAGGTTTCCTCCAGAAATTTCCCTATGGAGGTATTTTACCTTAGAAACGGTGATATTCCCCAATATTTAAGGGATGGAGTTGTGGATATTGCCATCATTGGTGAGAACGTGTTGATTGAGAAAGGGGAGGATATCGCCATTGCCGAAAAGCTCGGTTTTTCCAAGTGTAAGGTTTCATTGGCCGTTCCAAAATCAGTGAAGTATTCCTCCGTAAAGGATTTTGAAGGTAAACGGATTGCAACGTCCTATCCAAATACCGTGGTGAATTATCTAAAGAAAAGTGGGGTAACTGCTGAATTACACATAATTAATGGTTCCGTAGAAATCGCCCCAAATATTGGCTTGGCAGATGCTATTTGCGATATTGTCTCCAGCGGAAGCACTTTGTTTAAGAACAATCTGAAGGAAGTGGAAGTCATGTTGACCAGTGAGGCAGTTTTGGCCGTATCTCCCAAAATCTCAAAAGAACGGAAGGAATTACTCGGTAAATTGCAGTTCCGAATTCAATCCGTACTACGGGCCCGCCAGTCAAAATATGTGCTTTTAAATGCCCCGAACAGTAAATTACAGGAAATTCTTTCACTATTGCCGGGAATGCGAAGTCCAACGGTCTTGCCATTGGCGGAAGAGGGCTGGAGTTCTGTGCACACCGTAATCAATAAGGATACGTTCTGGGAGGTCATTGATGAATTGAAAAAATCAGGAGCAGAAGGTATTCTGGTCTGTCCTATTGAGAAGATGGTACTTTAGTGTTACGTACAAAGTAATGACGACTATGTATAATATTAGATATCAATAACGATTTTAGAGTTGATATGTCGAAGTAGCGGAAATAACCAAGCTCCAGAAACCAACAACTGTCAACCATCAACGAAACGAGAAATGAATAAAATATATAATCCCAAAAGAGAAGATTGGGCAGCCGTTCTAAAGCGTCCCACACAAACTGTGGAGGATATTGAGGGATTGGTAAACGGTATTTTTAGGGAAGTAGCGGAAGATGGAGATATCACAATAAGAAAATATACACAACAGTTCGATAAGGTGTATTTGGATGACTTTTTGGTCTCCGATTCTGAAATTCAAGAAGCACAATCTCAAGTTTCAACGGAATTAAAAGAGGCGATTCAATTGGCGAAGGCAAACATCGAAACGTTTCATAAGGCCCAAAAAACAGGTCGCGTTGAAGTGGAAACGTTGAAGGGAGTTTCTTGTTGGCAGGAAAAGCGTCCCATTCAAAAAGTGGGTCTTTATATTCCAGGTGGAACGGCTCCTTTATTTTCCACTATTCTAATGTTGGCCGTACCAGCTGCTATTGCGGAATGTTCGGAAATAGTCCTGTGCACGCCACCGGATAAGTACGGTAAGTTGAATCCTGCAATCTTATATACCGCTTTTATTTGTGGGGTGACCAAAATTTTAAAAGTAGGAGGTATACAGGCTATTGCCGGAATGACCTTTGGTACGGAAAGTATTCCGAAAGTGTATAAGATTTTCGGACCCGGCAACCAATATGTAACCGTAGCGAAGCAAATTGCCACGAAACATGGGGTGGCTATTGATATGCCCGCAGGACCATCTGAATTGTTGGTGGTTGCCGATGATACTGCAAATGCTGTTTTTGTAGCTTCTGATTTGTTGAGTCAGGCAGAACATGGCGTGGATAGTCAGGTCATTTTGGTGTCTACCTCAAAATCGATGATCAATGCGGTCGAAAAAGAAGTGGCCTCACAATTGGAAGCCTTACCCCGTAAAGAAATTGCCCGTACGGCCATTGCGAATAGCAAGCTCATTTATGTAGAGAATGACCAAACTGCCATTGATTTGATCAATGAATATGGTCCGGAACACTACATTGTCTGTGTTGCCAATGAGGATTTTTATATAGGGAACACCCAAAATGCGGGTTCTGTATTTATAGGTAATTATACCCCTGAAAGTGCCGGAGATTATGCCTCGGGCACCAATCACACTTTACCTACCAACGGTTTCGCCAAGCAATACAGTGGTGTAAACTTGGATAGTTTTATGAAGAGCATGACCTTTCAGAAAATAACTAGTGAAGGAATTCAGAATATTGGGAGGGCGGTAGAATTAATGGCAGAAGCCGAAGGATTACAAGCACATAAGAATGCGGTAACCTTACGATTAAATAGTTTAAAGTAAAAGTCATTTCGCTACGCTCAATGACCGAATTGATTAGCTGGGTGTATAAGAGGTCACTATAGTCGAGATAAAAATAAATGAAGAATGAGTTTCAATCTAAATACGATAACAAGAGAAAACGTAAAGGGCTTAAGTCCGTATTCCTCTGCTCGTGATGAATACGTATCCGATGGTGCTACCATGGTTTTCTTGGATGCCAATGAAAATCCGTTCGATAATGGGGTCAATCGTTATCCCGATCCTCAGCAGCGTAGTTTAAAGGCTATTTTGGCCCTACAGAAAGGAATTAAAGCTGAAAACATTCTTTTGGGCAATGGAAGTGATGAAGTCCTAGATCTTTTATTCAGGGCCTTCTGCGAGCCAAAGGAAGATAATGTCATTACCTTACCGCCAACTTACGGCATGTATAAGGTACTATCGGGAATCAATAGCGTAGAAAACAGGGAGGTTTTGTTGACCAATGCTTTTCAACCCAATGTTGAGGGGATTCTTGCTCAACTAGATGGTAATACCAAACTCATTTTTATTTGTTCTCCCAATAATCCGACCGGGAATGGTTTCTCTACAGAAAAAATTCAGCAACTATTACAATCCTTTGACGGACTCGTAGTGATTGATGAAGCGTATATCGATTTTTCGTTGGAAGAGAGCTGGATATCCAAATTAGGGGAGTATCCCAATTTGGTGGTTACCCAAACCTTGTCCAAAGCCTATGGCATGGCGGGTATTCGTTTGGGGATCTGTATCGCCTCATTAGAAATAATAGCAATTTTAAATAAGATAAAGCCACCCTATAATGTCAACGAATTGACACAAGAAAGAGCCATATTAAGAGTTTCCGACCAAAAGTCGGTTCAGACCGAAATTGCCAACATTTTAAAGGAAAGGGAAAAATTAAACCAAACTTTAAAAACAGTTCCCTTTGTCTCTGCTATTTATACTACAGATGCCAATTTTATTTTGGCCAAAGTGGACGATGCTACCCAACGTTATAATCAATTATTGGAAAAAGGAATCGTGGTCAGAAATCGAACCACACAGCCCCTATGCGAGAATACCTTACGATTTACGGTTGGGACATCGGAGGAAAATGAGAAACTAATTACCGCTTTAAAAGCATTATCATAAGAGTATGGAGAAGAAAAAACGGGTTTTGTTCATCGACCGCGACGGTACCATCATCAAAGAAACTGTAGATGAACAAATCGATGCCTTTGAAAAAATGATGTTTTACCCAAAAGCCTTTACCTTTCTGGGTAAGATAGCTAAGGAACTGGACTATGAACTGGTAATGATTACCAATCAAGATGGATTGGGTACCGATGTTTTTCCTGAAGATACCTTTTGGCCTGTGCATAATTTCATTTTGAAATCTTTTGAAAACGAAGGGGTGGTTTTCGATCGGGTTTTTTTGGACAGAACGTTTCCCCATGAAAATGCAAAAACCAGAAAGCCGGGCACAGGATTATTGACCGAATATTTTTCTGATGCCTATGATTTGGAAAACTCCTTTGTGATCGGTGATCGATTGACGGATATAGAATTGGCCAAAAACCTGGGCGCGAAGGGAATTTACATCAATGATGATACAAATTTGGGAACTGGCGAGATTACGGTGAAACGAGAACAATTGGATAATGTAATCGCTTTGGAAAGTAACGATTGGGAAGAAATATATGACTACTTAAAATTGAAGAATAGGACCTCAGAAATACAAAGAAAGACCAACGAAACCGATATTTATATCCACCTTAATCTCGATGGAACAGGAAAAGGCGACATCAAAACTGGATTGGCCTTTTTTGATCATATGTTGGACCAATTGGCACGTCACGGGCAAATGGATCTTGAGATAAAAGTTGATGGCGATTTAGAAGTGGACGAACACCATACCATTGAAGATACGGCCATCGCTTTAGGCGAAGCTTTCCATAAAGCTTTGGGCAACAAGCTAGGTATTGAACGCTATGGCTTTTGTTTACCAATGGACGATTGTTTGGCACAGGTAGCCATCGATTTTGGAGGTCGAAACTGGCTGGTATGGGAGGCCGATTTTAAACGGGAGAAAGTAGGGGATATGCCTACCGAAATGTTCCATCACTTTTTTAAATCATTTACTGATGGGGCCAAGGCAAATTTGAACATCAAAGCTGAGGGTACCAACGAACATCACAAGATAGAGGCCATATTCAAAACTTTTGCAAAAAGCATAAAAATGGCAGTGAAAAGAGACGTAGAGAAAATGGTTTTACCGAGTACCAAAGGAATGCTGTAAATAGTACTTTGTACTGACTACTTAATACTTATCAAAAAATGAAAATAGTCATCATAAATTACGGTGCCGGAAACATACAGAGCATTAAGTTCGCCATAAAACGATTGGGTTATGATGCGGTTTTGAGCAACGATATTTCAGAAATAAAGAATGCCGACAAAGTCATATTCCCTGGCGTCGGAGAGGCCAGTAGCGCTATGAAAAAGCTTCAAGATAGTGGGTTGGAAAAAATAATACCTACGCTAAAACAACCCGTTTTGGGCATATGCCTCGGCATGCAGCTCATGTGCAACTCCTCGGAAGAAGGTAATACCAATGGTCTGGAGATTTTTGATGTCGATGTTGTCAAATTTTCCAAAGAAGTTAAAGTACCCCAAATAGGATGGAATCAAATAACTAATTTAAAGTCAGGCTTGTTTGAGGGGATTAATGAAAAGGAACATATTTATCTGGTGCATAGTTTTTATGCCCCTATTTGTTCCGAAACAATTGCAGAGTGTGATTATGGTACAAGCTATAGTGCAGCATTGAATACAGCTAATTTTTATGGGACACAGTTTCATCCCGAAAAAAGTAGTGTGGTTGGAGAGAAGATACTTTTGAATTTTCTCAATTTATAAAAAAGGTTGATTAAAAATATTATGTACTCTTTACTATTAAAAAAATGAGAATCATCCCAGCCATAGATATTATAGACGGTAAATGTGTTCGTCTCTCCAAAGGAGATTACGATACCAAGAAAATATACAACGAAAATCCGTTGGAGGTAGCGAAGGAGTTTGAGGCTCATGGCATCCAATACTTACATTTGGTTGATTTGGATGGGGCTAAGTCCCAACACATTGTCAATCAAAAGGTTTTGGAGCGAATAGCTTCTCAAACCAATCTGGTAATTGATTTTGGTGGAGGATTAAAAACCGATGAGGACTTGCGCATCGCTTTCGAAAGTGGGGCACGGCAGATTACAGGTGGTAGCATTGCGGTTAAGGACCCAGAAACATTTACCGGATGGCTAGAAAATCATGGGTCTGATAAAATCATTTTAGGAGCGGATGCGTTGGATGAAAAAGTAGCGGTTTCCGGTTGGCAAGAGGAATCCACGGAGGAACTGATTCCTTTTATTCAGTCCTATCAGGCGAAAGGGATTCACTATGTAATTTGTACGGATATCAGTAAGGACGGGATGTTGGAAGGACCGTCTTTTGAACTTTACAAGCGAATCATAGAGCAAACTGAAAATTTAAAACTAATTGCTTCCGGAGGTATATCAACCTTTGACGAACTTCCTAAATTAGCTGAGATGGGTTGCGAAGGAACTATAATTGGTAAGGCCATCTATGAGAATCGAATCAGTTTAAAGCAATTGGAAACCTATATTTTAAGTAATGGATAAAGAAGCACGATTGGTGGAGGAATTGGTCAAAAATACCCTGTATCGTTTGGATGAAAATACGCGTATGATCAATATTAGTCTAAATAACCTTTCAGAAGAAGAAATTTGGCAAAAACCAAATGCATCGCTGAATAGTATTGCGAACATCCTATTGCATTTATGCGGTAACATTTCACAGTATATTATTTCATCCTTGGGCGAAAGTGAGGACATCCGTAATCGGGATTTGGAATTTTCAACACATGGCGGTAAAACCAAAGCTGAATTGATTAAGACGCTGGAAAATGTGGTAGATATCGCCAAACGGATTATTTTCGATGCAACGCCAGACCAATTGTTAAAAAATAGGTCGGTTCAAGGTTTTTCATTCTCCGGTGTAGGGATTATTCTCCATGCCGTGGAACACTATTCCTATCATACAGGACAAATTGCCTTTTGGGTGAAGCAGATGAAGAATACCGATTTGGGGTTTTATGATGGGGTCGATTTGAATGTCAAAAATAGTACTAGGCCATGAGTGCAAAGTAATCAGGCTAAATAGAATAAATAATTAATCGACAACATACTTAGTACTAAATACTAGAAAAATGTTAGCAAAAAGAATCATACCCTGTTTGGATATTAAGGATGGTAGAACCGTAAAGGGCGTAAATTTTATCGATTTACGTGATGCTGGGGATCCGGTGGAACTAGCTGAAATCTATAGTAAAGAAGGAGCGGACGAATTGGTGTTTTTGGATATCTCGGCCACGGAGCAGAAACGTAAAACTTTGGCAGATTTGGTATATCATGTTGCAGAGAAAGTAAACATTCCCTTTACCGTAGGGGGTGGGATTTCTTCTGTGGAAGATGTTGATATTTTACTTCAAAATGGGGCAGATAAAGTATCTATTAACTCCTCGGCGGTTAAGAATCCGCAATTGATTAATGATTTGGTTGCGAAATTTGGTTCCCAGTGCATCGTGGTGGCCATAGATGCAAAACAGATAGCTGGGGAATGGATAGTGCATTTAGTGGGAGGTAAAGTGCCTACGGAGCGAAAGCTGTTCGAATGGGCGAAGGAAGTGGAAGAACGTGGCGCAGGCGAAATTCTATTTACCTCCATGGATCATGACGGTACCAAGGATGGATTTGCCAATGTGGCTTTGGCTCGGTTGTCGGAAGAATTGAATATTCCTATTATAGCCTCCGGTGGTGCAGGGAACAAGCAACACTTTACGGATACATTTATAGAAGGTAAAGCAGATGCGGCACTAGCGGCCAGTGTGTTCCACTTTAAGGAAATAGGTATTCAAGAATTAAAGCAAGAACTGAGGGAAAATGGTATTCCGGTTAGGGTTTAGTTGAAAGTTGAAAGTGAAAAGTTAAAAGAGAATAGTAACGAAATGTCATCCTGAGCGCAGTCGAAGGAACTGGAACACGAAAGGTTCACTTCGGCTCCGCTCAGTGACAGATTTATTAGTACGAAGTACTCGAATGTAGTGTCCTCCTGAGCGCAGTCGAAGGGACTGGAACACGCAAGGTCTTCGAATGCACTCAGACTGACAAATGAAACAGTGAAAAATGATTGAAAATAAAATGGATATTAACACACCCAACTGGGAAAAAATGGCCGATGGACTCGTCCCCACCATCATTCAAGATGCACGAACCAAAAATGTATTGATGTTGGGCTATATGAATGCAGAGTCTTTAGAAAAAACACGACAAACAGGTAAAGTGACCTTCTTTAGTCGCTCCAAAAAACGGTTATGGACCAAAGGGGAGGAGAGCGGCAATTTCTTGAACCTAGTGAACATTAAAAACGACTGTGATCAAGATACACTGCTTATCTATGTGAATCCCGTTGGACCAACTTGCCATAAAGGAACGGACACCTGTTGGGCCGAAGATAACACTTCAAATTTTGGTTTCTTTTCCGAATTGGAAGCCACGATAGAGCAACGACGCACCGCTGCGGATGGCAGTTCATCTTATGTTGCATCATTATTTGAAAAAGGCATCAATAAAATTGCCCAAAAGGTTGGGGAAGAAGCCGTAGAGACCGTTATTGAGGCCATGGATAACAATGACGAGCTATTCTTATACGAAAGTGCAGACCTGCTTTTTCATTATCTGATGCTGTTACAGGCCAAAGGGTTTACCCTAAAGGATATCGAGGCAGAATTGATGAAAAGGAAGAAATAAAGTACAAAGTAAGAGGTTGAAAGTACCAATAAATTAAATGTTGGAAATACGAAGTTGAAAAAATTGAGTTCGATGGTTTAGTTAATGCACTTTTAATTTCCGACCTCGTATTTCATATTTCAACTACCACCACACTACAAAAAACTTCTCAAATTCAGTTTCACTCTTTTTCATCCAAACCATTGGTGCATTTTGTTTTATGAGTCGTAGGTTAATTTCAAGAAGCGTTTCATAATGGGAAGTCCATTCAACATCAATATGTGGTTCTATGACCCATTGACTTTTATAGGGAATATAGAAATGGTAGGCAGCATAGGCATCGGTCTGTAAGTCGGCGATTCGTAACCAGTAACCGAAAATACAGTTAGGGTTTAAGGGACGAAGGTTTAAGGGGTTACTGCCATAAGGTTCGAACAATTGTGCTTTAAAGCAAGCCTGGTGGATAATTTGACCGTGATCAATGGCCTTTTCGGCCAGTGCCGCACTACCAGCTTTGGTATGAAGCAGGGCAAATTGCTGATGCTTAATTTTTTCCATTTTGGTAAAGAACATATCCCGCCTATTGGGTCCCATAAGTTGGTATATAGGTTCGGTTATTTCAGGATTGATAATATAAAATTTATAAGTAAGTTCTACATGTATCAACTGTTGGGTATCCACTTCCCGAAGGATAAAATCTATTTCCCCAATGGTCTGTTTTCCTTCCCGTATGGGTAGGTTATGTAATAGAACTTCATATTTGGGGCAAAAATCCAACAACTGTTTACAGACAAATTCCATTTGGTGCCCCAAGCGTATTTTTTCTGGGATAGGAGTCGAGGAGAATTCGGTCAAATCTACCTTGGGAAACTCAAATTGTAATATACCGAACTGAGTTTTTACCCATATGGGTGGCGTGTTTAGGAAGCCTTTGATTTGTTTGTTGATTGTTGATTGTTCGTTAATGATTTTTCGATTTTGGTTGATGGTACTTCGACTGCGCTCAGTGTGACAGTTCATTCTTGCTCTGCCCAATCTACATTTTATTGGTAACTGGGTGCAGCCCAAGTTACTTTTTATTTCACGAAATGAAAAAATACAAATTACTTTGTACTTTTTGGTTTTAAGATAGTGCTGGCAACCTACAAAGTACTAAATAAGATGTAGTTCAGAGAGGAGTACAAGGAAAAATAATATCTTCATGTTTCAAACAGCGAAAAAGAAGAAAAAGAACATCTAAATTTAAACAACAGGATTTTCAGCAATGATATTAAGCAGTCAACCTAGTTACAGTTGATACCACTTAATTCAGTATTGGCAATAGCATCCGCTTTTGTAACGGAATTGTTAAATAGTATAAATTTATCAATGCCATGTCCGGTTGACCGTGCAGAGACCTCCATGATATAGATTCGCGGGCTATCAAAATCTACATAGATGTTATGGGCATTATTGTCAAAGGTAGAAGATTGCCACTTAAAATCAAGGTCGTTGCCACTTCTATAAACTTTGAACCAACCATCTTTTGAAGCTCCTTCAGGATTCGGTGTCTTTTCGGTATCCCTTGGATAAACAGTGCTTGTGCCTTGATTGTTTTCTGCATAATAATCATCGGCATCATTAAAACGCAACCAGGTATCGTTATGATCGGTACCGCTTGTTCCTGTTTTTACTGCAGAAAACCAGATGAAATGGTAGGTGCCCGGGTTGTCAATCTCAATCATGAACGTAGCGGTTCCATTCCCTGGATTACTTAGATATTGCTGTCCTTCCCAAACCATATATCCCGCTCCAGAATAACTAGAGCCATCTGTTTTTAAGTTCCAATCTTCTGTAAAAACAGCGTTCTCAAACTCCACCAGTACTAAACCGTCCTTTTCATTGAAAACATAGTCTAAGGGATTGGTACAAGACATTTCATCAGGTATAGGTTCTTCTTCAGGATTGGATTCCTCCCCAGTGGTGGATTCTTCTTCCGTTTCCGTTTCTTCCTCTTGATTGGTGATTTCTTCAGTTACTGACTCCATTACTATGTCATTATCTGTGCTACAAGAATTAATAGTTATTACCGACAACAAAAGTAGAATGCCGTACATTTTTCGTTTTAGCATATTCATGGGTAAAAGATTAAGGATAACGTTAACATAAGTACAAACGTCTCTCATACTTTTAATATTTTGAATCCTTATTAGAATTCGACCAAATACCTAGTTTGTAAACGGCAATTTGCAAAGACCTTACCTATTTGATAAATGCTCGTGCTTAAAACAACGTTAACATTTCCTAAATACTACGGGCATCCAACGTAAAAGTCTTAATTTTATACTATGGCTATGAATGTAAGAAAAGGGTTCCGCTTTGAAACCTATGAAGCACCCGAGCAATCGATTTTTGATAAACTATTTGAGATTTTTCAAGAGCTCATAACCCATACTTCGGGAGATTTTGATGAAGCAATCGAATGGT
>JBBSKR010000027.1:0-24558 GCA_038256135.1 Flavobacteriales bacterium | reverse complement strand
CAAGCCCCGGGCCGATTGGGATGCACTATTTTTTTGTCAAAATTATGGAGATATCCTCTATGACCTCCATCAGTTTTTGACCATTCAAAAATCGCATTCGCAACGGCTTTGCCATAGGATACGGATTGGGAAACAGTTTCTTTGTCCAAACCATCCACAAATTGTTCATAGATGACTTGCTCCAATGAATCTATCTTAATCTTATTCTCATCTGAAGTTTGTAGGTAGATGTTTTTCAATATTTCGGACTGTCCAGCATTTAAGGCAAGGACCCAATTTAGCTTTTTGTCGGTATTCATAGTCGGTAGGGAGTCGAATCCATTTAATTGCCCTTTCATCGAGCGATATTCAGGATAGCCTTTTACGATGGACTCATACATGGTAAGCCCTATATACCCAAAAGCCCTTGAGGCAAAAGTAGGGGAATTGGACGGCGTATATCTTGTGATATACAAAGCCATGTCGGCCCACTCAGTTGCAACATCGAGTTCACTGAGATTGGATTCATTTTTATTGGTGCACCCTAGTTGTATAAATAAAAGCAACCCTACGAGCGCTATGCTTATCCTCTTTTTAGTCTGATCAACCATAATTCAAAAAAAATTGCTACTCAATAATTTTATAAGCTTTAAGGGGCAATCCATAACTGGCCAATATTAATTCATCATTAATCAAGATTGCGTGGGTACCGCTTCCTTTAATGGAAAGACCCGATTTTGTTTGCGAAACATACCTAAATTCTCCATTGCCATCGCCTATAAGTAAGGTGCCATAATTGGCATCAAATTTTCCTATTCTTAGTTTGTAGTAGTCATCATTGCCGAGCAACAGTATATCAATAGTTCCATCTTTATCAAAATCGGCTGTAATGATATCTGAAATCGGAGAAAATTGTGCTTGTATCGGTAAGGTAGTTATTTTAAATTTTGACCCATTTTGACTTAGGAATACAGTGGTTTCTTGATGATTGGCCGCTACTTTATCGGCATTTTCAAGGTTACTTTGTTCAAAGATATCCGATATAGTAGCCTCTGAATAGGTTTCATAACTGGTGTATCGCTGTCGCAACCCGGCCAATTGACCTAAAAGTTCATCCCGTGTAAGGTACGGATAGCTTATACCATCAACATAAAAATTGAGTATAGGATCTATAGACCCATTACCATCAAAGTCTGAATAATAGAGTTCGGCCGGAGTTTCTTGGCTTAATTGAAACTGTGTATTGGCTCCAATATTACCCGCGATAATATCCAATTTGCCATCACTATTTATGTCCGCTAAACTTAAACTGGTCCAAAGGCCCGATAAAGGTCGGTCAAAATAGGTACTGGTTTCATTCACCAATTTCCCATTTTTATTGAGGTATATGGAGATAGGACGCCATTCCCCTAAAATAATCAAGTCCTTAATGGTATCACCGTCCATATCTGCCCAAGCCGCATCCGTAATCATACCCGGTAGTTTAAGTTCGGGTTGTATTTCTTCAGTTTGATCGGTAAACTGGCCTTTTCCATTATTGAGCAGGATATAACTTCTTGGCACTTCAGGATACCTGCCCGGAATAGTATATCCACCAATAAAAAGATCTGGAAACGAATCTTGATTGATATCGGAAAATGCTACGGTACCCGTACTGATTTTCATATCAGGAAGTGCACTGTTATCCTTTTTAAAGTTCCCATATCCATCCCCAAAATATAACCTATCCTGTAATCTGGCATCGCTTACCGAAAAGTTGTGATATCCTCCACTGGCTATGTATAGATCTAGATTGCCATCTGCATTGGCATCAAATACCGTTATGTCGCTATCAAAACTTGCTTTATCCAATTCAAAATCGGGAATACTCCTTTTAACGAATTTTCCATTTTTTGATTGCAGATACACGGAGGTAGCTTGTCCTATACCGCCCCCTATAATAATATCTTCCATTCCGTCGTTGTTCATATCGGCTTTGGAAATGCTTGGCCCGTGATGTGATAATTGTTTCAATAACAAGGACTGCCTTTTGAAATCATTTATGTTTGAGGCCTGATGTTTGTAGTTCAGAGGAGCTGTTATTTCCGCGAAAAGGGGCTTTCCTTTTTTCGATGGGAGCACATTGATTTCTGCGTCCGCTTCTTTTAGTTGTAACTCACGATTAACCTTTACATCATAAAGAATTTGCTTTTTGCCAGAATTCCATTCCACTATCAATGAATCAATGGTGTTGGTTGCTCCGAGGCCAAAATGCAATACGGGGGTTACGGTAGAAAGGTATCCCTGTGTTGGCATCTGCTCGACAACT
The DNA here is from genome assembly GCA_038256135.1 of Flavobacteriales bacterium. Classification (GTDB taxonomy): domain Bacteria; phylum Bacteroidota; class Bacteroidia; order Flavobacteriales; family Flavobacteriaceae; genus Maribacter. Next base: position 22,271 of record JBBSKR010000027.1, on the reverse strand, counting down.
TGAATTTGTCCGTTTGAATAAAGGCTGACTTTTGAGCCGATACCAGCCGTATTTTTACCGCTGCCCTTTAGTTCAATTTTTATGAATTTTTTGTTTTCGTTCGAACTATCGTTTCTGTAGATAAATGCAGGCTTGTTGATATTATTGGTTACTAAATCCAAATCCCCATCATTATCTAGGTCCACATATACTGCCCCATTGCTATTTGCCGGTTGATCGACCCCAGCTGCTTCTGTTTGGTTGGTGAAATTCAGTCCGTCCGTATTCTCGTAATAATAGTTCGTCAAATCTGAAGATGGCATTTTTTCTATCAATTCCAAAACATCTTGCCGTTGCAATCGTCCTTTTGATTGCACGAAGTCTTCCATATAATTTATAAAGTCTAAATTGGTATAATCCCTAAAATATCCATTGGTAATAAACAGGTCTTTCAATCCATCATTGTCAAAATCAGCAAATAAAGGAGCCCAACTCCAATCTGTATTGGAAACACCGGCCAGTTGCCCTATTTCACTAAAGGTATCATTGCCGTTGTTCAATTGCAACATGTTCCGCATGTATTGGTGATGAAACCCACTTCTTATATTTAAGTCGAATTTCTCATAATTATCGGGCGATAGAAGTAGTTTTTGGCGTTTGTTATCTTCAGGTAGCATGTCCAAGGTAAAAATATCTTGCCAACCATCATTATTAATGTCAGCTATGTTATTTCCCATGGAAAAATGGCTGGTATGGCCCATTTGATTTCCCAACTGGTCGGTAAAGGTTCCATCTTTATTATTGATGTATAAATAATCGGGAACTGTATAATCATTGGAGATATAAAAATCTTGCCAACCATCGTTATTTATGTCACTTATACCAATTCCCAAACCATAGGTAAGTGCTGAGCCGCTAATTCCAGATTTCACGGTTACATCATAAAATGTACCCTCTTTCTGTTCAAAAAGGCGCGTTCCTTGCAATGGGTCATCTTTTTTCAAGAATTCCTTTGTACTGATTTCATTTAGTACGGGTAAGGATTTGGGATTGTGATTTAATAGGAGCATGTCCAAATCACCATCTTTATCATAATCAAAAAAATAACCTTGGTTACTATAGGCGGCACTAGCGAGACCGTAGGCTTCCGCTTGTTCTTCAAATATGGGAATATTGTTGCTATCATTGCCTTGATTGATAAAAAGCTGATTTTTCCGCTTTGCATCGGGCAATGCCCCGGAGTAACATAAATACAGGTCAAGTTTTCCATCGCCATTCACATCTGCTGCCGTAATTCCCGTTTTCCAAGGGCCAGGCCTACCCTGTACTTTTGAACTATTGGTTACTTCCTTAAATTTAAAATCACCTAGATTTAAATACAACTTGTTTTCTCCCATATTGGAAGTGAAATAGAGATCTTGTAATCCATCATTGTTAAAATCACCCGTAGCAACACCACCCCCATTGTATAAATACTCGTATACTAGAACATTGGCGTTAAGGCCTTCCTTCAGGGTATTCTGAAAGTAAATGTTTGTTTCTTCTTCTGGCAATAGGGTAAAGAGTGTAGCTTTTTTGGATACTGGTTTGGCTGAATCACTAGGTTCATTCCCAGCATCTTTTTTACACCCATGTAATACCAAAAGGAGGGTACAGGTAAAAGCAATTAATTTTTTTGTCATTGGCCTAAAAGTAAAAAATCTATCCCAAAAAGGGATAGATTTTTCCATTATCTCAACTTGAAGTGTTATTAGTAACCAGGGTTCTGAACTAATAGTTCATTACGATTGATTTCATCCCTACTTAACGGCATGAAATACATTTTATCGTCCCAACTTCTGGTTTCATTATCTGTGTTATCTACCACGTTGTAGGTGTAATTGTAAACAGATGTGTCATGTCTATAGGGTGATAAAGGTGCTGCTCCAGCTTTTAAGGTAGCAGAAACCTTCATAACCTTAATTCCACGACCAAGGGTTTCTTCGGCGATCATCCATCTTCGAGCATCGTGATACCGATGCTCCTCATAGGCCAATTCTACTCTTCTTTCGTTGATGTATGCTTCTAAAAGAGTTGTACCAGATGCGGTAATCGCAGGCATACCCGCCCTAAAACGAATCTTGTTCAGCCAATTACGGGCTTCGCCTTCATCACCTGTAGCTATTGAAGCTTCTACGTAGTTAAGTACCATTTCCGTATATCGAATAAAAGGCCAAGGCACTACTTGGGCACTAGATTGGTTGTCCACAACCGCAGGATCGGCATCAATAAACTTACGCACATAATATCCGGTTCTACTTCCGTTCCAGTTTTCGATAGGGGAGTCACGCATATCCACTCCAGCAATAATACCGCCAGAACCATTTGCATAGGTACCCGTTTGTATCTCATCAAAAGGATCTATACTGGCAACATCACTTGGCCGTGGTTTCCAACCAGCACCATCATATAAAATAGTTGCATCCAACCTTGGATCCCTATTTTCGTAAGGTGCAGCTGCATGTGCAGGATTATTCCAATCGAAATCGGACCCATCCATCATTTGATAGTCATCAACCAATTGTTGAATCGGGGTATTTCCTGCCCAGTTATGATATCCATTGGGGCCGTTGTTAATCCCTTGGTGAATACCACCTAAAGGCCAGTTACTTTCAACAGTAAATAAAGGGGTATGCGTACGCTCGAACAATAATTCCGCACGTGCTGCTGGATCACCGATGGCACTACCACCACCCATGCTAATGGAAATGTGGTTTTGTTTGGCATCTTCCGCAGATGCAGGTGCCGTTAAATCCAATTTATAACCTGTAGTTTCATCCAAAACTGCTTTTGCAGCTGTTTTGGCTGCATTCCATCGTGTTGCTCGATCCCCTGAAGTATAGGCGACTAGATCCAAATTAGAATAACTTCCAAGGACAGAGGATTTAGCACTTGCAGTAGGTCCATCCCTCAAATCACTTGCAGCATACAGGAGCACTCTCGATTTTAGTCCCATCGCACTTAGTTTGGAGGCTCTACCTGCGGTAAATTCCTTGCCGCTGAGTAAGCTTATCGCCTCATCTAAATCTGCTACCACAAAGTCAACATTTTCAGCATAGGTATTTCTGGCAATGGAGTAATCCTCATCTAGAGTATAAGGTCTGTCAATTAAAGGTGCTCCACCATAATAACGCATCAATTGGTGATAGTAATAGGCCCTTAAAAAAAGTGCTTCACCCAATAAACGATCTTTTAAGACTTGATCCTCAAAAGTAGCGTTCGGTAATTCTTGTATGGCAATATTTGCCTTACGGATTGCCAAATACAACTCGTTCCATTGAGGGACGATTCTGTCATTTCCAGCAGCACCCGGGGAAAGTGACCCTTCCGTAATTACATTGATTTGCCTTCCAGAGTGGGTAAACATAGCTTCGTCTGTTAGCGAAGCCAAACCTTCTTCCTCAAATCCTCCATACCCAAGGGATGAATATACGTTGAATACAAATGCTTGTGCCAATGCACCATCTGCCCAAGCAGCATCCGCCGATATGGAATCTAAGGGTTGTGTTTCTAAAAAATCCTCGTTGCAGGACAGCGGTATAATGGCCGCCGCCATGAGGCCTAAAAGTAATAATCTTCTTTTCTTCATAACTTTTTTTTTAAAATGTTAAACTAAAACCTGTATTAATAATTGATTGTTGTGGATAAAACTGTCCACTATTACTTGTTGATTCTGGATCGTAAATGTCTTGTGCTGCCCAAGTTGCCAAGTTCAACCCGTTCATATACACCCTAAAGGCCGATAAACCGAATTGGTCTATCATCGCTTTTGGGAAGTTATAGGCCAATTGTACGTTTTTAAGACGAATATAATCCTTACTGAATAAATTGTAGGTATTGTTACCGAATGGCCCACCGGTATAATAGGTATCCCCTCTACTGGCCAATCTTGGGTCTACGCTACTTGGATTGTCTGGGCTCCATCTATTATCAAAGCTATATTTCAAATAATTACCTATGTCTCCTGATTCGGTTTGTATAAATAACTTAGCACCCGTGGCACCTTGAAATAACACTGAAAGATCAAAGTTCTTATAGGAAGCGTTGAACGTTATACCAAAATTGAAATTTGGCACAATACTATTGTTAATTCGAACTTGATCTAAATCATCAATAATGCCATCACCATTAATATCCTTGAACTTCATATCGCCGGGCTCTAATTGCGACTTTACCGCGCTATAGTCCAATGTATTACTGGCTACGGCCGCTTCGTCTCTAAATACCCCATCGTATTCATACACTAAATACGCACCAATGGGCTTGCCTTCCAGCAATTGGTAAGATGGAGCTCCTGGAATTTCGTCTAAAAATTCAACATTGTTTTGGGCATAACCTCCATTAACGCCTACGTCCCATTTAAATCCATCGATATTGCCGCCATAATAATTTAAGGCAAATTCAAAACCTTCGTTATTGACCTCACCTGCATTTACAGGGGGCAATAGATTTGATATTCCTGAAGATCCCGGGGTAGATCCTGTTTCTTGTATTAATATTTGGTCTCTTTTATTTATAAAGTATTCAAAGGTAAAGCTCAGCTTACCATCAAGAGTGATACCGTCTAGACCAACATTAAAGTTATTCGCCCTTTCCCAAGTAAAGCTGGGGTTCGCTAACAAAGGTTCCGTTAAGGTTGTCTGTACAACGCCATCAATAGGATAGGTTCCAAAATCATAAATGGACAGATACGCATACTCCTGTAATGCACCTTGAAAGAATACTTGATCATTACCCATTTGACCATAAGAGGCTCGAAGCTTTAAATAGTCAATAGCGTCAACATTGAACCAGTTTTCTTTATTGATGTTCCAACCCACTAACAAACCGGGGAAAAAACCAAAACGATCATTGCCTGGGAAAATGTAAGATCCATCATAACGCCAAATGAATTCTGCTAAATACTTTTCCTTGAAATTGTATTGTGCACGGCCATAATACCCCAAACGCGTCCTATTGTACCCAAAACCATCGGTTTCTTGGCCAATTTCACCCCCGACACCCAATTGATCAACCGCCGTAGACAAGAAATTTCTTCTAAAGGCCGAAATAAATTCACCTTGAAAATTTTCGCGGGTCACCCCTGCCAATAGATTGATTGTATGATCATCTGCAATCGTTTTATCATAATTCAATAAACCCGTTAAATTGGTGTTTAAAACATTAAAGGACGATTGTCTAAGTCTGGGATCTGTAAAATTGGACCGTATAGATCCAGTTAATACGGGGTCGCCAGTTTCAATATAATTGGCACGATCCAAAGAGTACAATGTCCAAGGAGTTTGCCAAAGTTTTCTGCGTTGTTGGCTTTGATCGACACCGGCCAATAAGGTCAATGTCAAGCCATCAACCCATGGATTTTTAATATCCACAGAACCTGTAAATTGCAAATAGTCCGTAGGTTGTCTGTCATATCCAGTGGCATTGGTTGTTATCACAACAGGCTGTTGCCCATTTTCAATATCGGGTCCTGGTAATCCGTTAGGCCATACTGCAGTTTCGTTGGGCCTGCCCCGCATTAGCATTCTAAAGATGGCACCAGCACCTTCCGTTGGAAGGGCTCTATCCTCTTTTCTATAACCCATCATCAATTTAGTGGAAATGTAATCATTGATTTTGGCATCGGTATTAATTCTAAAATTATATTGTTGATACCGGGTTGAAGAATTTTTATAAATAGCTCCCTGGTCGGCATAACCTAGCGAAGCGTAATAGGTTAAATCCTCACTTCCACCACTGACGGCAAGATTGTGCCGTTGTTGTTCCGCCCAATCCTGAAAAACGGCCCCAAACCAATCTGTATCAGGAAATAAATAGGGATCAGCATTGGTTCTATGACCGTTCACTGTTTCAGGGCTGAATGCCGCATTTACGGTTTCGCCACTGCTGGGTATCGTGTAATTTCCTGCAGTTTGGAATGCGCTATTTGCCGCGCTCCATTGGCCGGTTGGAATATTACTATTGTAGATAGCCAGTTCGTTCATGATGGTCTGATACTCGACTGCATTAGACATTTCAGGAACCTTTGTAGGTCTTGTAAGTCCAAAATCGGCTCTGTAGTTAACCTTCATTTTACCAGGGTCCCCCTTTTTGGTCGTTACGATAATCGCACCGTTTGCCGCCCTTGCCCCATAAATGGCCGCTGAAGCATCTTTTAAAACCGAAATATTGGCGATATCATCTGGGTTGATACGGCCTATGCCACCATCCCTATCTGGAATACCGTCGATTACAATCAAAGGTTGGTTGTTTCCAAGGGTGTTGGTTCCACGGATACTAATAGTTGATTGGTCATTGCCCGGTTCACCACTGGTTTGAATGATAACAACCCCTGGCAATCTGCCGGCCAATGAGTTGGACACACTAATAGCGGGGGAACTTTCTAGAACAGGTCCTTGAACTGCAGTAACCGCACCGGTAACTGTAGCTTTCTTTTGGGTACCGTACCCAACCACAACGACTTCCTCCAAGTTGGCAACATCTTCCTCCATGGAGACATTAATGGTACTCTGATTGTTAATAGGCACGACTACTGGTTTAAATCCTATATAGCTAAATCGTAGACTTGTATTGCCATTGTCTAAGGTAATCGTGTAATTCCCATCAAAATCTGCCTGCACCCCTTTAGTCGGATTATTTGCGTCGATTACGGATACTCCGGGCAAAGGCATTCCATCAGCAGCAGAACTTACCGTACCGGTTACTGTCGTCTGTGAAAACGAAAACGATATCGTAAGGAGAAATAATAAAATAGATAAAAAGGTGGATTTGCCTTTTTCCAACGGTACCGTTGGCGGGTAAAAAATTTTCATATGCGTGTTGTTTAGGTTGATTTGCGAAATTATTAAATATTAATGTTAAAAATGAACATATAACAGAAAATATTCTTCAAAGACAAGTATATTTAATAGGGATAGTCATAAAATAGGATGTCCATAATAGGGTATGGATTTTAATTGATTCATTTTTTTACAGCATTCCACTTTTTTTCTTATGTTGAACTAGCATTAGTACTATGTATTCATAGTCTAGAATCATAAGTGAAGCAATATTGACTCGTTTGTCCTATTTTTGGCAAAAATGGCCAAAAATGCATTCCATAAACGAATATAGAAGCGAGTTCATCAACTACCTACAGTCAAAAAAAATCACCAAAGAACCGCGGAATCTCTACGAGCCCATCACCTATATTTTAAATTTAGGGGGTAAGCGACTGCGGCCTGTTTTAACCCTTCTCGGCACGGAAATTTTTGATACTGATTATAAAGTGGCTTTGGATGCCGCTTTGGCCATAGAGGTGTTCCATAATTTTTCATTGGTACATGATGATATCATGGATGACGCCCCTGTTCGTAGAGGTAATACCACGGTACATGAAAAATGGGATATTAATACCGGAATTTTATCAGGGGATGCGATGTTGATTATGGCCTATCAACTTTTTGAGAATTATGACCCGCCAATTTTTAGGCAATTGGCCAAACTGTTCAGCAAAACGGCATTGGAGGTTTGTGAAGGACAGCAATATGATGTCGATTTTGAGACGCGGGATGATGTGATGTTACCAGAATATTTGAAAATGATCGAGTATAAAACTGCGGTTTTGGTGGCTGCAGCACTAAAAATGGGAGCTATTGTTGCCGAAGCATCGGAAAATTCGCAAGAGGATATGTATAATTTCGGATTGAATCTTGGTATCGCGTTTCAACTTCAGGATGACTATTTGGATGTTTTTGGTGACCCCAAAACTTTTGGAAAACAGGTGGGGGGCGATATTATAGAAAACAAGAAGACCTATCTGTATTTGAAGGCCATGAATTCTGAATCTGCCGTGGTAAAGAAAGAATTGGAACATTTATATTCCATACAGCCTAAGGAGACCGAAACCAAAATCAATGCGGTACGTTCCATTTTTATAAGGACCAAAGCGAACGAAGAAACGCAGGACGCTATTGCGGACTATACCTCGAAGGCCTTTGCTATTTTGGAAAAAATGGACATTAACCAGGGGAAGAAAGATCTTTTACGGGAATTTGGGAAGAACTTAATGAACAGGGTCGTTTAAAATAAGCGTTTGTAAAATGCTTTGATGAAAGGAGCTTTGGGGCAAGAATTAATATAGGTGAAGTCTTCAAAAATATTAGTTTCTTCGTCCAGGAATTTGAAAACCATTTGTGGACTCCTAGCTTTAAATAGTGCCTCGAAAATTGCATTCCCTTTTGCATTATCGGTATGAAGCACGTCTAAAAATAAAAGGTCGTAATACCAGAATTTGTTCTTCAATTTCAATTTCTTCATAGGTGACCCCTTCTTTATTAGCGTTATCAATTTGGGGATTTTCTTTGAGGTACTCATGAGGGTGTAACCGGTGCTCGGCTTTGCCCATCCCCCTGCAGTACCAATATATCGGATTCTACCGGTATTGTGTTTTCTAAAGTCATAACAGGTCATAGGAATACTTCCTGCTTCGGTCTCCAAAATCTCAAAATCATCGCATTGGTACCTGTCTGATAGATATGCTTTTATCTGTGCTTCATATTGGGCTTTTTCCAATAACTGTTCTGAAAAAAGGGTATACTCGATCAAGGCGGTATCTGTACTATACGGTAACACATACATAAAGCGGGTATTCCCTTTTTGAGGAATGGAAAAATCCATATAGGTAACTTCCGAAGCATTAAAAACAGGTACTTTTGTTTTCACGACCCAGCCAACAAAATGTTGTTGTAAAACAGGATATTTGGTTTGTTGCATTGCCATCCTATAATCAAAAAGGCTACTGAACACATAGTTACCGGTAAATTGGTTGGTAGTGGTCTGAACGGTAACTGCAACGTTTGCCTCCTTTATATTCTTTACTTCCTCATTTTTAAAGGTGATGTTCGGATAGGAATTTATACGTTTCAAATAATGTTCATAAAAATCAATTCCCCTAATCATTTTATAGGAGTACGGATCTATTTTGGTTTTTTTGGAAATTGTTTTTCCCTCAAAATGAATGGTATCCCATTCTTTATGGATAATGGGATCAAATTGTCCTTCACCTTTTTCCCAAAAGCACCAGGTTCGATCATTTGACTTTTTGGAATCTTTATCAAGTATCAAAATCCTTTTCTTTTCAAAGAAGCTATCTACACCCATGGCATCCGCCAGTAATAAGCCGGAGGCACCTGCACCTATAATAATATAATCGAAATCGTTCATGAATTTTGAGGGAACAGGCTAAAATAGTATCCAATCGATTCAAAAATACAAAATACCATTGGTATTTTTTGTCTTAGTTCAAGGTATAACGAAGACCTAGAAAAGACCTTATTCCCTGATTTGGACCATAAACATAAGAAGGATCGAAGGTCAATCCGTTTGGGTTATTTGGTGTAGCCACGGCATTTCCGTTCGAATCGAACGTAACTTCCTTGTCAAATGGGTCATTGGCACGGGCTATTATAAAAGGATTGCCATTGTTCGGCGTCCAATTCAATAGATTTTTGACACCTGCATAAAATTCAAAATCCTTTATTCCTGCATAGGTGAACTGTATGTTCTGGATACTCCAGGCAGGTGAAAAGTCTCGCCGGGGATCGTTTTCCCCTAAAGTTGGCAAACGCATAGGCCCGTATAGATTGCCTGTATAATCCAAGGTTAAATGCCAGGGCCTTATGGTATAGGTCAAGTTCCAATTTGCGGAATAACTTTCTGTAAGAATTTGTCTTCTGGTTATTCCATTTTCAGTATTGCTGACTTCTTGTAGCGTTGCGCCTAAAATTACTTTAAGTCCGTTCGAGAAGGCAATATCTATATTGCCGCTAATACCTTGTGAAGTGGATTTTCCATTAAGGTTATCATAAATGATCTGGTTGGGATCGGTATCATAATCAGGTATGATAACGTTTTGAAAATTTGTATAGAAAACCGAGGCGTCCAATCCGACAAAAGTACCGTTGTCATGGTATATTTTTTTGAGAAAATTTAAATTTATATTAAAGGAACGTTCCGGTTTTAATTCTTCCGCGATAATGACCTCGCGTGCGCCGGTAAGTGCTGCATGTTCTTCGGTAAATAGGTTCACTACCCTAAAACCGGTACCGGCATTTAATCGTAAAATATCGTTATCGGTAAATTTAAAGCGGTAGGCTCCTCTTGGGGTAAAAATATTTCCATGCCGTTCATCATAATCATATCTTCCGCCTAAAAGTAACGAGTGCTTTTTATTGAATGCAATTTCATCTTGCAGGAACAGACTTGGAATGACCACTTCATCGGGTCGGTTTTCATTTAGGTCAGCTGTTGCTGGGGTATTATCATCATAATAATTATATCGTAATGCGGTTCCTGCCAGTAAACTATGTTTACCCAATGATTTGTCCCATGTTAGTTGGGTAAAACCTATCCGTTGATCCGCTATATAGGGGACATTACCATATACTGAGTTTTGGCTGTGGTCATTATAGGAGAAGGAAAGCATCAGCTGCTCATCAAAAGGGAGTTGGTATTTCCCCAAAATTTCCCACCTACGGGTATAGATACTTTCTCCGTATACTACATCACCTCCCCTAAATTCAGGGGTCCATTGTAATTCTCCCCCCCAGCGGTCTTCATAAAAGTAGCGTCCCGCAAGAGAGAATACTCTGGCATGATCTCGCTTAAAATCCCATTTTTGGAAAATAGAAATTCGGTCTTGTAGGGTCAAGTCCGTAAAATTGTCGCCATTGTTATCAATGGGATTATCAAATTTAAAATAATTGACGCCTAGAAGTAAGTTGGTGTTTTTGCCCAAAGTTACTTTAGTTCCAACATCAAGGTTGTATTCTCCCCAATCGGTAATAAAACTATCTCCAAAAAACTCAGGTGCGGTTAGACTGTTCTTGGTTATGATGTTGATAAGTCCTCCCACCGCCTCGCTACCGTACAGTGTTGAGGCAGGACCTTTTACAATTTCAATTTGTTCTATGAGTGAATTGGGAATACCTGAAAGTCCGTATACGGTACCCAGTCCACTAACAATGGGCATACCATCAATTAAAACTAGGGTATAAGGTCCTTCCAAACCATTTATGTGAATGTCGCCCGTATTACACACATTACAATTTATTTGTGGGCGTACCCCATTAACGTTCTGGAGTGCTTCAAAAATACTCGCGGTTGGATTTTTTTTGAAGAAACTGGGTTTATATACTTCGACAGGCACCGGACTTTCCAGTCTACTTACCGGTTTTAAGGTTCCGGTGACGACCATCTCATCCAAAGATTCTATGGAAGGTTCTAATGCTATATCTACCAACACGTTATTCCCTGCTTCGACATCTAATACCGTGCGAAACGGAATGTAACCAATGGTTGAAACGATAAGGGTATATTTTCCTGGCGGAATAGCTTTAAGTTCATAAAAACCAACATCATTGGAAGAACTGCCGATTTGTGTGTTTTTCAAATAAATATTTGCGAAGGGTACGGGCTCATTTTCAGTGGAAATCGTTCCAAATATGCTTCCTTCTTGTGCATATCCAAGATTAAGGAAGAATAGGGTTAGAACGATTTTTATTATTTTAAGCATCTAAAAAATAATTTAGACAAATCTAAAAAATTGTTTTTACATATAAAAATGTATTTTTGTTTTTATATTATTTTAGCATGACCTTATCAGAGGAAGATTATATAAAGGCAATCTATCATTTGAGTGAGACTGAAAATGTTTCAGTCGCCACCAATGCCATAGCGGAACAGATGAGTACCAAACCATCTTCGGTAACCGATATGCTTAAGAAATTGTCCGATAAGTCGCTGGTGAACTATAAAAAATATCAAGGGGTCTCCCTTACGGAAAAAGGGAGGCTGGTAGCATTGACTATCGTTAGAAAACATCGTTTGTGGGAAGTGTTTTTAGTGGATAAATTAAATTTCTCTTGGGATGAGGTGCATGAAGTTGCTGAGCAATTAGAGCATATAAAAAGTGAAGCCCTTATAGATAAGTTGGATGCGCATTTGGGTTATCCGAAGGTAGACCCTCATGGTGATCCTATACCTACCAAAGACGGGACCTTTAAAAAGTCGGTCAAAAAATTGATTAGTGAATTACCGGTCTGCAGCGAAGGCGTATGTGTAGGCGTTAATGACTCCTCAGTTGCATTCTTGAAGTTTTTGGACAAGAATAAAATTTCTTTGGGAAATACCTTAAAGATTCTGGAGAGAGAGGAATTCGATGGTTCCGTAACTATTCAAACCAGAACAGGCACAATACGGATCTCGGAGCAAATAGCATCTAATTTATTTTTGGAAATTGTAGACGCCGTATAAAAATCTACTGTTAAAAATATTTATTTTATGGAACAGGTAATCAATTATTTTCAGTCAATAGACCCTATTTTAGCGGCCTTATATGCCACACTTTTTACTTGGGGGCTAACTGCGGCAGGTGCTTCCCTGGTGTTTCTTTTTAAAACTTTAAACCGAGCGGTCTTGGATGGTATGCTTGGGTTTACCGGGGGTGTCATGGTGGCGGCCAGTTTTTGGAGTCTTTTGGCACCAGGAATAGAAATGAGTCCGGGCGAGGGCTTTGTTAAGGTCATTCCGGCAGCTGTAGGCTTTTTGTTAGGCGCAGCGTTCATTTTTGGATTGGATAAAATCTTACCCCATTTGCATATTAATTTTAAGGAAAGTGAGGCAGAAGGCGTAAAGACACCATGGCATAGAACAACCTTATTGACCTTGGCAATCACACTTCATAATATTCCGGAGGGACTCGCTGTAGGGGTTCTTTTCGGGGGCGTAGCAGCTGGTTTCGAAGGTGCTACCATTGGTGGTGCGGTTGCATTGGCTCTTGGAATAGGACTTCAAAATTTTCCGGAGGGTTTTGCGGTGGCCATGCCCTTACGCAGGCAAGGCTTAAGTCGATATAAAAGTTTTATGTACGGTCAGGCATCTGCAATCGTAGAACCGATTGCGGCCGTTCTTGGAGCTTGGGCCGTTCTTACCTTTCAACCTGTTTTACCCTATGCCCTTTCATTTGCTGCGGGTGCTATGATTTTTGTAGTTGTAGAAGAGGTAATCCCGGAAACACAACAAGACAAATATACCGACATTGCCACCATGGGGTTCATCGGGGGCTTTATTATCATGATGACCTTAGACGTTGGGTTAGCTTAGCCATAAACAAGAATATGTTTAGCGATTTTCTCACCGATAAACGGTGATAGTATTTTATAAAACCAGTAATTTAAACGGGTTTTTACCGTTTACCTGTGTAGTATGCCCATGAAGTTTTAATGAAGAACATGAATTTTAATAAAAGACCTTGGTTTTGGAACGTGTTATTGGTTTTGACGGTAATCCTATGCATTTCCGTACTGACGCTGCACTTTAAAAACTGGATCAATAATGATTCGAATAGTCTAAGTTTGATGTCGGGATTTTATAAGGTTGACATTCGTTATCAAGAATTGGATAGTGCGATTTTCGTCCAAAGGATGCCACCTATGGAACGTTTAAACGGATTTTCAGCCTTGGAGAAAGAGAAAGGAATCTTTAGGGAATTCAAGGATTCCCTGACCGATAAAAAGGTGCATGTCTTTGTGGACAATATCAATCAACAAAAGTTAAAATTGGTTTACAAAGATTCGCTGCACCTATATGTAAATTTGAAGGATTCTACCCAAACCGTGGAACTTCTGAACGGTATAGTTGCCAAAATGATTTCCGATGAAGAACCAAATTGATATGTTCGAGTTCTAATCCATTTGAATAGTTGAACTTAAATTCAATATGCGGAATAAATGGCACTAAAATTGAACTCCTTATAAAAATGAATTTTTAAATATGAAAATTTCAAGAACAGTATTGCTCTTTATTTTAGGAATCGTTTCAACATCCGCTGTTGCACAACATAATCTTATTTTGAATGTAAAGGGTGTTAAGTCTACAGATGGTAACGTTAGTTATGCCCTATATACCAATGCCGAATCTTTTTTAAAGTTCGACAAAGTTTTTAAATTTGGATCCCAAAAGGCAGAAAAGGGAAGTACTGTGATTGAAGTCAAGGATTTACCGGACGGAGAATACGCAGTAGCCATTTTTCATGATGCAAACGGAAATGAAAATTTGGACACCAACATGCTTGGAATCCCTAAAGAGGAAATCGCCTTTTCAAAAGGGAAAATGAAAATGTTCGGTCCGCCCAAGTTTGACGAATGCGCGTTCACCCTAAATTCCGATTTAAGGATGACGATTGATTTTGACTGATTTGACGATCAATAAGTCGTTATTAGAATTACTCCATTTCCACCCTGTGAACCATATGGGGAGGCATTAGCACCGGTTAAAATGGTAATATCCTTCACACTGTAACTGTCAACGATATTGTTTATAGAGCTGAAAGAGCTTCCGATAATCTGCCCGTTGAGCACATATAGCGGTTCTTGCGAACCGCTAGAGGAAATTGAATTGGCCGTTTTATTTATAATAGGTACATTGTTCTGTAGAACGATTCCACTTTTCTGACTGATCCTTTGTAAAAGGGAAACTGACCCTTTATTTTTTTCGATCAGTTCCTGGTCTAAATTAGATTTGGTTGCGCTACTGCCTTTGGGCGTTCCACAACTTACCAACAAAACGGTGAGCGATACTAAATAATACCAAATCGTCTTTTCCATTTTTCCATGTTTTTTGGGAAGGGTTAATTTATGAAATTTAATATGGATAACAGTATCTTTGAAAAAAAACAGTATGGTCTTAATAGCACAGGTAATAGGAGCGTTGTTTGGTTTGTTGGCAGTTATCTTCGGCGCTTTCGGTGCCCATTTATTTAAAAAATCGTTTACTGCTGATCAACTGAATAGTTTTGAAACAGGGGTTAAATACCAAATGTACCACGCATTACTAATACTCATGTTGAGTTTTAACCTGAATCTGGATACGGCCTTGGAAAAGAACATGATGTATTGTTTTTTAATTGGAACTTTCCTTTTTTCCTTTAGTATTTACGGATTGTGCCTGAGTGCGGCCAAGGGCAAAAAATGGACAATTTTAGGTCCAATTACCCCGCTTGGGGGTTTGATTTTAGTAGTAGGTTGGGGATTACTATTGTATTCCTTTATTAAAAACTTTTTTTAGACTAATCAAGTTCTGAAGAAGTAAATTCCTTTATCGCCGTGTTAGGCTCCATAATGGTATATCCCTTCCAAAATTCTGGATCATATTGAGGCATATAGGTAGGTAAGATGGTATTATCCTCTTTGTAGGTTTCAAATTTATTTTTGGTAATACTTTCGGAATCAAAAACAATGAGTTCATTTTTTTCAATATCGGTTAGCACAAAATCTATTTTCCCGTTAAGTTCATTCTGCTTGTTCCTCCCTTTGACGACCCTGTTTTTTTCAATAATTTTCAAAGGTCTTTTGATTCCTATCCGTGTACCTTTTTCAGATTCAAAATAACGTAATGTATATTGATCGGTAGCATCGTTTTTGAAAAAAATGACTTTACCTTTGGATAAATACGTATTGGTTGAGATACCCAAAAGATTAAATGTTTTGACGGATTTTATATTTTCGAAATCTGCACGTATTAATGCAAAATCATCGGCATTGACATACAATGTACCCTTATAATCTGCCGAGCCCTTTGAAATGAATCCAAGAACGTAAACCGCATCATTTCCCAAATAAGTAAATTCCTTTAGTGTGAATTCATATTTTCTGGACTTGGTAATAAAATTATAGTCGCTATCCTTGTTGATTGGCAAACTCATTAATAGTTCACCTAATTGTTCCCTTCTATAATTGGCGAAGTTCTCTTTTCTCTTTTCGTCATTCTTTTTCTGTTCATCCAATTTTTTATTAATTGTAGCAACATCTGTGGAATCAACTTCAGATTCGAAAAGTTCATCTGCATCGATCTTAGTACCAAAGAGGCCTGATTTAATTTTGAAGTAGGAATCTGTCCGGACATTTTTCTTAAGGATGTCGTTAAATTTCTCTTCCAGCTTTTCCAGGTCTACTTCTTTACTTTTATCATAGAGCTCAGAGGCTTTAATTAAATTTAGTTTTTGCGCTTCTTCTTCATAAGTACCATATAAATCGCCTAGAATTTCGGTATAGTAACTATTTGCTTTTGGTAATGTGCCTATCACGCTGTCCAGAAATTTTTGATTAAAGGCCTCTATGGTAGATTTTTTGACGGTAAAATCAGATTTGATTATTCGGTTAGAGGACGATTTTCTATAGAAAAGCCTTTTCTTCGAGTATTCGTTGGCATAATTTTTTTCTAGGTTTTCCTCTACCAAATCGATTATTTCATTAGCCGTATAATTTTTATTGGAAACGATCACCTCTCTTAGTTCAATTGCTTTTGGTCGAAGCAAAATGTGGCTAGAGTCGAATTCAAATAAAGGTTTGGCAACAGATTCATATCCGATACATGAGATAAATATTGAATCGGATTCTTTAATCGCCTCGTCCAGTATAAAGGTGAATCTTCCTTCTTCGTTCGTGATTACCCCTTTGTTATTTAGAAGTACTGTGGCATATGGAATAGGCTCTTTGCTAATACTATCCATAACCTTGGCACTTAAATGTTGGGCGTTTAAATATGTTGTGCTGGTCGTAATAAAAAGTAAAAGAAGGAGGTAATTGGTTTTAATGCTCATGCTTTTTGGTTCTGTCGTTGCAATCTAAACGAACCAAGTTGGTATTCGTTACAATTTTAGAAACACTTGGGAGTTATTTAGGGCTTATTTAACTAAAAATTGAACAATGTTGAAAATGAAAAGTGAAACAGGTGTAGCGATATAATATAGTTGCCTTAATGACAACCACAATCATCTTGGCCGCAAGCTTTGGCACTGCGTTTTTTTAAACCCCAAACGGATTTCGGGATAATGAACTTGTATGCAATATACCCAATAGCTAGCGCTAAAGTAACGTAAACCAAAATGTGTTGTAAAATATCCATTTTATTTTAAAAGTTGATAAGCGATTAAAGCTATAATATACGCAAAAAGACTCATAAAAACCAATTGTCCGGCAGGCCATTTCCAAGAATTGGTCTCTCTTTTAACAACGGCCAAGGTACTCATACATTGCATGGCAAAAGCGTAAAATAATAAGAGTGATACACCGGATGCCAAATTGAAAAGTGGTTTGTTTGTTCTTGGATTTACCTCCGCGGCCATTCTATATTTTATGGTTTCCTCTTCGTCATTTCCAACACTATAAATGGTAGCTAGGGTACCGACAAAAACTTCCCTGGCGGCAAAGGAGGTAAGGACGGCAATCCCAATTTTCCAATCATAACCAAGTGGGCGTACGATGGGCTCAATGGCTTTGCCCATATACCCCATATAGGAATGTTCCAATTTATAACTTGCGATTTCTTGACTTAGGGCGCGCTCTTCCAATTCTTTGGTTTGCATGGTGTCGGCTTCTTCATCTTCCTTAAGCTCATCCTGTTTATTTACAAAGTAAGCCTCACTGTAGGTGCTGAAGCCCTGTTCCTTTATTCTTTGGGTCACTATGGTTTCGGCATTTTTAAATTCATCTGAATACCCATTTGTGCCCAGGAACCAAAGAATGATGGATATGGCCAAAATAATTTTCCCCGCCCCAAAAACAAAACTTTTGGTTTTCTCCAAAACGGTATACCCTACATTTTTCAACAATGGTAAGGTGTAATTGGGCATTTCTACCACAAAAAAGGACCTGCTTTTAATATTCAGTATTCTGTTTAGAATAAGGGCGGATAAAATTGCAGCACCAAAACCTAAGAGGTACAAAAGCATCAGCATCAATGCTTTGTAGCTTAAACCCAAGAAGCTCCCTTCGGGAATGACCAAAGCGATGATTATCAAATAGACCGGTAATCTAGCTGAACAAGTGGTAAAAGGAGTTACCAATATGGTGATGAGCCTTTCTTTCCAATTTTCAATAGTTCTGGTAGCCATCACTGCCGGTATAGCACAAGCAGTACCTGAAATTAGGGGCACTACGCTTTTCCCGCTCAAACCGAACGGACGCATGACCCGGTCCATTAAGAAAACGACCCTACTCATATAACCAGTCTCTTCCAATAATGAAATAAATAGGAATAGGAACGCTATCTGTGGAATAAAAATCACAATTCCACCAATACCGGCCAAAATTCCTTCAGCAATAAGATTGGTAAAAACGCCGGGCGGCAGGGTGTCCTTTACCCATTCCGTAGCTGAGGCAAAAAAACCATCTATCATATCCATGGGATACTCGCTCCAACCGTAAATGGCTTGAAAAATGGTCAATAATATCAAAAAGAAAATGAGATATCCAAAAATCTTATGCGTTAATATTTTATCCAAAGTGGCCCTAAAACCTTTGGCGGCATTAAGGTCTACCTTATACGTTTCTTTTAGGATACCGTTAATGAATTGGTATCGTAAAATGGTTTCTTTTTGTTGAAGGCGCTTAAGTTCAGATTTTGTTTTGGTAGCAAAGGAAGATGAATCCTTGATCAACTTCTTTTCAATGGGCATAAAGTTGACATCCTGTGTGATGACCAACCATAATTTATAGACATCTTCCTTCGGGAAGGTGGCTTTAAGGCTTTCAAAATAATCCGGTGCAATTACAGAAGTATCCACGTTTTGGACCTTGGACAAATTTTTATAATCAGCGATGAGTTCCTTTAAGTTGTCAATACCGGTACCTTTCCGGGTACTGACCAAGGCAATTTTTGAGTGAAGCTTTTCCTCCAGCAAATCAACATCAATGGTTATGCCTTTTCGGGACATACGATCTGCCATGTTGATTACTAAAATGGCAGGAATCTTTAAATCCTTTATTTGCGTGAAAAGAAGTAAGTTGCGCTTAAGGTTCTCAACATCTGAAACTACAACGGCCACATCTGGGTGATCCTTATCATTTTTGTTTAGAAGTAACTCTACGGCAACACTTTCATCCAGTGAGGTAGTATTGAGACTATAGGTGCCCGGTAAATCTAAAATATGGGCCTTTACGCCCCTAGGAAGCTTGCAGATTCCCTCTTTTTTCTCAACGGTAATACCAGGATAATTTCCTACTTTCTGATTGAGACCCGTAAGTTGATTGAAAACGGATGTTTTTCCCGTGTTAGGATTCCCAATAAGGGCTACATTGATTTGTTTGCTCATATGACCACATTGTCTTCTATGATTTCAAGAGCGATATGAAGGGCCATTTCTCGTCTTATGGCAATATGTGATCCGTTTACATTAATATAGATAGGGTCTTTAAATGGAGCTACTTGTACCAGTTCTACCATATTGCCTGGCAAACAACCCAATTCGAGTAACTTTATAGGCAATAGATCCGCAGTGAATTCTTTAATGATTCCCCTTTGCCCTCGCTTTAAATGTGCTACGGTAGTTTCCAATCTTTATTTAGATTCATTATAATTAAGGCAAAAGTAACGGAATTTTTTTAATTAGGGTATGAATACATCTTAAAATAAGTGAAGTTGAATTAGCTGATGAATCGGTCTAATGAACTACCTTGGGGCAAGCCTCAGAACATTTAAATCTTGATTATCGAGTAAAACCTACTGTTTGTATGATGCTTTCAAGATTTCAAGATCAGCCAAAAGCTGATTCATTTCCTCTTTATTGGTTCCGTCATAGAAACCCCGTATTCTTTTTTCCTTATCTACCAAGATAAAGTTTTCGGTATGTATCATATCAAACGGTCCGCCATCACCATCGGTTTTTACGGCCAAATATGAGGTACGTGCCAAATCATAGATTTGTTTTTTATCACCGGTGACTAAATTCCATTTAGTGTCATCGACCCCTTTTTCAATGGCATACTTTTTAAGTTGGGCCACCGAATCTATCTGTGGGGTTACGGAATGGGATAAGAGCAACACCTCCTTATCATTCATTATTTCATTCTGAATATCCGCCATATTTTTTGTCATAATGGGACAAATGGTCGGGCATGTAGTAAAAAAGAAATCGGCTATATAAATTTTATCGTCGTAGTTAGCCTGGGTAACGGTTTCTCCATTTTGGTTGGTCAATGAGAAATCTGCAATGGTATGGTATTTCCTAATATGTTGAATTTCTTTAGGGACCAATTCTGAGTTCACCATGGCGGGTGTATAGACCGGTAAGATAGTCTTCGGTACAAGTGCGTTATAAAAAAGGTAAATGATTACTCCAGAAAGAATAAGAAGCACTATGCCAAATAGCTTATATTTTGCGAAAAATGAACGCATTTATTTTTTATGTAAAGGTACTGTAGGCCGTATCAGCTTTCAAATAAACATACCCAATATGCTGCCAAATTATTCTTAAAATAGTCCAACCGTAACGGGTTTCTTTTTTTAAGCGGTTGTAAAAATGTACTTTTGTCCGATTTTAATTTTTACGAAGCAAGAATGAGCCCCATTATTATAAAGACCATACAATTTTTTTTAAGCCTTTCCATGCTTATCGTTTTGCATGAGTTAGGTCATTTTATACCAGCAAAACTTTTTAAGACAAGGGTTGAAAAATTCTATTTATTTTTTGATGTAAAGTTTTCCCTTTTCAAAAAGAAAATTGGGGAAACTGAATACGGCATAGGCTGGTTGCCTCTAGGCGGATATGTAAAAATATCGGGGATGATAGATGAAAGCATGGACAAGGAAGCCATGGCACAGGAACCAAAGGAGTGGGAGTTTCGAAGTAAACCGACCTGGCAACGATTGATTATTATGTTAGGCGGTGTTACGGTTAATTTTATTTTGGCGGTAATTATTTTTATTGGATTGGTGTTTACTTATGGGGATACTTACATTGCCAATGATAGCTTAAAGGATGGTATTTGGGTAACAGAACCTGCTATCGGCGATGCATTGGGTCTTAAAACTGGGGATAGAGTCATTTCTGTCGATGGTAAGAAAATTGAGGATATGAATAGTATCCTTCCGGAAATTGTCTACGGGGAGTATTTAACGATTGAACGAAATGGACAAGAAATCAAAGAGAAAATACCGGTTGATTTCATTGAAACCCTTTCTGATAATAGGGACAATATTAGGTTTATAAATTATAGAATGCCATTTGTGGTTAGTCAAGTTCCTGCGAATTCTCCAAACGCATCTTCAGGCTTTGAAAAGGGCGATGCGGTCATTGAAATTGCTGGAACTGCTGTAGAATATCAAGATCAAGTTGTTCCGGTTTTGGAGGCTAACAAAGGTAAAACGGTTAAAGTGATTGTGGACCGGGATGGGAGTAAAATTCCATTACAAGCAAATATTTCAGAAGAAGGAAAGTTTGGGGTCATGATTGGTCTAGATTCAATGGGAGCCTACGAAGAAAAGGGATATTTTCAAATTAAGCAGTTAGATTATACTTTTTTGGAATCTATACCAGCCGGTTGGGATAGAGGTGTAAAAACCCTTACCGATTATATCAAAGGAATGAAAAAGATCTTTAATCCTGATACCGGCGCCTACAAAGAAGTGGGTGGTTTTGCGGCCATTGGAGGTATGTTTCCTGACACTTGGAACTGGCCTGCATTTTGGGCTACAACGGCTTTTCTTTCGGTTATTCTCGCATTTATGAACATCCTTCCCATTCCTGCGTTGGATGGTGGCCACGTAATGTTCTTACTTTATGAAATGGTAACCGGTAGAAAACCGAGTGATAAGTTTTTAGAATATGCACAAGTCACAGGATTCTTTATTTTAATTGCACTATTGTTGTTTGCAAATGGCAATGATTTGTACAAATGGTTGTTTAAATAGAAAAACCATATTTAAATGTTTGGCGAGTTTCAAAAAACAATTATATTTGCACCCGCTTTAGGAAACTAAAGCGGGTTATTTCCCTCCTTACTTGCCTGCCGGCAGGGCTCAGCACTGAGCCTTTCATTCTACCGGCCTAAAGTATAGAGGTTAAAGTCAAACAAAGACTTTAAAATAAGACATATTCCTCCTTAGCTCAGTTGGTTAGAGCATCTGACTGTTAATCAGAGGGTCCTTGGTTCGAGCCCAAGAGGAGGAGCTAGCAATAGCAAGGCTTCAGAGAGTTTTCACTCCTGAAGCCTTTTTTATTTGCACATAATTTGCACATATAATCGATTTTTTTACATGATTTTATTTTATATCATTTGGATATAATTGATATTAAAGCAGTTTAAAACAGGATTCTATTGTTATTGAATTACCTCTTCTTTAACTTTTAAAACCTGTATGAGCTGTTGTTTATAAATTGTTTTCTAAGCGAAGAATTTTTTTGTCTTGGAAAATCCTATTAAAAATCAAAACCT
>JBBSKR010000026.1:0-24855 GCA_038256135.1 Flavobacteriales bacterium | reverse complement strand
TTTAGTGCCCCATTGCGGTGCTAAAAAGAACTTGCTTTACTTTGCAATTCTAGGGGTTGTCACTATCTTGTAAACATCTAATAAAGGGTTATGTCAGAGGATAAAGAACAACCGATACCAGAAAATTCATCAAAAGAAAAAAATACCATAAAGGGCAAAGAGAAGCTGGTCATGGACAATACTGACGAAATGAAAATCCCAAAAGAGAGTATAGCTGAAGAATCAACTGACGAAAAATCGGACAAAATAAATGATGAAACAGCTGCTTTAGATGAAATAAGTGAATTAAACCCAGAAGAAGCCAAAAATAAAAGTACCGTAAAAGACAAAGAGAATCCGGTGTTGGAAAATACTGAAGAAAATGAAATTTCGGAAGAAAAAAAAGCGGAAGAATCAAACGAAAAATCAGATAAAACTAAGGATGAAAAGGATGTTTTAGAGGAGATAGATGATTCAAATATTGAAGAAACCAAAGAAAAAAGTACCGTAAAAGACAAAGAGAATTTGGTCTTGAAAAATACTGAGGAAAATAAAATTTCGGAAGCTAGTAAAACTGAAGAGTCAAACGAAAAATCAGATAAAACCAAGGATGATAAGGATGCTTTAGAGGAGATAGATGATTCAAATGCAGAAGATGCCGAAGATACCGATACCGTAAAAAGACATGAAATACCCATGCCCGATTATCATGATATGAGCATGGAAAACCTTGTCGGCGAATTACAACGTTTGGTTAAAAACGAGAAGGTTCAGGCAATCAGAAAACATGTTGATGCCATTAAACATGGGTTCAATCAAAAATTCGAAGAATTTTTAGAAAGTAAAAAAGAGGATTTTATTGCCAGTGGAGGAAATGAAATCGATTTTCGTTATAATTCGGTCACAAAAAAACAATTCGACGAAGTTTATTCGGAATATCGAGATAGGCGCAATCAGCATTACAAAAGCTTGGAGAAAAGCCACAAGGAAAATCTGGCTTATCGTTTAGACCTGATCGAGCAGCTTAAAGCCTTGGTCAATGTCGAGGAAGATATCAATACCACCTACAATAACTTTAAGGACATACAGGCCAAATGGCGACAAGCCGGCCCTATTCCAAGGGCCGATTACAACAATGTTTGGAAAACATACCACCATCATATTGAAATATTCTATGATTTTCTAAACATCAATAGAGAACTGAGAGACCTCGATTTTAAACACAATCTAGAGGAGAAAACTAAGTTGGTTGCTAGAGCGGAAGAACTTGCCAAAGAACCAGATCTGAATCATGCTTTTAGGGAATTACAGGTATTACATAAAATCTGGAAAGAAGATTTAGGTCCGGTTGGCAAAGATAATCGCGAAGATATTTGGGATCGTTTTAGTGCGGCAACGAAAACGATCCATGAAAGAAGGCAGGATTATTTTAAAAATCTCGATAAAATAAAAGAGGCAAATTTAGAGCGAAAAAACACCCTAATCGGGGAAATCAAGAATATTGCTGACAACATTTCCAGTAATCACGGGATCTTACAACAACAAATTAAAAAGATAGAGGAACTAAGGGAAGCTTTTTTCAAGGCAGGCCAGGTCCCTCAAAAAGTAAACTCCAAAACTTGGAATTCCTTTAAAGCTGCCGTACGCAGTTTTAATCAAAATAAAAATGCGTTTTACAAAAATTTGAAGAAAGACCAGCAAGAAAATCTGGATAAAAAAAGAGCCTTATTGGAAATTGCCGTATCACTTAAAGATAGTGAGGATTGGGATGCTACCACCGCCGAAATGAAACGCATACAAAGCGAGTGGAAAAAAATCGGTCACGTACCACGAAAATATTCCGATAAGTTGTGGAAAGACTTTAAGAATGCCTGTAACCATTACTTTGAAAGGGTTAATGCGCTTAAAAACGATGCTTATAAAGAAGAAGAGGCAAATTTAAAGCAGAAAGAAGCCTGCATGGAGCGGTTGAAGAGTTTCAAATTAAGTGGTGACAAAGAAAAGGACGTAGCATCCATCAAAAAATTTACGGAGGAATGGAAGAAATACGGTAAGGTTCCATTTAAAAAGAAAATTATTCATCAAAAATTTGATAAAATCATTGATGCCCTATTCCAAAAAGTTGGAGTTAGCAAACAAGAATCGGAGTTGCTGAAATATGGAAACAAGATTCAACAACTCACCAATAACGAAAATCAGGAGCGGGCCATCCAAAATGAACGTGCCTTCATCAGGAAAAAGATTGATGAGAGCAAAACTGAAATAAGGCAATTGGAGAACAATTTGGAATTCTTCTCGAATGCATCCGAAAGCAATCCCTTGGTGCAAGATGTTATCAAAAGAGTAGAACAGCATAAAGAATCGTTGGCCGAGTGGAAAGCTAAATTGAAAAAGCTAAACATCTTAAAGAATAATCTTGAAAAGGAAAATGAGGAAGACGAAGAATCGACGGAAGAGGAATAGGAATGGGACGTTATAGCAAACGATTCGTTATCCTAAATTGTTAATTTTAACACCTCCAAAAATTTATTACACTATAAGGGTAATCCCAATAAGGCATGAAGCAAGTAGTAATAGTTGGGTTGCTTCTGTGGGCCATGTGGAACAGCAACATTAGTTATTTGATTTCTACCCAATCGGCCACGCATCAAAATGCAGTTAAAACGGACGCGTTTACTGTTTTAAGACAGAAGTGCAATACCTGTCACGCCGTTAAAAGAAGGGTGTCGATTTTTACTTTTGAAAATATGGACAGTCTTTCAAACGCAATCAATCAACAAGTCTTCATTAAACAAAAAATGCCCAAAGGAAAGAAAAATAGATTGACCAACCTAGAGCAGGAAAACCTAAAACTTTGGTTGGAAACTTTGAACAATCCATAAAAAGGCACTATCACGCGAAGTATGTAAATAAAAAAGGCCCCTGGATTAGAAGCCTTTTTTAAAACAAAATTTTAATTTCTATTTGGCAACGTTCACTGCCCTCGTCTCACGTATGACCGTGACCTTTACTTGGCCAGGATAGGTCATATCCGTTTGTATTTTCTGTGATATCTCAAAGGACATTTGTGCTGCTCTATCATCAGTTACCTTTTCGCTTTCTACGATTACACGAAGTTCCCTACCTGCTTGTATCGCGTAAGCTTTCTGTACTCCACTAAAACCAAAGGCAATCTCCTCCAAATCCTTTAATCGTTGGATATAGGAATCAAGTACTTGTCTTCTGGCACCTGGCCTAGCCCCGCTTATAGCATCACACACCTGTACGATAGGCGCAATAAGGGTTTTCATTTCTATTTCATCGTGGTGTGCCCCAATAGCATTACATACTTCAGGTTTTTCACCAAACTTTTCTGCCCACTGCATCCCTAAAATGGCATGTGGCGTTTCTACTTCATTTTCGGTATTTGGTACCTTACCAATATCATGCAATAATCCGGCACGTTTGGCGATTTTTGCATTTAGGCCAAGTTCGGACGCCATGACCCCACAAAGTTTTGCAACTTCCCTTGAGTGTTGTAACAAATTTTGACCGTATGATGATCGGTACTTCATTCTACCTACGGCACGTATCAATTCTGGATGCAAACCGTGTATACCTAAATCAATAACGGTCCGTTTTCCTATTTCAACAATTTCGGCTTCAATCTGTTTCTCTGTTTTTTTAACGATTTCCTCAATTCGTGCTGGATGTATTCTTCCATCGGTAACCAACTTATGCAGTGATAACCTAGCAACTTCCCTTCGAACGGAATCAAAACAAGAAAGAATAATGGCCTCTGGTGTATCGTCAACGATAATTTCAACACCTGTAGCCGCCTCCAGTGCCCTAATATTACGTCCTTCCCTACCAATAATCCTTCCCTTGACATCATCAGATTCAATATTGAAAACGGAAACACAGTTCTCTACCGCTTCTTCGGTTCCGATACGTTGAATGGTATTGATAATGATCTTACGGGCTTCTTGATGCGCCGTTAATTTGGACTCTTCGACCGTGGTCTGAATGTAGGCCATGGCATCGGATTTTGCTGTTTCTTTCAGGCTTTCGACCAATTGGCTCTTGGCATCCTCTGCAGATAACCCCGAAATTACCTCCAATTGCTGAATTTGGCTCTTATGCATTTTATCCAAATCTTCATGGCGCTTTTCGAACAATTCTCTTTTTTGCTCTACTTCCTTTAACTTGCCGTCTAATTGGGAAGTCATTTGTTTGCTCTTGGCAAGCTCGCTACTCACTTGCGATTCTTTGTCCCTTGTGCGCTTTTCGGCCTCGTTTATTTTTTTATCCTTGCCGTTAATTACTTTCTCATGCTCCTCTTTTAGTTCCAAAAATTTCTCTTTGGCCTGAAGTAATTTTTCTTTTTTGACACTCTCGCCTTCCGCGTTTGCATCCTTTAAAATACGATCGGCATCTTTTTTTGCATTAATAATGGTTTTAGAGGCTTTCCCTTTTTCCAGAAATTTTGCTATTGCAAAACCAATTGCCAGGCCAACTACTGCGGCAATAATTATCATTGTACTATCCATAGTTTAAATTATTTATAAAAAAAAAGCCCACATTGGAGAAGTCTTGATCAAACTCCATAAAACAGGTTTAGGGCTAACAGACTGATCAAGGATCCCTATACAAGTAGGGCCTGCTTTTACAATCTAAACTCACCCTTCTTAAAAAAATAAATGTTGAGTTTGTCAAAAGGTATTACCAATGTGGGCAGTAACTTAATGTATTTTAAAGAACGTATTTATTTCATAGCTAATTTAGAATTCACCAATTCGTCCAGCGCTTTTAAACGCTCTTCGGCTTCTTTGGTGCCTTCTGTCTGCTCAATGTCGGTTTGCTCAATTTTAGAGGCAAACTGCAAGGCGCACATGGCCAAGACATCTTGTTTGTCCCTAACGGCATAATTCTGCTCAAACTTCTTAGCCAGCTGTTCTATATTTTTAGCCGCTTTCCGCAAACCTTCCTCTTGCGCTGGGTCTATAGTTAAAGGATAGACCCTATCGGCAATTGAAAGTTTAATTTTGAGCTTTTCCGACATATTATCTTGACAGTATTCCGACAATTGAGTTATACAATGGTCCAACTCCCGTATCAATGTATTTATTTTAAGCTTAGCTTCTGTTTTATTGGTATTACTGCCCAGCATTGAATTTGCAAGCTTGAGCGAATTGTATTTTTCTTCCCATTCAGAAACCGTTTTACTGGTGGTTACCTGAGAAGATTTAATATGCGTCAATTCATCTTCCAATTCCATATTAGCCTTGTTCACAACCTCAAGTTTGTGTAACAATTTGCTAATTTTATTTTCTAAAGAATCAACGATTTTTATTAACTCGCCCATACCTCAAAGTCAATGCGATTTACACAAAGTTAACATAGATTGGATGACTTAGCAATAGTTTTATGAAATATTCGCAAATGAGTGGCACTTCTTCTGATAATTGAATATACTACAGGTCTTTATTAAAATTTTAGCGTTCGCAACTTAACAGAATCGTTCCCGATTAATTATTTTCGCACTATTGCTAGCTACTTATGAGAAAAACAGCCCTTGGACTTTTATTGTTATTTTGTTTTACATTTTTTGGGCAAGAAGAATATCCAAAAGATGCATTTGGACCGCCTTTGGATATACCTATAATTTTGGCGGGCACCTTTGGAGAGCTTCGTTCCAATCATTTTCATTCCGGTATCGATATTAAAACCCAACAACGGGAAGGTTTGTCGGTATTGGCCATTGGAGAAGGTACGATAACCCGAATTAAGGTTTCACTTTGGGGCTATGGCAAAGTACTTTATGTTGCACACCCCAACGGCTATACCTCAGTGTATGGCCATCTTCAAAAATTTTCTCCTTCCATAGAAGCCTATATCAAAAAAATTCAATACGATAAGAAATCATTTGAGGTCGAGGTATTTCCAGATTACGGTGAATTGAAGGTCGGTAAAGGAGAACTTATTGCCTATAGCGGAAATACAGGTAGTTCCTCTGGTCCCCATCTCCATTTTGAAATTAGAAGCAGTATTTCTGAAAAAGCCACGAATCCCTTATTATATGGTGTAGCTGTAGCGGACGCTACAAACCCTACCCTTGAAAAATTATTTGTTTATCCGTTATCTAATAATTCACACGTCAATGGAAATAATGAAAGGACACAGGTCAATTTCAAAAGACAAAGTGATGGCAGTTACTTGGCAGACAAGACTATAGCATTTGGCAAAATTGGTGTTGGCTTTATTGGATTTGACCGTCTGGACATGGCAGCCAACCAAAATGGGGTTTATTCCGTAGAAATGAGTGTGAATGGGAAAGTTTATTCGCACTACGATTTTGAATCGTTCTCTTTCGGGGAAACCCGATACATCAATACCTTGGTTGATTACGACTACCTTGGCAGGTATAGACAGCGGATACAAAAAAGTTTTAAATCTCCAGGCAATTACTTGGATATCTATAAAGAATTGTACAATAACGGTGAAATCCCTATTAATGAAGGCCTTAGCTATTCCATAAAATTATTGATAAAGGATTTTGCCGGTAATAAGGTAGAACTTATCCTCCCGGTAGAGGGTGTTTTAAATGAGGGAGTCCAAAATCAAAATAAGAAAACCACTGAAAATTATGTAATTGCCAAAAAGCCGAACAACTTCGATTTGGATGGCGCAAATGTTTATTTCCCGACCAACACTTTTTATGAGGATTTTTATATTGATTTAAAAAAAGGAAAGGATACCGTTACCATCCATAATAACACAGTACCGGCGCATAGAAACTTTACCATCACTTTTGATTCTTCCAAATACCCAATAGAGGAGCAAAAACAATTGTTCATCGCCCGATTAGATGATAGACTTCGACCCAATTATACCGATACTTACAAGCGAGGAAACCTGTTTACCACCCGTACCAGAAATTTAGGCACCTATACCTTAGCCAAGGATACCATAGCCCCAACCATCCGCACTAAAAATTTTAAGGAAAAACAATGGCTGAACAATTATAAATACCTTAGTGTTTATATAGCCGATGACCTAAGTGGTGTGGATACCTATTCCGCAACTTTAAATGGCGAGTGGATTTTAATGGAATACGAACCTAAACTTAATACGCTAACGTATAATTTTGATGATAAGATAGCGGATCAGACGCAATGTGTACTTAAAGTTACCGTTACTGATAATGTAGGTAATGAGAATACCCTTACCACTTCTTTTTATAGAAAATAATATCGTTGAGATCTTATAGTATTCTGGGCTTTTTAATAGTGCTGTGCAACGCTATTGGTTTTGCACAAAACGCGACTATTACCGGTATTGTGTTAAACGAACAAAACCAGCCCTTGCCCAACGTAAACATAGCTTCCGGAAACGTAGGCACTACCACAAATGAAGACGGTTTCTATTTGTTGGAACTAGTTGCCGATATGGAAAATACCCTTGTTTACTCCCATATTGGACACAAAGACGTAGTTATTGAAAATTTGGTATTGAACACCAACGAAACCTTTGAATTTAATCCCATACTAAAAAGTGATACGATTCAAATTGATGGGGTAACCGTATCGGCGAATGGTAAAAAAACCACCGTTAATATTCTAAACATTACTCCTGAAAACATTCGGAAAATACCCGGTGCAAATGCTGGGGTAGAAAATATTTTGAAACTGTTACCTGGAGTTTCTTCCAATAACGAGCTTAGCACCCAATATGGCGTTAGAGGTGGAAATTATGATGAAAATTTGGTTTATGTTAATGAGATAGAAGTATATAGACCCTTTTTAATACGCTCCGCCCAACAAGAAGGCCTTAGTTTTGTAAATAGTGATCTGGTACAGGATGTGAAGTTTTCCGCTGGTGGTTTTCAAGCAAAATTTGGGGATAAATTGGCATCTGTTTTGGACATTACCTATAAAAACCCAAGCCAATTTTCACTTCGGGCAGACTTGAGTTTTCTAGGCGCCAGTGCAAGTTTGGAGACCGTTTCCAATAATAAAAAATTAAGCAGCGTGTCCGGTATACGCTATCGAAACAACGCTTTGTTAGTAAATAGTCAGCAGACACAAAGTAATTTCAATCCTGCCTTTACCGATATTCAAAGTTATACTACCTATCGGTTTTCAAACAAATTCCATCTTAATTTCTTGGGTAATATTGCTGTCAATGACTATACCAACGAACCATTGAACAGACAGACCAATTTTGGAACTTTGGACAATCCACAAGCTTTGGTCGTTTACTATGAAGGACAGGAAAAAAATAGATACACAACAGCTTTGGCTGCCTTAAAGGGAAACTATTTTCTAAATCAAAAAACCACCTTAAAACTGATATCCTCTATCTATCATACGACAGAGGAAGAATATTCAGATGTAATCGCCTCCTACGAATTGGGCGAAGTTGATAGCAATTTGGGCAGTGATACTATGGGTGAGGTCCTTACATCGCGCGGCATCGGGTCTCAATTTAATCGTACGCGCAATGACTTGGATGCGCTTATCTTTAATCTTGCCCATAAGGGAACACATAGTATAAACAATTCTGTTTTGGAATGGGGTGCAAAATATACGCATGAAGATATTCGCGATCAACTGAGGGAATCTGAATTTATAGATTCTGCCGGATTTTCGATTAGACCGCCAAGATCCGAATTCGTCAACAATCAACCCGCTGAGCCTTTTAATGCTCCCTTAGTGGCCTATAACGGAATAAACGCTTTAAATTTTGTGAAGACCAATCGATTTTCCGGTTATGTGCAATTGGGGACACAAAGCACTTGGAATGAAGCTGACATCTATTATAATTTGGGCATTCGTTCACAACACTGGACCGTGAGCGGTCCCGATGTTGAAAAGGTTTCGCAAACAGTAGTTAGTCCAAGGGCCCAATTTGCCATAAAACCCAACTGGAACAAGGATATGCTATTTAGAGCTTCCGTGGGCCTTTACCATCAACCGCCATTTTACAGGGAACTTAGGGACAGTTTAGGGATTATAAGACCTAAGGTAAAAGCACAGAAAGCATTTCATTTTGTAGCAGGAAACGAATACAGTTTGCTGCTTTGGGAAAGACCATTTACCTTGATCAGTGAAGCATATTACAAAAAATTGGAAAACGTGAATCCATACACCTTAGAAGATGTGCGCATACGCTATTCTGCCACCAATGATACAGAAGCTTATGTTTATGGAGCCGAAATTAGAATGAACGGGGCATTTGTACCCGGTACCGAATCATGGTTCAGCATCGGTTATCTAAAAACCGAGGAAAACAGAAATAACCGAGGCTATATTCCCCGACCGACAGATCAACGCCTTAAATTGGGGATTCTTTTTCAGGATTATATTCCGACCATTCCCGATTTAAAAATGTATTTGAATTTGGTATATCAAACCGGGGTTCCTGGAGGATCACCAAGTTATGCGGATCCTTATATTTTTCAGAATAGATTAAGAGATTATAAACGTGCAGATTTGGGAATTTCCTATATTTTTGCAAGCAAGGATAAACAATATCCGGCAACACATTGGCTAAATACCTTTAAGGAATTAAGTTTTGGTTTTGAAATTTTCAATTTATTCAATAATCAGAATTCAATAACGAATACCTGGGTGAGAGATGCGGACAGCAAAAATGAATATGCCGTTCCCAATTATCTAACTTCAAGGGTATTAAATTTAAGACTAGGGATACGCCTTTAAAAAAAACAGATGAAAAGACCTCTTTTCTTTTTTGTACTACTTTTTAGTATCGCGCTAACGGCACAGAAAAATATTTATGAAAGCCCCAACTTTGATGATCTTAGTGGCGATCATAACGTGTTGGCCATCTTACCTTTTCTAACCAATTTAGATCTGAATGAAACGGTGCCTAAATCTGAACAAAAAAGGTTGGAGGAAAATGAAGGCTATGCGGTACAAAATGCCTTGGAAACCTATTTTTCCAGACGCAGTAAAAAGAAAAAATTACCGGTAGAATTTCAGAACATCAAGAACACCAAGGCCATTCTTGCCCAAAACAATATTACCTATGACAATATTGATGTCTATACCACAAAACAGCTAAGCGAAATATTAGGTGTGGATGGCATTATCAGTGGTACATTAGATTTAAACATCCTCTTGTCCGGTGGCGTTCCTACGGAATTTAGTTTTACGGATTATTTTTCGGGTGGTGCCGATTATGGCCGCATTGGCATAAAAATTAGCGATGGCAATTCGGGGAAATTACTTTGGAAGTACGAAAAGGAAATCAACAAAAAGACCGGTAAAAACACCACAGATCTTATCGACCGTATGATGAAGTTGGCCATTCGAAAATTTCCCTATGAAAGGGAACGCAAACGAGATCGAAATAAAAATTAAGCTCCTACCCGATTAGTTCTTTCAATACACCGATTGTATAGTCAATATCCTCTTTAGTATTATAAGTAGAAAATGAAAAACGAACGGATGGTTTTTTCATATCTTCTTGTGATAAAATTTCAGATAAAACATGTGAGCCGGTATCACTACCAGATTGGCAAGCACTCCCTTTGGAACAGGCGATACCTTTAATGTCCAAATTAAATAAGAGCATCATGGCCTTGTCTTCAGAAATGGGTAAGCAAACATTGACCAGTGTATAAGTGCTTTTTTCCATATCGGCGGAGTGTCCGTTGAACTTTGCCATGGGGATTTCCTTTTTTACCTGTTCAATAAAATAGCATTTTAGTCCCTCTACAAAATCCTTGTCCTCCTCCAAATGCTCAGAGGCATGTTTAAAGGCTTCCTCTAGACCAACAATATTGTGAAAGGATTCTGTCCCGGCCCTGAGACCACGTTCTTGAGAACCACCTGAAATCATACAGCTCAATCCAGAATTTTTTCTTATAAAGGCAAAGCCTATACCCTTTGGGCCATGGAATTTATGTGCCGCCGCCGCCAAAAAATCGATTGGGAACGCTTTTACATCCCAATCGTAATGGCCTAATGACTGTACCGTATCGGAATGCACCAAGGCACCATATTTTTTTGACAAATGGGTGATTTCCTCCAAATCAATTTTATTTCCGATTTCATTGTTCACATGCATTAAACTCACCAATTTTTTGGTTTCATCTTTTTGCAACAACGCTTCCAAATGCTCCATATCGGGATTGCCGAAGGCATCCAAATTTACATATTCAAGTTGTATGGCTCCATTACGCTCCAATTCCTGAACCGTGTGCAATACCGCATGATGTTCAATTTTCGTAGTTATGATTGTTTGTACCCCCAAATCGCGAACGGCACATCGAAGGATCATGTTATCCGCTTCTGTACCGCCGGAAGTGAATATGATTTCAGAAGGTTGGGCATTAATATATTTCGCAATGGTTTTCCTGGCACTTTCAATAGCCGTTTTTGCCGTTCTCCCAAAACTATGGGTAGAAGAAGGGTTGCCATAAGAATTTGCCAAAGCATCCTGCATTTTTGTTATTACCGTTGTATGCACTTTTGTAGTTGCTGCGTTATCGAGATAAACATGTTTCATATAGAAGCGTACTGTGATATTTAAACTACAAAAATAACCCAAATAAAGTTAATGTATCCATAATTGACGGCCTTGCTGCAAATGGATTTACAATATTTGAATTAAATTTGAGCTATGAAAAAATACATTTTTGTTGGTTTTACCCTACTATTTCTTGGCTGTGATGATGGTAATCTTCAGATAGAAACGGTTGACTTTGATAGTATCAAAGAAGTACAGCAATGTGGAACGCTGTCTACGTCTACCTCCAATGTTTTATTCAAAATAAATGGTGATGAAGCTTTAATTTTAGAACTGCCAAGCGGCTTGTTAACTAATGAAGTCACTACCACCGATATAGAAAGTATAGTTCCAGGTAATTCAAAGGTCCGCTACCGTATTTTTTCGGATAATGTATCCTCAGCCTATTTCTGTGACGCACCGCCTCCGTTGACCCCAACGGTATTGGAAGAAATTGAAGCTCTAGGTGGAAGTGTATTTGTTACAACAAGCACTGTAGATAGCACAAACTTTACGCATACGATACGTTTAAGCGGTATATCGTTCGTAAATGAAGATGGTAGTAGAATTACAGATTTACAGGTTAGTGAATTTGGGACAGTTACTACGGGAGGTTGATTCAATAATTTTGAAAAATATAAACTTCTGTAGCACCTTTACCATATTTTTGATATTCTGCGTCATAGTATTTTACATTGTCATATTTGCCGAACAAATAGCCAAGTTCTTCTTTTAGCACGCCTTCGCCAACACCATGTATAAAGACGATTTTTTGTATTTTTTTTCTGATGGCAAAATCCAACTGGCGTTTAGCGGTTTCTATTTGTAAATTGAGCATTTCATAATTATCAAGCAGTTTCGGATTTTTCACCAATTGATTGATGTGTAGGTCCACCTCCATTTTAGGTGCGGTCCGCTCTTTTGGTTTAACCACAACGGCCTTTTTACGCTTAGAAATTTCCTTTTCTTTTATCACTTGGGCAATTTCAAAATTGCTTACCCGAATTTCATTTGCTATTTTGACCAATTCATGCGACAAAAAATTTAGTGGAAATCCGTCTTCACTCAATATCGTGATGTTATCCCCATTAATTGATTCAACAACACCTTTTATGACATCATCAACAGTTTCTACGGTATCGCCTATTTGAAATTGGGACATATTTTTATTTTGTATGCACAAAAATAATGGTAATTTTCCAACTGGTAATTCAATTTAAACATGCGGTTCAAGATACTATTCATTTTTTTAGGATTGGAAAATTACATGCTACCCTGTTTTACAAAAAAGATAATAGGGGTCGATTGCCCTGGCTGTGGTCTACAACGTGCCGCTTTCTTTTTACTCCAAGGAGACTTTGTGGCCGCATTTTATATGTACCCTGCTATTTATCCTTTGATATTGCTATTAGGATTTTTAGGCCTAAACAAAGTAATTCCTTTTAAATATTCAAACACCATTACCATTACACTTATGGTCACCACCGTAAGTTTTATATTGACCAATTATATTTTAAAATTTATCTAACTAAACCTTTTTAATTATGGAACAACAAAAATTACCTAATGGAACCCTTATTATTGTTTTGGGTATTTTCGGCTACTTATGTTGCTGTTTTGCAGGATTAGGCATCATACCTTCTGCTATAGCATTTTATTTAGCCCTCAAATCCGAGGCTATTTACAAGGAAAATCCCGAACTATATGATAACTATAGCCAAATAAAGACGGGTAAAATAGTGGCGTTGATCGCTTTAATTTTGAGCGCAATCATGGTAATCCGATTCGTATATGTATTGACTACAAGTGATTGGGATGCCATGATGGAACAATCGCGTGAACTCATGGAACAATGGGGAATTGAAGAATAAAAGATATGAACAATCAACCTATACCCGGCGCTAGCAATGCACTAACCTTTGGAATTTTATCTATCGTTTTGACTTTATTTTGCTGTGGGCCTTTTGGCGTAATATTTAGCATTATCGGTTTGAGCAATGCAAAAACAGCGGAGCGTGCATATCAATTGAATCCAGGATTGTATAGCGGATATGAGAATCTAAAAACCGCTAAGGTATTATCCTATATTGGTATTGCCCTATCCGTGATTCTACTTATATTTTCTATTATTTATTTCGGATTGATAATCGCTTTTTTCACTTCAGGTAATTTTCAATAATTAAAGTTTATAGTAACTAAAAATCCCCGACGCACATCGGGGATTTTTTTTATTTCTTGAATTCAGATAGTGTCTTGATAATGATGGAAACACAATCCAGCAGCTCTTCCTTGGTCATCACCAAAGGAGGTGCAAAACGGATAATATTACCATGCGTCGGTTTTGCCAAGAGTCCATTCCCTTTCAAAGCCATGCAAATATCCCATGCGGTAGAACTATCCTCGGTGTCATTAATCAGTATAGCATTCAGCAGACCTTTTCCACGAACACTTTTGACGAGGTCACAGTTGGGAATGAACTTATTCAGTTCTTCCCTGAAAAGGGCTCCAAGTACAAAGGCATTTTCTGCCAGTGCTTCCTCTTTCACCACTTCTAAAGCGGCCATACCTACGGCTGCAGCGATAGGATTCCCGCCAAAGGTACTCCCGTGATTTCCAGGCCGTATTACGCCCATGATATTATTATTGGCCAATACCGCAGAAACTGGATACGCCCCTCCGGATAAGGCCTTCCCTAAAATCAAGATATCAGGTTTTGTTTCCGGGGTTCCGCTACAGTGCTTATCCGCACAATTACAATTTCCACATGTTGCCAATAACCGACCGGTTCTTGCAATTCCTGTCTGTACTTCATCGGCGATAAACAATACATTATATTCTTCACAAAGTGCTTTGGCCTTACTTAAATATCCTTCCGAAGGCACAAAAACTCCGGCTTCACCTTGTATAGGTTCAACCAAAAAGCCTGCAATGTTTTTGTTTGCTTTTAACACGGCTTCCAAGGCAGCAAGATTATCGTATTCTATTTTAATAAATCCATCGGTAAATGGTCCGAAGTTTTTACGCGCTACAGGATCATTTGAAAATGAAATAATGGTTGTGGTACGGCCGTGAAAATTATTTTCGCATACTACAATTTGCGCTTCATTTTCAGCGATTCCCTTCTTTTCGTAGGCCCATTTTCTACAAATTTTCAACGCTGTCTCCACAGCCTCTGCACCCGTATTCATGGGTAAAAGCTTATCAAAATGAAATGTTTCGGTTGCATACTTTTCATATTTGCCCAACATATCATTGAAAAATGCCCTTGAGGTCAAGGACAAGGTTTTGGCTTGATCCGTCATCGCACCTACAATTTTCGGATGGCAATGACCTTGATTTACCGCAGAGTAAGCAGAAAGAAAATCGTAGTATTTCTTACCTTCCACGTCCCAAACATATACGCCCTCTCCTCTACTCAATACTACTGGCAGGGGATGGTAATTGTGTGCTCCATGTTTTGCTTCCAATGCAATCGCATCTTCAGAAGTGATGTTTTCTAAAACTGACATAATAAAAATTACTTTAAATAAAACTTTAGCAATTCCTTCTATACCTTTTTCCTTTCGAAGGGTCGAAAATTCAGCGTAGGAGAGAAATCATCCTTGTAGAGGCACAAAAATACAAATTATTGACATCAAAATAAACTATATCGGTCAATGGTTTCAATTACTTGTTAATACTATGTATATCTCTATTCCCAATCCAATGAAACCCTTTATTTTTGCGCTATGCAAAAAAAGAACAGGCGACAGGTTTTTGAAAATGTAGAAGTTTTAGATGCTGCAGCCAAAGGAAAAACGATAGGAAAGGCACCTGATGGCAGGGTCATTTTTTTAACCAATACCGTTCCTGGTGATGTGGTCGATGTACAGACCACTAAAAAAAGAAAGGCTTATTTTGAAGGAGTAGCCACTAAATTTCATTCGTTCTCCGATAAACGTGTAACCCCGGTTTGCCAACATTTTGGGGTTTGTGGGGGCTGTAAATGGCAGGACATGGGGTATGAACACCAACTTTTCTATAAACAGAAAGAAGTCGGGAACAACCTTAAAAGAATCGGGCATTTGGACTTACCTGAACTGACTCCAATCCTTGGTTCTAAAGAGCAGTATTTTTATCGGAATAAAATGGAGTTTTCCTTTTCGGATAGTCGCTGGTTAACCCTGGAAGAAATTCAGTCTGACAACCAAATTGAAGACAAAAATGCCTTAGGGTTTCATATTCCCGGAATGTGGGACAAGATTCTTGATATAAAAAAATGCCATCTTCAAAGAGACCCATCCAATGCTATCCGTTTGGAAACCAGGGAATTTGCCATTGCCAATGATATGAGCTTTTTTAATCCCCGAAATCAACACGGACTGCTACGCACCTTGATGATTCGTACATCCTCAATTGGTGAGCTAATGGTACTCGTTCAGTTTTTTGAAAACGACAAAGACAAAAGGGAATTGCTGTTAAACCATCTTGCTTCAACATTTCCTGAAATCACTTCCCTATTGTATGTAATCAATCCGAAACAAAATGATACCATATATGATCAAGACGTCATTTGTTTCGCAGGTCGGGACCATATTTTTGAGGAAATGGAAGGACTTAAATTCAAGATAAATGCAAAATCCTTTTATCAGACCAATTCTGAACAGGCCTATGAACTTTATAAAATAACCCGAGACTTTGCCAACCTAACAGGCGATGAACTCGTTTACGACCTTTATACAGGCACAGGAACGATTGCCCAATTTGTTTCCAAAATGGCAAAAAAGGTAGTTGGTATCGAATCCGTTCCAGAAGCCATTCTCGATGCTAAGGCCAATGCGCAACGAAACGAGATTTCCAATGTTGAATTTTTTGTTGGGGATATGAAAAACATTTTCAATGAACAGTTTGTTGAAAAAAATGGAGTTCCCGATGTAATTATTACGGATCCCCCTCGTGATGGTATGCATAAGGATGTTGTGCAACAAATTTTAAATATAGCTCCAAAAAAAGTAGTTTATGTAAGTTGTAATAGCGCTACGCAAGCGAGGGATTTGGAGCTGATGAAGGATATGTACAACGTGACCAAAGTACAACCTGTGGATATGTTCCCACAGACCCATCATGTGGAAAATGTTGTACTTTTAGAAAAGAAAGATTAAGATGGGCAGGATACGAGTAGGAATAATTTTTTTCTTGGTAATTATTGGATTGGCCTCTTGTGAGAAGGATGATATCTGTGTTGAGGGAAATACACCACTATTAGTAATAGAATTTTACAATTTTTCCGATACCACAGCGTTGAAAAATGTACCCACCTTACGCGTCGTTGGTGAAGGAAAAACAATTACCGTAAATACCGTTGCGGATAGAACTGCGTTAAACACCATAACTATTCCTTTAAGGACGGATATGGACAACACTAGTTTTTTACTTATTTCCAATTCGGCATCGGCTGAAGATGGAACTGAAACAGGAAATATTGATACCGTTAATTTTTCTTATAACAGACTCGAGGATTTTCTTTCTCGCGGTTGCGGTTTTGTGGTCAATTATGACAGTTTAAATGCCAATG
Organism: Flavobacteriales bacterium; assembly: GCA_038256135.1. Lineage (GTDB taxonomy): Bacteria > Bacteroidota > Bacteroidia > Flavobacteriales > Flavobacteriaceae > Maribacter. The sequence continues at coordinate 7,808 of JBBSKR010000026.1, read as the reverse complement.
TCACCGCCGATAATACCAATTGGATTCAAGATATAGAAGTAATAAGATCCCAAGTCATCAATTCAGATTCTACACATGTCAAGATTTTTCACTAATCTTTCCTTTATACTATTCACCTGCTTGGTTTTCGGCCAAGACAAACCCATTGACCTGAATCCGAAGGATTCCGTAGAGTACAAACAATCTTATGGAATACGAATAGGCATTGACTTGAGTAGACCAATAATCTCCTTTTTGGACGATAATTATACAGGATTTGAAATCGTTGCCGACTATCGTTTGAAACAAAACTTATACATTGCGGCTGAATTAGGAAACGAAGAAAAAACAGAACAAGAAGATCTTTTTAATTTCACCACATCCGGCAGTTATCTAAAAATAGGGGTCAATAAAAATAATTACGCCAACTGGTATGGCGAGCAGAATCTAATCTATATTGGGGGTAGATTGGCATTTAGCACCTTTGGGAATACCTTGAACAATTACCAATACTTCAACACGAATCGGTATTGGAGTCCGGATGCTTTTGCCAATGGCACCCGTGAGGTACCCCAAAATTTTTCTGGACTTTCCGCTACTTGGCTTGAAGCTGTATTTGGAACCAAGGTTGAACTATTCTCCAATATTTATATGGGAGCGAGTATTCGGCTAGGACTATTGTTGGCACAAAAGGAGGATGAGCGTTTTCCGAATTTATGGATTCCAGGTTTTAACAAGGTAACCAGTGACAGCCGTTTCGGAGTGGGATATAATTACAGTATTTCCTATTTCCTTCCTTTGTATAAAAAGAAAAACAAGGTCAAGAAAAAAATTATAGAATTGGAAACTGAAGGCAAGTAGATCATAATTCTTTAAATCCTTTAAAGAAAATCCATTTCATTACTATCTTTTCTTCCCCGTCATTTTTTACAACCGCAAATTTTGGGGCTAGTATGGAAGCTGATATGGCAGCTATGAGCGCCATATAAAACGTAGCTAGCTGAAGCACTAAATTCAATCCAAATCGGAATAGGACAAATAGAATGGCAAATCCTAAAAAATTATAAATCAGGGTTTTATATTTGGGTTTCATTCCTCTTCGCTTTTTTGATATTTTGCTTTCTTACTGCCTTCATACATTTCATATTTTACCAAACGTGATTCTAAATGGCTATTGAATACCTTTATTTTACGTGATGGCCTTAGTCCTACATATTTCAAAGCCGGTAGATTACTTGTAATAAACCAAGCATTCGTACCGGGATATCCCTGTTTTAAGGTATCACCAATGGCACAATAAAAATTTTCCATTTCAATATCCAACCGTTCCCCGTAAGGTGGGTTGAAGCACATATGCAATTTACCTTCCGATTCTTTCTCTGTCTTAAAAAAATCTTTTCTCTCTACCGTTATATAATCCGTCAAGTTTGCATTTTCAATGTTATCCAAAGCTTTTCTAACTGCGGAAGGAGCTTTATCATATCCAACAATCTTATAATGGAATTCCCTTGTTTTCTTTAGACTGGCATCAACGATCTTCCCGTAAAGTTCGGCATCAAAATCATACCATTTTTCAAAAGCGAATCCGTTTCGATTGATATTCGCAGGTATATTGCATGCAATCATGGCAGCCTCGGTCAACATGGTTCCGCTACCACACATAGGGTCCAAGAAATCACATTGTCCATCCCAACCGCTCAAAAGCAGTAGGCCTGAAGCTAAAACTTCATTGATTGGCGCTATGTTCGTTGCTGTTCTATATCCCCTATGGTGCAGGGAACTTCCTGAACTGTCCAACGAAACATTACATTGATTTTTATGAATATGGATATTGATCCGCAAATCTGGATCTTTTATATCTACATCAGGTCGGGTTCCATCCGTATCCCTAAATTTATCTACAATGGCATCCTTTGTTTTTTGTGACACATATAAGGAATGGGTAAATTCATCTGAATTGACCGTCGTATCGATGGCAAATGTTTCATCAACGGACAAAAATTCGGTCCAGTCCATGGCATAGATTTTTCTATAAAGGTCTTTTTCATCCCGAACCGAAAATGAATGTATCGGTTTAATAATCTTTATAGCGGTTCTTAAACACAGGTTAGCTTTGTACATGAAGCCTAAATCGCCTTCAAATGAAACATTACGCACCCCCTCTTCCACATTGCTAGCTCCAAGATTTCGTAGTTCTTTTGAAAGCAGTTCTTCAAAGCCAAAAAGAGTTTTGGCAACCATTTTAAAATTATTACTCATAACCTATTTTTCACGTACCGCAAAAATACGCTAATTTTGATGCTAGATTAATTTACGACGTAATTCCTTTTACAATAGCCTAACCAATAATTACATGATCTATATCTTACCTATTCTGGGAGTACTTTTGAGCTTCCTTTTTGTGGTAATCGTCAAACCGAGTAAAAACGAATATTTCAAACTCCTATTGGCTTTTAGTGGGGCTTTTTTACTTGCGCTCACGATTTTTGAAATGTTGCCGGAGGTTTATATTAGCGCAGATCCCAAAACCATAGGTGTCTATGTGATGCTGGGAATCCTTTTACAAATATTTCTGGAATTCTTTTCCAAGGGTGCCGAACATGGCCATGTACACCTTTCAAAAGACAGCTTTAATTTCCCTTGGTTATTGTTCATCAGTCTTTGTATACATTCCTTATTGGAAGGTTTGCCGGTAGGTTCAAACAATACTATTATTTATGGTATACTAATACACAAGATTCCAATCGCTATTATCCTGAGTATTTTTCTATTGGGCTCCAATATTAAACCTATTTATGCCGGTTTATTTATGGTGTTTTTTTCCGTTATGACGCCCTTAGGCACATTTTTAGCCAATACTGTTGCTATATTGGCTACCTATGCTACTTTTTTAAATGCACTGGTGATAGGTGTCTTTTTGCATATCTCTACTGTCATATTGTTTGAAAGCTCAGAAGGGCATAAGTTCAATTTGAGTAAACTCTTGGTCATTATTTTTGGGATGACCATAGCTTATTTTTTATAAATGTTCAGTAAGGAAGATTCAAGAAAACTCCGTGAAGAATTTTGGATTGCCTTTGGAAAGTCATTCCCACGGAAATGGATAGTATACAAAACCAAAATAAAAGGGCTATCCTTCAAATTTCATTTTGATGTAGAGATGGCGATGGTCTCCATGGATATTGATACCGATTTAGATCACCGCGTAAAACTATGGGAAAGACTAAATGCACTGAAATCTATCTTGAAAGAGGAATACCTGCCCAAAGTAATTTTTGAAGATTTTTATGAACTGGAAAATCAAAAAGAAATCTCAAGAATATACGTAGAACTAAGGGATGTATCTATACATAATAAAAATACCTGGCGGGAAACCATGGAGTTTTTAAACGCCTCCATGAAAAAATTTGAAGCCTTCTTTTTAGAATACCGTGATATTCTAGAAGATTAAAGCAACTATCGTTCACCCCTAAGTGCATTGAATAACTCGCATTCTTACAAATCCATTCCTAAACGCACTCCCTTTTCCAATCCTGTCAATTGAGCCAGACCTAAAGCCCTACCCACCATGGAATATCGTGAATAAAATTCCGATTGTCGTTTTTTATCATCCAATAAGACGTGACCGTGATCTGGTCTCATAGGAATATTGACGATTCCATCTTCAGCATCCCTTCTACTCCTTTGTTCCAGAATGATGGCCTTCATAACTTCTTCCATAGGCAAAGAGCCATTTAAATGATCGGCCTCTTAAAAACTTCCATCCTCCGCCCATTGCACGTTTCTTAGATGTAAGAAATGGATGCTACTGCCAAAGTCATCAATGATTTTTACCAAATCATTCTCCTTGGAAGCACCTAAGGAACCGGAACAAAATGTTAAGCCATTACTCGGTGAAGGATAGGTATTCAAAATGAATTTTAATTCCTTATAATTCGAGGCAATCCGTGGTACACCAAAAACAGAAAAGGGTGGGTCATCTGGGTGAATGGCCATTTTTACTCCTAATTTTTAGGCTTCCGGTATCACTGCCCTTAAAAAATAAGCAAGATTTTCCTGTAGCTGCGTTTTACTGATTGCTAGAACGGTGGCATGATTACGTTTAAACTCGTCCAACGAAATTAATTTCCTTGAACCTGGCATTCCAGCCAAAATGGATCTTTCAAGATTCCCTTTCTCAAAATGATTTAATTCGTGATAATAATCTGTAGCTCGTTCCACGATATCAGGATGATAGGTATTCGATGCATTTTCTCTTTTTAAAATAAACAGGTCAAAGGCTGCAGCGGCAATGGGGTCATATTTTAAAGCAGATGCGCCGTTAGGTAGTTGATAGTCCAAATTTGTCCGTGTCCAGTCAATTAGCTGCATGAAATTATAACAGACAATCTTGATATCATTAACAGCTAAGTTCTTAAGTGTCTGTATGTAACTAGAGATATAGGTATCCCTGTCTGGCAAGCCGTATTTAATGGAAGTATGAATATTCACACTTTCCACAACAGCCCATTCCAAGCCATGACTTCCAATTTCTTTATTTAATGATGCAATAGTTTCTACCGACCAAACTACGCCAACGGGAACTTCTTGACATGCGGTAACAATCCCTGCAACACCTACTTGCTTGATGTCGTCTAAAGAAACCCCGAACGAAGGTCCGAGCCACCTGAACGTTTTTTTCTAATATTCCATTATACCCCAGAAAAAGAATTAAAGCCGCCATCTACATCATAACAGACCCCAGTAACGAAGCTAGAGGCATCACTCAACAAATAATGCACCATCCCGTTCAGTTCGGATGCATCTCCAAAACGTGCCATTGGGGTATTCGCGATGATTTTCTTACCCCTATCGGTATAGGAACCATCCTCATTGGTCAATAATTTCCTATTTTGATTTCCAATAAAAAATCCGGGGGCTATAGCATTTACACGTATTTTATCGGTGAATTTAGAAGCCATCTCGTTCGCCATCCATTGCGTGAAAGTGTCTACTCCAGCTTTCGCCATAGAATACCCCAATACCCTTGAAATCGCTTGTTTAGAAGCCATAGAAGAGATATTAATGATAGAACCAAATCCTTGTTGCGTCATTAATCCGCCAAGAACAATAGTAGGTATTACGGTTCCAAAAAGATTGATGTCCAACACCTTTTGCGTATCTGAAATGGCAATATCATAGATACTTTGATTTGCAGATAGTGTTGCTCCGGGTATATTACCACCTGCTAAATTCACAAGACCATCCAAATGTTCAAAATCCGAGGCTATTTCTTTTTTGACTTCAATAAGTGCTTCTTCGTTTAGAACATCCACTTCATATGTAAAGGTGGAATCGGCTGAAATAGCGTTAAGCTGCTGTTTCTTTTCCAGGAGTTTCTTTTGGGTCCGTCCTAGTAAAATCACCTTGGCACCCTGTCCAACAAGATATTCGGCAATAGACCCCCCTAGTGTACCTGTTCCTCCTGAGAGGGCATATATTTTATTGTTAATGGAAAATAAATTCTTCATCCCTTACTATTTTTTATAGTGTTAAACCTTAGGTAGTTTAAGTTACTAAGATAAAACTCATTAATTACATTGGCCATTTACGTTCCCAATAAAATAAAATACCACCGTATTAGTTGGAAAATGAACAGCTCAAATAACATCCACATAAATAAAAAACCAATGGCTGATGGCACCTGCCAAAACAAATAGGTGCCAAATAAAATGATTATAGGGTATTCTGCGAATTGCATAAAATATTATACCAATGGTATAAAATGCGCCACCAAGTATCAAGAGTTGGATACCCATTTCCGATGAATGATCTAAAAGATTTTGAAAATCCAGAACGATTAACCATCCCATAACCAAATAAAGTATTAAAGAAAGAACCTCATATTTTCCCGTAAAAAACAGTTTTAATAATGTTCCAAAAAAAGCAATTCCCCAAATCGTGTAAAAAATAAGCCATCCATTTCCTTCAATTAGTGTAATTAAGGCAACTGGAGTGTACGTTCCGGCAATCAAATAATAAATGTTGATATGATCCAAAATTCGTAGCCTTCTTTTCCAAACAGAATTATTTAGTGCATGGTACATGGTTGAAACGACAAGCATGCTGATTAATGTAAGACTGTATAAAATTATACTGAAGACCGGGTAGAAAGATTGGTTGTTATTTGCAGAAATCAAAACTATCGTTCCAAAAACCGCCAATATCGCTCCCAATGCGTGTGATATTGTATTAAGTTTTTCTACCGTTTCAATTGATGCTAAATACGACATTCAGTCAATATGATTATATTCTATTTATATCTTTTACCGTGTTTTATGACCATGTCAACGTCCTGCAAAAGACTAATATAGCGTAGAACGTCGCCCTTTACTGCAATAATATCGGCATATTTACCTGGTGTGATCGTTCCGACTTCATCTGCTACACCCATCCAAAGCGCAGGCCAATACGTAGCACCGCGAATGGCATACATAGGATCTATACCAAATTCATTGACCCAAACATCCAACTCGTTCCAAGTTGATTGACTGTGGAATTTCATTGGTATTCCGCTGTCTGTACCAATCATCAAAACAACGCCTGCATCAAGTAATTGCTTTACCTTGGTTTCCAAAGTAGGTCTTCGGCTAGGCGTTAATTGAAAGTACGGAAGCCGATCTGAATGTTCGATACTCTTGCGAATATCAGATACCACAGTATCCGGCAGACCTCTATGCCATGAATCTTCATCAATAAACTCCGGATGGTCCCGCATATACTCATAGTTATATAACACTTCAACAGTTGGAGTCCAAAAAAGAGGGCCTTGACTCATATCGGCCGTTCGCTCCCTAATCATTTCCATAACATCATCGGGATATCTAGGTGCTGAGGACAAACCAGTATGTTCAAAGCAATCAGCGCCTGCTAGTAGTCCCCTTCTAATCTCTTCCGGCCTATGGCCATGTGCTACTACTTTTAAGTTTTGATTATGGGCTTCATCTACTACAGCTTGAACTTCTTCCATGGTCATCTGATCTTGGTCGATAAGTTTTATCACGTCAACTCCAGCCTTGGCAAGCTTTTTTATTTTCTTCTTTGCATCCTCGACTCCGTCTATACCCCATCTAAATTCTTCCGTGCCCGGATACGGTTTATGTTGAATAAAGGGTCCGGATACGTACAAAGTAGCTCCCGGAATTTCTCCGTTATTAATAGCATCCCTAACTGCAATACTTTCCTCCAACGGTGCTCCCAAATCCCTAGCGCTAGTAACCCCCGCCATTAAAAGTTGGTGGGCCGAAGCGGGCATGATTACATCTTTCCATAGCGGCGGATACGTTTTGTCCCAATAGGCATAGTCTGAATGTCCGGCTAACATAGTATGTACGTGCATGTCCCATAGACCAGGTAAGACGCTCATACCCTCTGTAGAAATGATTTCCGCATTTTTTGGGATATCGGTGTTATCTCGATTCCCTACTGCTATAATTTTTTCATTTTCAATAATGATGACGCTATTCTTAATTGGGTCCGAACCAAACCCGTCGATCAATGTACCTCCGACCAATGCTTTGATTTTGCTTTCTTGGGATATACCATTATAGCTTAGTAAAAATAATACGATCAATAGTCCTCCTTTTTTCATAGTGCCGATTAATTTTCTTAAATATAGTGAAAGGAAGCTTTAAATATAAGATAAATCCATTCCATAAAAAAAGCCCCTTACATTCCTGTAAGGGGCTTTCGAAAAAGGCGGCTACCTACTCTCCCACTTGGTATAGCAGTACCATCGGCGCAAACGGTCTTAACTTCCCTGTTCGGAATGGTAAGGGGTGGGCCCCGTC
>JBBSKR010000025.1:0-24871 GCA_038256135.1 Flavobacteriales bacterium | reverse complement strand
GTAACACTGCACTTTGCCGAAATCTATTGGGGCGCCACCGGTGGCGGTACGGGCGGAACCGGAAAACGCATTTTCGATGTTGCGATAGAGGGCGCCACGGTGCTCGACGATTTCGATATCAACGCTGCGGTAGGTTCTCAAAAGACTATTACTAGAACATTTGAAGTAATAGTGAGCGATGGGTTCTTGAATATAGACCTGGATGCACTAGGTACTGATGGAATAGACCAACCTAAACTGTCCGCAATCGAGATATTGGGAGGTAATAGCACGGACACTGCCAACAATCCTGCGGATGCCAATGTTAACTTGGCACTTTTGCCCGATGCTATACTTAGTGGTACTGTGACAGCCGGTAGGGGAACTCCCCAGGCGATATTGTACGATCCCTTGAAGGACGATTATTTCGTAAGGACGAGCTACAACGAATACGGAGTGGCCTACAGGCAAAACCTTGGCCGACCGAACGCTGAGGACGGGTTCCGCTGGCAGGTAGGATGGGACTCCCCGAAGTTGATCAACTATATTACTTTCGGAGGCACATATTCGAACCAACCACAGCCGAATGCATTATGGCGCATTAGTTATCTTCGGAATGGTACGTGGACGGTAATCGAACAGGGCCGCGGGGGGTGGATAGACAGTGGCATCTACGAGTGGGGCGGTGCTTCGCAGTCCCCTATAGAGGCCGATGCCCTACGGGTACAGGTTTACAGCGATGGGAACAGCGACCTTGTTAGCATCCACTTGCGCGGACGCGGCGGACTGTCCAACAGTATCGACGACAGGGCTACTTCGACCAAGGCTACGCTCATACAGTATTTGCCGCCTACATCGGTAACGGGAAGGACAGTTGAAGGGCCTTCAAATAATATGGTAATTTACCCCAACCCCGCAACAGTTGAGACCATGTTGAGCTTCGAACTGCCAACCACGGTAAGCACGATTCAGGTGTTCGATGTAACGGGTAGATTGGTTCAGACCATCAAGGGCGGCCTGATAGATCAGAGGGGTACGCCTGTCAATGTACAAGAGTTGCCCGCAGGCTTATATTTCGTGAAGACCACGGATACTTCTGGAGTCGAGTTCCAGCAGCAGTTGCTGATAAGGCAGCAATAAGAATGGAATAAATAATAACGTTAACATAAGAAAGGAGACCAAGTGGTCTCCTTTTCTTTATTTAGAATTACTGTTGAACGGTAAACTTTCTTTAAATGGATATCAACCCCCACCTTTATCAATAATTCAGGTTAAAATTACAGACCAGACCATACTTTTTTCAAATCTTGTAAGATACTGCGAAACATCAAAAAATATTTCATCGGTAATACCGACGTTCAATAAATTACGATTTAGTCTAATGTCTTACGACCTCAATCGTGGTTACTGAGCTTGCCGAAGTACAGCGGTCATTAGTCTTTAACCGGACTCTACTGATTTAGAATAATTGACATTGTATTACTCCTCCATAGAATGATAAACGTTCTGTACGTCATCGTCCTCCTCTATTTTTTCCAGAAGCTTTTCTACATCTGCGGCCTCCTCCTCGTTCAAGGCCTTCGTTACCTGGGGTATACGTTCGAATCCGGAGGATAGAATCTCTATTTCCCTATTCTCCAATTCTTTCTGTATGGCCCCAAAACTTTCAAAAGGCCCGTAGATAAGAATGCCATCCTCATCCACAAAAACTTCTTCAGCACCAAAATCAATGAGTTCCAATTCCAATTCCTCCGGATCTATCCCTTCCGTAGGTATTCTAAAGTTACAGGTATGGTCGAACATAAATTCTACGGAACCAGAGGTGCCAAGACTACCATTGCACTTATTAAAATAACTTCTCACATTGGCTACGGTCCTGGTATTATTATCCGTAGCAGTTTCTACAAGGATGGCAATTCCATGAGGCGCATAACCTTCAAATAAGACTTCTTTGTAATCCCCTAAACTTTTATCACTGGCTCGTTTTATGGCACGCTCCACATTATCCTTGGGCATATTGACGGACTTGGCGTTCTGTATGACTGCCCTTAGACGGGAGTTGGCATCGGGATCAGGTCCACCTTCCTTTACCGCCATTACGATGTCCTTGCCAATTCGCGTAAATGCTTTGGACATTGCCGACCATCTTTTCATTTTTCTTGCTTTTCTAAATTCAAAAGCTCTTCCCATAATATGTTGTATTAAATAGGTTCAAATTTAACAAAAAAGTTCACGAGCAAAGCACCTATTTATTTGTGCCTCGCTTATGAACTTTTATAAATCCGGTTACTAAATGAATACTGCTACGTTATTCACTTTCTATAATTTCCTCTATACTTCTTGCAAGTACAAAATCCTTTTCAGTAACCCCATTAGCGTCGTGGGTACTTAAGCGAATATTAACTGTTTTGTAAACATTGCTCCAATCTGGGTGATGACCTTGCGCTTCACATTCAAAGGCTATTCGGGTCATTACGGAGAACGCTTCCTTAAAATCCTTAAATTCGAATGTGGTTTCAATGGCTCCGTCAACATGTTCCCATCCATCCAATTGACTTAGATAATCTGCTATTTGTTCTTCTGTAAATTTTTCTGTGTCTTTCATAATAGTTATTAATTAAGGACATGATGATCAATAATATCCTGGTACGTAAATTCTAAATTTTTAGGTAATTTATTCATTTTGGGCAGTACGGCCAAATATCGATCTTCATTGGTCGTATAAACTCTTTTTAAAATGGGATTAAAATTACCTACCCGTTCCAAAACTTCTTTAATAAAATCCTCATGATGAACAAGGTCATTACTTCCCAAATGAAAAATACCCGTTTTATTTCTGTTAATAAGATAGTGAATTTGTTGGGTTAATTTATCGTCATTCGTCACATTTAAGATTAAATTCGGAAATACTTCAACTGGCTCATTTTTGATGATGGCGTTCTTCATATCCTTGATTCGCGTGGAGCTATTACCAAAAACCATAGGTAGGCGCAGTATGCCCATTTTTTCCTTTGGAAGTCTTAAAAGCATGTTTTCAATTCTGATTTTCAACCTGCCGTAAATACTTTCTGAAAGTGTCTTGTCCATTTCATAAGACGGATATTTGCTGTAGGCATCGAAAACATTGGCCGATGAGATGAAATATATCTTACAACTCTCCTTGGTAACATATTCTAATATATGTTCATGGGCAATGACCTGCGCGGCAAAATTGCCCCTCAGTGCCGAAATGATGATCTGAGGTTTTACCAATTCGAGAATTTCGATGATATCATCTTCTTCGAGATTATATTGAATAAATTGCTTGTTGGACGAATAGGAATTTCCAGCATGACAATATGTACCATAGGTATCGAAATAATTACATAGTTCTCTATAGATGGCATTACCTATAAATCCACTACCTCCTAGAATCAATATTTTTTTGTTTTCCGATCTCAAAAAATAGAAAGTTCTGTTTGTGTTGTCAATTTTTCCAAGGCGAGCATACCCAATTTTGAATTGCCTTTATCGTTAAGCCCCGGGGACCAGGTGGCTACGCAAAATTTATTTGGGAGCAATGCAACGATACCTCCACCTACACCACTTTTTCCCGGTAGGCCGACTTCAAATGCAAATTCTCCAGCCTCGTCATAAAACCCACAGGTCAACATTAAGGAGTTGACTCGCTTCACTTGTCTTGTAGTTAAATGGGATATGTTCCTTTTACATTTGCCATGATTGATGAACATAAAAAAAGTATTTGCCAATTGGGAACAATTCATGGTAAGTGCACATTGGTGGAAATAAAAATCCAAGACCGTATCTACGTCATTGACCAAATTCCCATAAGACTTTAAAAGATTTGCTGCTGCGTAATTACGAAATCCGGTAATTTTTTCTGAATGTGCTACTTCTTCGTCGAAGTGTATGGAATTATCATCTGCCAATTTGCGTACAAATGCTAAAAATTCTTGTTTGGGATTGTCCAAAAGTGAAACCAAAATATCAGCTACAACAATGGCTCCCGGATTTATCAACGGATTTCTAGGAACACCGTTCTCCATTTCCAATAACGACAAATGGTTGAAAGGATCACCAGAAGGCTCTACATTTACCCGCTCCCATAATGTTTCGCCAATTATGCCTAATACCATGGATAGTGTCAGGACTTTGGATATACTCTGAACTGAAAAACGTTCATGCGAATCCCCAGCCGAAAAAGTATGTTGATCAATATCTATCAGATGTATACCAAATTTATGGGGATCGATCTTCGCCAATTCTGGAATATAGGCAGCATTTAGTCCTCTGTCGGTTGCTTTGGATGCTGTTTTATTAATCGTATCAAGTACATGTTGAAAGTCTATCATTACACTTTATAAAATGGTAATTTGACCACGCTAGCCGGTATCGTATTCTTGCGGATTTGTATATGGATTTTACTACCTATTTTTGAAAAAATGGTAGGTACATAACCCATGCCGATTCCCGTTCCTATTGACGGTGACATGGTGCCAGAAGTTACTGTGCCTATGGTTTTACCGTTACCGTCAACAATATCATATCCATGTCTTGGAATACCTCTTTCATCCATTTCAAAGGCAATCAATTTTCGTTCCGGTCCGTGTTGCTTTTCCTTTTCAAGAGCTTCGCTATTGACAAAATCCTTGGTGAATTTAGTAATCCAACCCAGTCCGGCCTCTAATGGAGAGGTGTTATCATCAATATCATTTCCGTAAAGACAATAGCCCATTTCCAAACGTAATGTATCCCTAGCAGCCAATCCTATCGGTTTTATTCCAAATGCTTTACCAGCTTCAAAAACGGCATTCCAGATTTGTTCTACTTCCTCATTTTTACAATAAATTTCAAATCCGCCAGAACCTGTATAGCCTGTTGCCGAAATGATAACATTCTCAATGCCTGCAAAATCAGCTACTTCAAAATGATAGAATTTTATGGAAGAAAGGTCGACTGAGGTTAAGGCTTGCATGGCTTCAACCGCTTTAGGCCCTTGTATGGCTAGAAGGGAATACTCTTCGGAAATATTTCGCAATTCCGCTTTAAACTTCTCATTATATTTTGAGATATGGTTCCAATCCTTTTCAATATTAGAGGCATTTACGACCATTAAATACTGTTCTTCCTTAATTTTATAAACGATTAAATCATCTACGATTCCACCAGTCTCATTAGGAAAACAACTGTATTGCGCTTTTCCAACGGTCAAATTAGAGGCATCATTTGAGGTCACTTGTTGAATTAAATCCAGTGCGCTTGGTCCAGACACTAAAAACTCCCCCATGTGTGATACATCGAAAACACCAACATTATTGCGTACTGTTTCATGTTCGGCATTGACCCCTTCATAAGAAACAGGCATATTATATCCTGCAAATGGAACCATTTTGGCACCAAGGGATTCGTGTATTTTGTTGAGCGCAGTATATTTCATCTTCTTTTATTTATTGGCGACACAAATTTATCGAAAATAAATAGAAGCCATTATAGGGGACCAGCTAATTGGGAAAACATTGTACTTTAATGCAAAATGGGTCAAGAATGTAAAAGAAAGTCCTTTAGGTCCTCATAGGTAGAAATTTGAATGGACTTTTTGGTCCTGCCCATGACTATTTTAATTTGTACAGGTATTTCCAACTTTTCGGACAAGGTTTCCTCCACGACATCCAAGAATTTGACCGGATGGGCTGTTTCCAAAAATATTCCATAGGTATCCGGATTTTGCATTTGATATTTTTTGAGACCAAGGTACCCTACGGCACCGTGCGGGTCGGCAATATATTTATTGATACTGTAGATTTCCTTGAGGGCTATTTTAGTTTGCTTATCCGTAAAGGAGTAGGAGGAAAGGTTTTTTTTGAGCGCTTCAAAATCATCTCGAAATAAATGTCGAATGCGGATAAAATTACTGGGATCACCAACATCCATAGCATTGGAAATAGTAGCCATAGATGGTTTTGGGCTGTATTTTTTTGTCGACATATATTCAGGTACCGTATCGTTTACATTGGTTGCCGCGATAAAGTGTTTAACGGGCATTCCTAATCTTTGCGCTACCAATCCGGCACAGATGTTTCCAAAATTGCCAGAGGGAACGGAGAAAACAATGTCTTTTCCTTGGGGTTTTGCCTGTTTATAAGCGAATAGAAAGTAAAATAATTGTGGTAACCATCTGGCCACATTGATGGAATTGGCCGATGTCAATTTCATATGTGTCAACAACTCCTTATCCAAAAAGGCATTTTTGACCATAGCCTGACAATCATCAAAGGTACCGTCGACCTCCAAGGCAGTAATGTTTTGGCCTAAGGTGGTCAATTGGCGTTCCTGTATATCGCTTACTTTTCCGCTTGGGTAGAGAATGACAACCTTAACCCCTTCAACACCTAGAAATCCGTTGGCAACCGCACCGCCCGTATCGCCAGAGGTGGCTACTAAGACGGTAACTTCATTTTTGACAGACCTTGAAAAATAGCCTAGACATTGGGCCATAAAACGCGCCCCAACATCCTTAAAAGCCATGGTGGGACCGTGAAATAGTTCTAGTGTTCCAATGCCAGGGGTAATCGCTACTAATGGAAATTCAAAATCCAATATTTCGCTCAAAATTTCTTTCAAAACCTTATCGGATAAGGAACCTAAAACGAACTGACGGATGGCCGTAAAGGCGATTTCTTCATTGGATAAATTTTCTATATTCTCGAAAAAAGAATCGGGTAGCGGGGTTATTTTTTCGGGAAAGTACAATCCCTTATCCGGTGCTATTCCATTGATCACTGCAATATCAAAAGATACCTCAGGCGCTTTATTGTTTAAACTATAGAACTTCACGATTCGATATTTTTATCGATTATTATAAATCAGTTACTAATTTTAAATCGGCCGTACGCCATCCATATTGATTCTTGAAACATGGATTTCATAGGCGATACCAATTTGGTCATAGACCTTTTTCATGGCATCAGCCACTTTTAATGCAGTATCCTGGCCCTTACTAAATGCGAAAATGGACGGGCCGGATCCTGATATACCAGAGCCCAAGGCTCCCGCCTCGATAGCTACTTTTTTTACTTCATCAAACCCTGGAATGAGAATGGAGCGAATAGGTTCTACAATATAATCCTCCAAGGATCGCCCAATCAACTCATAATCCTCTTTGAACAAGCCGGCTACAAGTCCGCCAACATTGCCCCATTGTTTTATAGCCGTTTCCATGGATATTGTTGTTTTTAGAATCTTTCTAGAATCGGAGGTTTTGATCTCAATCTGTGGGTGAATAATAGTTGCGTATAATTGAGAAGGTGTGGGTATAGTTATAATATCCAAAGGATTAGAACTACGCACCAACGTAAACCCGCCAAATAGAGCGGGAGCTACATTATCCGCATGAGCAACATCACTGGCCAATCGTTCCCCTTCCATGGCAAATTTCACCAATTCGGTTTTGTTGAACGGATTGTTCAAAAGGTGGTTCATGGCCCAAACCGCTCCTGCCGAACTGGCAGCACTACTGCCAATTCCACTACCCGGTTTAATTTTTTTATGGATCTCTATTTCAAAACCTTCGTTATATTCTGCCGCCAATAGAAATGCATTCCCAGCTACACCGGCCACATTGCTCAAGGTTTCCCTCGGGAGGTCTTGCCCAATTATTTTGGTGATCTTAATTCCTTTTTCAGTAACCTTACGAACGACCATTTCATCACCTATGGTATCCAGCGCAACGCCTAATACATCAAAACCGCAAGAGATATTGGCAATGGTTGCCGGGCAAAAAACTTTAATTTCGTTCATTTTAGTTGTCATTGCGTGCATAGCGAAGCAATCAGATCAAACTTGTTCTTTACTTCTATAGATTGCCGTATAGCTTCTAATTCATTATTTACTTTACCGTACATTTCCGCTTTTCGCGAAGACATTTTTAAAAATTACCTATTCTAATAATATCGGCGAATATTCCAGAGGCCGTAACCGCGGCCCCAGCACCGGCCCCTTTTATTATCATAGGCTGATTGGGATATCGTTCCGTAAAGAATAAGACGATATTGTCACTTCCTTCCAGATTATAAAAATCATGCCCTTTTGGTATTTCCTGTAAGCCGACACTTGCCTTACCATCATCAAATTGTGCTACATATTTTAACTTGCTATCTGCATTTTTCGCACTAGAATACAAAGCTTGAAAATGAGGTTCATGTTTTTTCAAAGAGGCAAAGAATTCTTCATTGGTGCTTGAATTCAAACTTTCATCCGGTAGGAATGAATTATTTTCAATAGCGCCTATTTCCAGTTGGTGACCACTTTCCCTCGCTAAAATCAAAATTTTTCGCATTACATCGACACCACTCAAATCGATTTTTGGATCAGGCTCGGTATAGCCTTCTTCCTGTGCTTGCTTTACCACATCATGAAAGGTGGTGTGCTCATTGAAATTATTGAAAACAAAATTCAGACTTCCTGATAAGACCGCCTGTATCTTTAAAATTTTATCACCCGATACAATTAAATGCTTTAGTGTGTCTATGATAGGTAGGCCGGCACCAACATTGGTTTCGAACAGAAAAGGGGCATTGTAAGTTCTGGCCAACGATTTTAGATGTGCATAATTCTCATAGGCAGAAGAACAGGCAATTTTGTTACAGGTAACTACAGAGATGCTATTGCCAAGATATTTACTATAAGTATTGGACACGTCTTCACTGGCCGTATTGTCCACAAAAATGCTATTTCTATAGTTTAAGGTATTTACCATTTCTAGGAATTTCTCCTTTTTCGCCTTTTCTCCCTGGGCTAATTTTGCGTTCCAATCGTTCAGGTCTATTCCTTTTTCATCAAAATGCATTGTTCTCGAATTGGATAAACCAATTACCCTAATATTCAATTTCAAGTTCTCTTTCAGGTATTTGCGTTGTGCCCTTATTTGTTCCAGAAATTTTGCGCCAACATTACCGACGCCCATGACGAATAGGTTTAGTTGCTTTATATTTTCTTCAAAGAATTCTTCATGCAATGCGTTCAAGGCTTTTTTTACATCCTTTTCATCGATGATGCATGAAATATTACGTTCCGACGCTCCCTGTGCGATCACACGAATATTCACGTTGTTTTTACCAAGGGTACTAAACATTTTCCCACTTAACCCTTGATGGCTTTTCATATTGTCCCCTACCAAGGCCACAATTGCCAGGTCCTTTTCAGGAATCACCTTTTTTATTCGGCCTCGTTCAATTTCATATTCAAACGCATCATTCACGATAGTAATCGCTTTTTCAACATCATTTGCAGAAATACCGACACAGATAGAATGCTCAGAGGAAGCTTGTGTGATAAGAACAACGCTAATATCCGCTTGGGAAAGTACTTCAAAAAATCGTTTGGAAATACCAGGGATACCCACCATTCCAGGTCCTTCCAGTGACAGCAAGGCTATATTGCCGATGTGGCTAATTCCCCTAACGGTTTTACCTTTTTCGCTTTTCGATTTGGTAATTAAGGTACCCGTTTCTTCTGGTCTAAAGGTATTTTTGATGACGATGGAAATTCCTTTGGATAATACCGGCTGTATCGTAGGAGGGTAGAGTACCTTAGCCCCAAAATGGGACAGTTCCATTGCTTCCTCATAGGATATATGGGGTATGGCCTTTGCTTGCTTTACCATTTTTGGGTTGGCAGTATACATACCGCTCACATCGGTCCAAATTTCCAGAATATCGGCATTAACCGCAGCGGCGTAAATGGCAGCTGTATAATCAGAACCTCCTCTACCCAATGTTGTAGAATCGCCTGCTTCCGATGACGCAATAAATCCTGGGCAAACTGTAATTTTTTTAGTTGATTTTTTAAAATGTTCTTCGCAGTTGGTATCTGTTTTGGTAAAATTAACCATGTTTTTACCATTTATTTTGGTGGTGATGATGATTTCCCGGCTATCCTTGAATTCGGCATCAAGATTTTCGCTAATTAGGTATTCACTAATAATATAGGAAGAGAGCAGTTCACCATAACTAACGATCTTATCCGATAATTTTGGAGTAATCTCACCAATGAAGAAGGCACCCTCCAATAAGGTTTCCAAAACATTGAATTCGCTTTTCACTTTGCTCAGCAGGCTACTTTGAGCCGCTACGGGAAGCAGTTCCTTAATTGTCTTTAGATGTCTTTCCTCTAAAGAAACAAATACTTTTTTGTAAGATGGGTCTTGGGATGAAGCCAATGCACCAGCCTCCAACAATAAATCGGTCACACCGCCAAATGCAGAAACCACCAATATGATGTGGTCCTTGTAATTGGATATGATCGTTTTTATTTTGATTATATTTTCAGGTTTGGCTACAGAGGAACCACCGAATTTTAGAACTTTCATGCTATTGAAATATTGACTTTTTAATAAGATATGGTGTAATTAAACACGGAAACGGAGTACTATAATTTTTAACCCCAAGGGGTAAACCATACGGTTGTATAACCATAGTAATTGGTTGCTGAAGTGAAATCGGAATGTATGTGTGCCTTATCGCAGTCCATAATACTTATGGTTGAGTACCAAAAGTAGTACATTTGATATCCTAATCAAATGATTCCACAATTTTTTACGGAATCGTTACTTTTCAGTTCTAAAAAACAGTAAGAATGAAGTTATTTAGCGCCAAACAAATATATTCGGCAGATCAAGTTACCATAAAAAAACAGGGAATTACCAGTGATGAACTGATGGAACGTGCTGCCTTACAGTTGTTCAATTGGATGCACCTACGTATGAAAGGCGCTCCGGTAAAAATTCATTTATTCTGTGGTATAGGCAATAATGGAGGCGATGGCATGGCATTGGCAAGACACCTATTGGAACACGGTTACACTATTTCGGTTTATGTAGTTAATTATAGTGAAAAGCGCTCCGAGGATTTTTTGATCAATTTAGATCGATTGAAGGAGCGAAAATGTTGGCCAACCTTTATGAATTCTGAAGATGAATTACCAGAGATCGGCAAGGACGAAATTATTGTGGATGCTATTTTTGGGATTGGACTTAATAGAACTCCTGATAGTTGGGTGACCAATTTGATCCAGCATTTGAATACCTCCAAAGCTTTAATATTATCAGTTGATATTCCGTCGGGTTTGTTTACCGATCAAGGTCCGAAAGATTACGAAGCGATTATCAGATCAAATTTTGTACTTAGTTTTCAAACACCAAAGCTTGTGTTTTTTCTACCTGAAACAGGTTCGTTTGTGGAACAATGGGAAGTTTTGGATATTGGTCTGGACGCTGAATATGTAATGGCTACTGAAACAGATTATGAGCTGATCGGTAAGAATGAAATTTTGATCATATATAAGCCTCGGGAAAAATACTCCCATAAAGGAACCTATGGGCATGCTTTGATCGTTGGCGGAAGCTATGGGAAAATTGGGGCGGTTAGTTTGGCATCAAGGGCTGCGCTTCTGGCAGGTAGTGGTCTAGTGACTTGCTTTGTGCCTAAAATAGGATATACGGTACTACAGACAGCTTTGCCAGAAATAATGGTGCTTACAGATCCGCAAGAAAATTACCTTACCGATATACAGTTTGAAATTGAACCAACAGTTATTGGAATTGGAGTAGGGATGGGGACAGCAGATGAAACGATCAAGGGATTAATCGAATTTTTGTCTAAAAATAAACATCCCTTGGTTATCGATGCAGACGGCCTCAATATCATTTCAAAACATCAAGGGCTATTGAAAAAATTACCGGCGAATACTATTTTAACCCCTCATCCAAAAGAGTTGGAACGATTGATCGGCAAATGGTCGGACGATTTTGATAAATTGAAAAAGACGAAGGCTTTCTCAAAAAAGTATAAGTGTATTGTTATAATTAAAGGAGCGCACACCATAATCGTTCATGATGCAAAAGGGTATGTAAATACTACTGGAAATCCTGGGATGGCAACAGCTGGAAGTGGCGATGTGCTAACCGGAATTATAACGGGACTTAAAGCACAAGGATATGAATCCCTGGATGCAGCCATATTTGGTGTTTATATACACGGCAAAGCGGGTGATATTGCCGTGGAAAAAACAGGCTATCAAGCGTTGACGGCATCTGACATTATCGGTAGTTTGGGAGAAGCGTATCTCGATTTGTTTATGGGTCCAGAGCAGCCTGAAGTAGAAAATCCAAACTAAAATTTAGTGCTGCTGTGTACTAAGGCCGAAATTTATTTTAGCAATTAACCCTTCTTTTCACCCATTTAAGTGCATTGTCGAATTCAATGAAAAACTTCATTGGTTTTTTGTAGAACAATTTTTCGATCTTGAAATTGTGCATGTCAATTTCCTTAACGGAAACAATGGCAAAAGCCTTAAGGTTGTCTAGCTGTTTAAGGTAGTTATAAATGGTTGGATCGATCGCAAATGAATTTTTACGAAGACTAATAAAACCAAAGTTTTTATCCCTAAAATGTATTTCTGAAATGCCGATAATTTGATATGCTCTCTCTAGAGTCAAAGTGGCACCTTCATCAAAGATGGATACCATATAATTTTCAAATACCTGTATTTTTCCTATTTCCAATTCGTACTCCCGTACGATTACCTTTTTCTTGGTTGATCCAATTTTCATTCGTGTGTATTATAGTGTGTCTGAAGCGAATGTAAATCGAACTGTAAAGTTTAAATAAATTATTAGATTAAACGCGAAAATATCGTTCGTACTGCGTTTAGCTATTGCTACCTGTATTTGATTTCTTACAAGACCAAATTTTTTAACAAAAAAAAGGAGTCCGATTAAAGACTCCTTTTTAAATGAATTGTAGTAAGGAATTACTTTGATTTAGATGACTCCTCTTCAGCTTTTTCAATTTTAATAGTTAATTCTTCACTTTTTTCATCAAGATCGATATAGATACTATCGCCTTCTTTAAGTTTGGAATTCACTATTTCTTCCGCTAAAGCATCCTCTATATACTTTTGTATAGCCCTTTTAAGGGGTCTTGCTCCATATTGTTTGTCAAATCCCTTTTCAGCGATATAATCTTTTGCCTTGTTTGTAAGGTTTAAATCGTAACCGATATCCTTGATTCTTCTGAACAATTTGGCGAGCTCTATATCGATTATCTGATGAATTTGTTCCCTTTCCAATGCATTGAATATAACAACATCATCGATTCTATTTAAAAATTCGGGAGCGAATGCCTTTTTGAGGGCATTTTCAATGACTCCTTTTTGATACGAATCTTCTTGGGATTTTTTCGTGGCAGTACCAAAACCGACACCTTGTCCAAAATCTTTCAATTGTCTGGCGCCAATATTGGAGGTCATGATAATGATTGTATTCCTAAAGTCTATTTTGCGACCAAGACTATCCGTTAAATAACCATCATCCAACACTTGTAAAAGCATGTTGAATACATCTGGATGGGCTTTTTCAACTTCATCCAATAGAATTACGGAATAGGGTTTTCTTCTAACTTTTTCAGTCAATTGACCACCTTCTTCATAGCCTACATACCCTGGAGGTGCGCCAACTAATCTAGAAATGGCGAATTTTTCCATATACTCGCTCATATCGATACGAATAAGCGCATCTTCCGAGTCGAAAAGTTCCTTGGCAAGAACTTTGGCGAGTTGGGTTTTACCAACACCCGTCTGTCCTAAAAAAATAAAGGAGCCAATGGGTTTATTGGGATCTTTTAGTCCCGCTCTATTTCGTTGAATGGCTTTGGAAACTTTAGCTACTGCCTCATCTTGACCTATAACATTATTCTTGATAAGCTGGGGCAATTTCGATAACTTATTACTCTCCGTTTGTGCTATTCTATTGACAGGAATGCCGCTCATCATAGAAACTACATCGGCTACATTGTCTTCGCTAACGGTTTCTTTGTTCAATTTACTATCATCCTCCCAACGTTCCTGTGCAATGGCAAGCTCCTTTTCCAAACTTTTTTCGTCATCCCTTAGTTTGGCAGCCTCTTCGTATTTCTGTTTTTTAACGACACTATTTTTAAGGTCACGTACATCTTCCAATTTCTTTTCCAATTCAAGAATTTGTTTTGGAACATCCATATTTACGATGTGTACTCGTGATCCTGCTTCATCTAAGGCATCGATAGCCTTGTCCGGCAAAAACCGATCTGTCATATACCTGTTAGTCAATTTAACACAAGCTTCAATTGCTTCATCGGTATACGTTACATTATGATGGTCTTCGTATTTGCTTTTTATATTGTGCAATATCTCAATGGTTTCCTCGACGGTGGTTGGCTCAACAATCACTTTTTGGAACCGTCTTTCCAAAGCACCGTCCTTTTCAATATACTGTCGGTACTCGTCTAAGGTTGTGGCACCAATACATTGTATTTCACCTCGGGCCAAAGCAGGTTTGAACATATTGGAGGCATCTAAACTTGCAGTCGCACCACCCGCACCAACGATGGTGTGGATTTCATCAATGAATAAAATAACATCTTCATTTTTTTCAAGCTCGTTCATTACCGCCTTCATTCGTTCCTCGAATTGCCCACGGTATTTAGTGCCTGCGACCAACGAAGCCAAATCAAGTGTAACGACTCTTTTATTAAAAAGTATTCTTGAAACTTTTTTATTGATTATACGCAGCGCAAGGCCTTCTGCTATGGCACTTTTACCAACACCTGGTTCGCCAATAAGCAGGGGATTGTTCTTTTTTCTTCTACTTAGAATTTGAGAAACGCGTTCAATTTCTTTCTCACGGCCTACAACGGGATCCAATTTATTTTCCTCTGCCATTTGAGTAAGGTCCCTTCCAAAATTATCCAATACAGGTGTTTTGGATTTTTTTGTGCCTTTTTGACCAGCAGTGGAACCAAAGGTACTTTCCTTTCCTTCGTTTGCATCATCGGAATCACTGGGAAAAGACTCGGCCGTTGGGCCATCTACCATATCGTCGTCACTTGTTATCATAAATTTGAATTGTTCCTTTACACCATCATAGTCAACTTTCAACTTGTGCAGAAGTTTAGTTGTAGGATCGTTTTCATTCCTAAGAATACAAAGTAAAAGGTGTGCGGTATTGATTGAAGAACTTTGAAAAAGTTTTGCCTCTAAAAAGGTTGTTTTCAAAGCGCGTTCCGCTTGTCTAGTCAAATGCAAATTCTTTTTATCTTTTTGGACACCACTTGCGTTGGGATTGGAAGGACTGAGAATCTCTACTTTTCTTCGTAAGTGTTCCAAATCAACCTCCAAAGCATCCAAAATGCTTATGGCCTTCCCGTTCCCATCTCTAAGAAGCCCTAACATGAGGTGCTCGGTACCGATAAAATCGTGACCAAGGCGCAACGCTTCTTCCTTGCTGTAAGCAATTACATCCTTAACTCTAGGGGAAAAATTATCATCCATATGCTATTATATCAACTATAAAATTACTAAATCTCCTTCAATAATGGCAAATACCATACCTATATTCGTTAAAGTTATTGTAAAACCCGTAAAATGCTAATCTGAACGGTTGAAAATTGACGTATAATTTGAAAATTAACATTCCTCGCCCTAGTGTTAATAAATTGTGATATTATTAAACGCACATATTCTTGAAACGCCTAGGATTTAAGTATATTGGCATGCTTTTTTACTAATTAAAAAACAGAAGATTTTAAAATGGCTGACGGTGAAAAATTGATTCCTATTAACATTGAAGATGAAATGAAATCTGCCTACATTGATTACTCAATGTCGGTCATTGTGTCACGAGCCCTGCCAGATGTTAGGGATGGGTTAAAACCAGTACATAGACGCGTTCTTTTCGGAATGCATGAATTAGGGGTTAGAAGCAATAGCTCCCATAAAAAATCGGCCCGTATTGTAGGGGAGGTCCTAGGTAAATATCACCCACATGGGGATACCTCGGTATACGATGCCATGGTGCGTATGGCCCAGGAATGGAGTCTGCGCTATATGTTGGTGGACGGGCAAGGTAATTTTGGTTCCATAGATGGCGACAGTCCTGCAGCCATGCGTTATACGGAAGCCCGTATGCGTAAGATTGCAGATGACATGCTGGCCGATATAGACAAGGAGACGGTAGATTATCAACTGAATTTTGATGATTCCCTAAAGGAGCCTACGGTACTTCCAACCAGGGTGCCCAACCTTTTGGTGAATGGGGCATCTGGTATCGCCGTTGGTATGGCCACCAACATGCCGCCACATAATTTGGCGGAAGTCGTTGATGGCACAGTGGCATATATCGAAAATAACGATATAGAAATTGATGAACTCATAACCCATATTAAAGCACCTGATTTTCCGACTGGGGGTATTATTTACGGTTATGATGGCGTTAAGGAGGCCTTTCATACGGGAAGAGGGCGCGTAATGATGCGTGCCAAAGCAACTTTTGAAGAAGTACAGGGAAAGGAGTGTATCATTGTTCATGAAATACCTTATCAAGTGAACAAGGCCGACATGATCAAGAAAACCGCCGACCTAGTCAATGACAAGAAAATAGAAGGAATATCCAATATTAGGGATGAGTCGGACCGTAACGGTATGCGCATCGTTTACATCTTAAAAAGAGATGCTATTCCCAATATTGTGCTCAATATGCTATATAAGTATACGGCGTTGCAAACATCCTTTAGTGTTAATAATATAGCCTTGGTAAAAGGAAGGCCGCAATTGTTGAACGTAAAGGAAATGATTCATTACTTTGTTGAGCATCGCCACGAAGTTGTGGTTAGGCGTACGCAGTATGAATTGAAAAAAGCTGAAGATCGCGCCCATATTCTGGAGGGGTTGATCATTGCCTCTGACAATATTGATGAAGTTATTGCAATTATAAGGGCTTCAAGCAATGCAGATCAAGCGCGCGAAAACTTGATGGAACGTTTCAAGTTGAGCGAAATTCAAGCCAAGGCGATCGTAGAAATGCGATTACGTCAACTTACCGGTCTGGAACAGGATAAACTTAGAACCGAATATGACGAGATTATTTTAACTATTGCCGATTTAAAGGATATTCTTGAGAAAAAAGAACGCAGAATGCAAATCATTAAGGATGAGCTTCTGGAGATTAAGGATAAGTATGGCGATGAGCGCAGGTCTGAAATCAACTTAGCTGGTGGAGATCTAAGTATGGAGGACATGATACCAGATGAACAAGTGGTCATCACTATTTCACATGCAGGCTATATTAAGAGAACACCATTGTCGGAATATAAGACCCAAAATAGGGGTGGGGTAGGACAAAAGGCGTCTTCCACCAGAAATGAGGATTTCTTGGAACATCTTTTTGTTGGTACCAACCACCAATACATGTTGTTTTTTACGCTAAAGGGAAAATGTTTTTGGATGCGCGTCTTTGAAATACCCGAAGGCAGTAGGACATCTAAGGGTAGAGCAATACAAAATCTTATTAATATTGAGTCAGATGATAACGTAAAGGCCTTTATTTGTACACAAGATTTGAAGGATGAGGAATATGTAAACGGTCATTATGTTATTATGGCGACTAAAAAGGGCGTTGTTAAAAAGACATCTTTGGAGCAATATTCCCGACCACGTCAAAATGGTATCAATGCTATTACCGTGAGGGACGGGGATGAGCTTTTGGAAGCTAAATTGACCACAGGTACAAGTCAGATATTCTTAGGTCTTAAATCTGGTAAGGCAATTCGATTCGAGGAAGGTAAAACCAGGCCTATGGGACGAAATGCATCGGGCGTACGGGGTATTACCTTGGCAAACGATGCCGATGAAGTAATAGGAATGGTATCCGTTCATAATTTTGAAGATGAGATACTCGTGGTTTCCGAAAAAGGTTATGGCAAACGTTCCAGTATTGAGGACTATAGAATAACTAATAGGGGAGGAAAAGGGGTTAAGACAATAAGTGTGACCCAAAAGACTGGCGGACTCGTCGCTATTAAAAATGTGACCGATTCAGATGATCTTATGATCATCAATAAATCAGGTATCGCAATCCGTATGAGCGTTGAAGATTTACGGGTAATGGGCAGGGCAACACAGGGTGTCAAGCTCATCAATATTAAGGATAATGATTCTATTGCCGCCGTAGCTAAGGTGATGAAAGATGAGGATGAAATCGAAGAATCTGAAATACTTGATATTGAGGTAGATGCAGAAGATGGCACGGAGATTGATTCTGATGAAACCGATGAAAAAACATCATAACTTGTAAACACTAATAATAAATAACTAAAAAATGAAGAATAAGTTTTTAATTGTGGCTGCATTGACCTTTACTATGGTCGGATTTGCACAAAAGAATGAAATAAAAGATGCGGAAAAAGCCTTAAAGGACGGTGATGTCGCATCGGCACAAACTGCAATTGAGGCCGCATCCGGTACTATAGCTTCTGCAGATGAAAAGTTACAGGCGCAATATCATTTTACAAGAGGTAAGATTTATAGCGATTTGGCAAAAAAAGGGAATAACGATGCTTTTGAGAAAGCATCAACCTCATTTAAGAAAGTTGTTGAAATTGAAGAGAAATCCGGCAAGCAAAAATATTCGGATGAGACAAATCAATATATGGCAGCTTTGACCGCCGATCTTGTAAATTCTGCAGTAACTGACAATGGAAATAAAAAATTCAAGGAAGCAGCAGAGAAATTATATATGAGCTATACCCTAAGTCCAAGGGATACTTCTTACTTATATTATGCTGCTGGTAGTGCTGTCAATGGCGGCCATTATGAAATGGCCTTGGATTATTATAATAAACTTCAGGAAATAGGATATGATGGTAGCGGTGTTGTTTATAAAGCTACCAATACAGAAACCGGTGAAGTTGAGGAGATGGATAAGGTTCAACGCGATCTTATGGTAAAATCAGGAACGTATACCAATCCTTTGGACGAAAAGACACCATCAAACAAATCGGAGATTGTTAAAAACACCGCATTGATTTATACGCAATTAGGACAGGATGAAAAAGCGTTGGAAGCTTATAAGGCAGCAAGGCAAAATGATCCAGAAGATATCAATCTTATTTTGAACGAAGCCAACCTTTATTTTAATCAAGGCGATAAAGATAAGTTTAAGGAATTAATGGCAGAAGCCATTGCCTTGGCACCTGATAACCCTGACCTTCATTACAATGTTGGCGTAATTAGCATGGAACAAGAAAATTATGAGGATGCGAGGGCTTCTTATAAGAAGACAATTGAATTAGATCCGAGTTACACAAATGCATTCCTCAACCTTTCCACTACGTATGTGAACCAAGGGAACTCGCTGATAGAGGATATGAATGCCTTGGGAAATTCTAGGGCCGATATTACTAAATATGAAGAGTTAAAAGAGAAAAAGGACAGTTTATTCAAGCAAGGTGCCGATGTTTTGGAAGAAGCATTGAAAGCCAACCCAGAGAATGAGAATGTTATGACCCAGCTAAAAAATATTTATGGAGCAATGGGGGATAATGAAAACTTCATGAGAATGAAAAAAATGTTAGGAGAATAATTCCCATTCACCGAATTAATATAAAAGGCCCTTTTTGGGCCTTTTTTCATATTATTTTTTTGATAACCCTAAGTTCATGTGTATAGGCTCTCAAGTCATTATTGAAAATCCCAGTGTGATCGATACGATCTATCCTAACCTTTCCGTTGACATGGATAACGTAATTATTGTCCATAATAATGCCAACATGATCTATGATACCATTGGAATTATCAAAAAAGGCCAAGTCTCCTGCTTCGCTTTCTTCAACAAAACTAAGGGCGGTACCTTGGGTAGATTGATTCTCGGCTGTTCGTAATAACCCGTATCCATTAATTTTATAGACCATTTGTGTAAATCCGGCACTATCTATACCAAAGGGGGTTCTACCACCTTTTAATTCAGGAGAATTCATATATAGTAAGGATGTTTTGATGAGTTTGTCCTTCGGCTGCGGCTTACTTATAAAAGTTCCTTCAAAGTTGATAGGCAAAGATGGGGTATTCGGTAAAGTCGACCCCAAAAGGATAGGTGTCAATATTTTTTGGTGGTCCTCAATAAAAGAAACAAGATCAGCAACATATTTTCGCACTTTATTTTGTTGAAGTACGATAAACTCATCTGCTGGAATAAAGGCAAGTTGGCTGTTCATTATCCAACCTTCGCATTTGTCAACTATCGTTTTTATCTTAGACCAGTTTTTTCTGCATTCCAATATCTTAAAATGTTCACCAAACAAGAGTTGGGTCGCCATTTCCGATACTTCCTCCGGAGAACTTCTTACCGGAACAATGCTTAAGTGACAAATGCCGTATTGCATGTAACCTTTTTAAGTGCCTAAGCCCTTTCAATAATGATTGCCGAAGCGCCTCCGCCGCCATTACAAATAGCCGCAGCTCCTAACTTGGCCCCATTTTGTTCCAAAACATTCAACAACGTAACTAATATACGGGCACCGGAGCATCCCAAGGGGTGGCCCAACGCAACTGCACCTCCATTTACGTTCACATTACTATCGTTGAGTCCTAATAATTTCATATTTGCTAAACCGACTACTGAAAAAGCTTCGTTGAATTCAAAAAAGTCTATTTCCTCAATGCTCAAGTTTGCTTTGGCCAAGGCCTTGGGCAATGCTTTGGCGGGTGCCGTTGTAAACCACTCTGGTTCATGGGCCGCATCGGCATAACTTCTAATGGTCGCCAATGGCTTTAGTTTGAGTTCATCCGCCTTTTCCCTACTCATCAAAACCAGCGCAGCAGCCCCATCATTAATGGTAGACGCATTAGCTGCAGTGACTGTACCGTCTTTGGAAAACGCTGGCCTTAACTTTGGTATTTTGTCCATAAATACATTGGTGTATTCCTCGTCTTTTTCAACTAGTATCGGTTCGCCACGTCTTTGCGGTACCGGTACCGGTATCACTTCATTGTCAAAATTGCCATTGTCCCATGCGTTTGATGACCTTGTATAGGACTGAACCGCATAGTTGTCTTGATCTTCCCTTGAAAAATCATATTTGACGGCACAGGCATCTGCGCAAACGCCCATGGCATTCTGATCATAAACATCGACCAAACCGTCTTTTTGCATACCGTCGATTAAAGTAGAAGGCCCGAATTTTGTACCCGTTCGCATATGAACGTAATGTGGTATCAGGCTCATGTTTTCCATACCCCCTGCAACTACAATATCAGCATCTCCCAAAGCGATTGCTTGGGCGCCCTGCATCACCGCTTTCATACCGGAGGCACAAACTTTATTTATAGTGGTGCAGGGCACCGTATTTGGGATTCCGGCAAAAATGGCGGCCTGTCTGGCAGGTGCCTGGCCAGTTCCTGCTTGTACTACATTTCCCATAAGTACCTCGTTTACCAAGCTAGGGTCTAGATTTATCCTTTTTAATGCACCCTCAATGGCAATGGCTCCCAACTTTGGCGCCGGTACTGTAGATAACCCGCCCATAAAACTTCCAATGGGCGTTCTTACTGCTGAAACTATAACAACCTCTTTCATGATGTAATATTTAATTTGACGAAATTACTAAATTCTATAGCAACCCATGGGTTATCGTATCAATTACTAAATATCAGTTTATTATTTTCTATTTTTGAGGAATTCAATAATTATTTCCTTTGGACAAACTATATAAACAGCAATCGCTCATTTTTAAATACTTACTCTACGTGGCGGCTGTGGCGTTCATTGTTTTTTTCTTACCCAAAGGGGGCAAATTTAAATATGAATTTCAAAAAGGAAAGCCTTGGCAATTTGAAAATCTTTATGCACCTTTTGATTTTTCAATCAAAAAAACCGATGCTGAAATTGCAAAGGAAAGACAATCCCTTGAGCGAAACCAACTTCCGTATTTTAAATATGACCAACAGATCGTTGACAATGTAAAAGAACAATTTGAGGGGGCTTTTGAAGAAAAATGGGAAGGTACCGGACTTCGGAATATCCAAAGAAACCGTTTAAGGCAATTTTCTAAAATTATTTTAGATTCAATCTATACTACAGGGATTTTACAGAACAACGGAAAACAGGTTCAGCGTAATTTTATTTATCTAGTAACAGATAACGAAGCACAAAAGGTAAGGGTTACGGACTTTTTCAGGGTCAATGAAATAAATGAACTTGTCAGTAAAGTTTTAAGGGAGAATAACCTTTCCATTTTCGAAAACGAAATGCAATCCCTGTTTTTTGATATGATTGCCCCCAATGTCAGTTTTGATAACAATTTGACTCAAAAAGCCAGGGAGGAAGCTTTATCAAAGCTCTCCTATACCAGGGGTACTGTTGATCAAGGACGATTGATTATCGCAAAAGGTGAGGTAGTAGAATCCGAAAACCTTAAGGTGTTAGAATCTTTAAAGGCCGAGTATGAGTCCGAATTATGGACTGCCAACAATTATTACTACATTTTGATAGGGTATACAGTACTAGTTGCCCTCGTATTAATTATGCTTTTCCTATTTCTTAAAAAATATAGAAAGGAGGTCTATGATAACAATACAAAAGTAACCTTCATATTTTTTAATATACTTTTAATGGTCTTTGTAACCACCATGGTTATAAAATATAATGACCAATTGGTGTTTGTTGTGCCATTGTGCATATTGCCCCTAATCCTAAAAACATTTTTTGATGCCCGCTTAGGTCTTTTTGTCCACGTACTTACGGTTTTGATATTGGGCTTTGTGGTTCCAAATAGTTTTGAATACATATTTCTACAGATTATAGCCGGTATCGTCACCATTCTAACTGTTTCAGAGCTATATAAAAGAGCGAATTTATTTGTGAGCGTAGGTCAGATAACCTTCATTTACATTATTGGTTATTTGGCGTTTCATACCATTCATGAGGGGGATTTGAGCGATATTGAATGGTATACGCTCGGGCTCTTTTTACTCAATGGCATGATAACCTTATTTGTACAACCCTTGATATATATCTATGAAAAATTATTCGGATTAGTGTCGGATGTTTCCCTATTGGAGCTATCGGATACCAATTCGAAATTGCTAAAGGAACTGTCAAACAGGGCACCGGGTACATTCAATCATTCTTTACAAGTAGCAAATTTGGCTGAGGCTGCGGCGAACGAAATCGGTGCGAATGCTATGTTGGTAAGGGTAGGTGCGTTATATCATGATATTGGTAAAATGAATGATCCTACTTTTTTTACCGAGAATCAGATAACCAATGTAAATCCGCATGACGAATTAAACCCTAAGGACAGTGCCAAAATAATAATTGATCATGTCATCAAAGGAATTGAATTGGCCAGGAAAAATAATATACCTGACCGAATTATTGACTTTATTAGATCACATCATGGCACGACCTTGGTTTTTTATTTTTACAAAAAGCAAAAAGATTTAGAGGTAGAAGTGAAAGAAGCTGATTTTAGATATCCTGGACCTTTACCGTTTTCTAGGGAAACTGCCATTTTAATGATGGCGGATTCGGTGGAGGCCGCATCTAAAAGTTTAAAGGATCCTACTTTCCTGATTATTGATGAGTTTGTTGATAAGATAATTTCAGGACAAATGAAGGCCAATCAATTCTTGAATGCGGATATAACCTTTAAGGAAATAGAGACTATTAAGAAAATATTTAAGCAAAAGCTAACGAATATTTATCATTTACGTGTGGAATATCCTGAGTAACAGGGAGATATTTTTATCTTGAAAAAAACCTAAAAAATAGTTGCTTAAGCCAGCTTATAAAATTACATTTGCATCCGCTATTTTAAGCGAAAGTTCATTGAAGAATTATTGGAGAGGTGCCTGAGTGGCCGAAAGGAACGGTTTGCTAAATCGTCGTACCCCAAAAGGGTACCCAGGGTTCGAATCCCTGTCTCTCCGCAAAATTCTGTGGGAGAGACAGAAGTTTAAGATAACCATCATCGGGGTGTAGCGTAGCCCGGTTATCGCGCCGCGTTTGGGACGCGGAGGTCGCAGGTTCGAATCCTGCCACCCCGACAAATTGTAGTATCAATCTATATCAAAAACCTGTTAATCGTATGATTAACAGGTTTTTACGTTTTTAGGGATATCAAAACAAAACATTTATTCCCAATTAAAACGTCAACAATTCGGATAACAAAATAAAAACCGTAAAAGTGTTGACCGATTTGTTAAAATAACCAAGCGTTGGCTAAATAAATGTATCTTTATAAGTGATTTGACTTTCGTCTGATAACAACTAATGTTAACTAAAAGACGAAATCATGAAAACATCTTCAACATTCAGCATTTTGTTCTGGGCGGACTTTTCCAGGGTAAAAGACAATCAAGCATCCCTTTATGCAAGAATTACCGTAAATGGCAAACGGGCCACCATCAGTCTAAAACGTAAGGTTTTAATATCCGATTGGGATGTCCATAGAAACAGGGCAAAGGGAACTAGCCAAAAATCTCGAATACTTAACAGCTATCTGGACGAAACCTATAACCATCTTTTTAGCTCGTACCGTGAATTAATGGCAGAACATAAATTGATTACATCAAAGGCCATTAAAGCTAGATATCTAGGGGAAGATGAAAACAATCATTCCATTATGGATATCGTGGACTACCACAATAAGGATATGGTCGGTAAGTTGAAATGGGGAACGCAAAAAAATTATTTTACTACGCAGCGCCATGTTTCTAAATTCCTGTTGAAATCCTATAAGACCACAGACCTCTATTTACGGGAACTTGATTATAACTTTATCATAAAATTCGAGAAGTACCTAAGAGGTTATGTGCCTGAAGACCATCAAAAACAAATGGGCAATAATACGGTGATGAAGCATATTGAACGCTTTAGAAAATTGATTAACCTATCATTTAAATTGGGTTGGATAGAACGCGACCCTTTTGTTAACTTCAAATCTAAGTTCATTAAAAATGAAAGGGGTTTTTTAAGCCTGGATGAGCTTCAGGAAATAGAAAACAGAACATATACCATTCCAAG